>NZ_CP071935.1:1190531-1490531 GCF_030062585.1 Helicobacter pylori | reverse complement strand
ACGCTGGGCATGGCAATTCTAAAAATGCCGTAGAAACCATGGTCAAATACGCTGCTGTGGATTTAGGCGAATTTAACATTAGAGTGAATGCGGTTAGTGGCGGGCCTATTGATACGGACGCTTTGAAAGCCTTCCCTGATTATGTGGAGATTAAAGAAAAAGTAGAAGAGCAATCGCCCCTAAAACGCATGGGCAATCCTAACGATCTAGCCGGAGCGGCTTATTTTTTATGCGATGAGACCCAAAGCGGTTGGCTTACAGGGCAAACGATCGTTGTAGATGGCGGGACCACTTTTAAATAAAGATTTTTTTTGAAAAACATTATCCATATCCACCAAAATAAAGAGTTGCAATTCATTAAAAAATGCTTGTTGGGCTATTTCTTCGCCCCTTTGTGTGGGGCTGTTTTGTTGGTGCTTTTTCTTGTTTCAAGCGGAGCGAAATCGTTTCAAATTTCTAACCTCTTCAATAATCAATTGGCTTATATCGTGTTATTGTCTCTTTTTTTGTGCGCGCTTGGGTTTATTGCCGGAGCGGTTGGTTTTTATAAGCTTTCTAAAATCACGCACCATTTAGGGTTTTTTGAAAATTTTGCTTTCAGTTTTTTGGCGGTGATTTTATGCGCTCTTTTAAGCTATCTTGTCCCTAACGCCAGTAACGCCCTTTCACTAATCGGTAATGGTGTTTCTATTTTTTATTTGCACAAACTCTATAGAGAATTGAGCCTTTACACGCAAGAAAGGTTTTTTTTAAGCGGTTTTAGGTTATTGCTTTTTAGTTTCATGCTGGCTCTTTTAGGGGTTTTAGTGCAAGCGTTAGTTATCATTTTTTTAACGATCGCTGTGATTTTAATGTGTGTGGCGCTTGGCTTTTTGGGGCGTGCGTTTTTGAATTTTTCACAAGTCTTTTTGAAAGCATGAAAGTTTTAAAACTCCTGCCTAATTTTTTAACGATTTTACGCATTGTCTTATCCTTATTTTTATTATTTTTATTGTTAAACACGCACACTTATTTCAGTTTTTTAACCCCCTTTCACATCAACATGATCTCTTCATTGGTTTTTTTGTTTGCCGCGCTCACGGATTTATTGGACGGCTACATCGCTAGAAGCTATAAAGCCAAATCGCGCTTTGGGGAAATCTTTGACCCTTTAGCGGATAAAATCCTTATTTTGAGCGCGTTTTTAGGGTTAGTTTATTTGGATCGTGTGAATGCGTGGATCCCGTTTGTGATTTTAGGGCGTGAATTTTTTATTTCAGGGCTTAGAGTCTTAGCCGCTAATGAAAAAAAGGATATTCCTGTCAATGCGTTAGGCAAGTATAAAACCGTGTCTCAAGTCGTGGCGATTGGCGCTTTATTAGCCAATTTAACTTACTCTTATGTGCTTGTGGCCATAGCGGTTTTTTTAACCCTTTATTCGGGGATAGATTACACGATTAAATATTATAAATCTTAATGTTTTAAAAGAAGTTTTTAGCGTTCTTTAAGAAAATACCTTAAAAATCCGCTCTCATCAAATATTGATAAACATTAACTTTAGCATTCTTTCGTTTTTTTTAAATTTTATTTTCAATATTCAATTAAAAAAATCATTTTATTTTATTTTTGTTATAATTCAAGCTATTTTTATTTTCAATCTAAGGAGGTGTCGCATGGACAATCAAAAGATAACGCATCAAAATACCACGCAAAAACAAGGCGAACTTAAAAGAGACATGAAAATGCGCCATCTCTTAATGATTGCCTTTGGGGGAGCGATCGGCACAGGGCTTTTTGTAGGCACTGGGGGTAATATTGCGAGCGCTGGCCCTTTAGGGACCTTGATCGCTTATGGTTTTGGAGGGCTTGTGGTCTATTGCATCATGCTCTCTTTAGGCGAATTGGCTAGCGTTTATCCCACTACGGGAAGCTTTGGGGATTATGCGGCTAAATTCATAGGCCCTGGCACGGGCTATATGGTTTTTTGGATGTATTGGCTTGGCTGGGTGATCACGGTTGCGTTAGAATATATTGCTATAGGCATGCTCATGCAACGCTGGTTTGCGGGTATTCCTATCCATTATTGGGTTATTTTATGCATTGCGTTAGTTTTTTTATTAAACTTTTTTTCGGTTAAAATTTTTGCCGAGGGCGAGTTTTTCTTTAGCCTAATTAAAGTTTTAGCGGTGATCGCTTTTATAGGCATTGGTGCGATTGGGATCATTTATCAAATCTATTTGCATGGGTTTAGTTCTATTTTTGATAACTTCCATTTTGGCGATAAGGGGTTTTTCCCTAACGGGAGCGCAGCGGTTTTTAGCGCGATGCTCGCTGTCATTTTTGCTTTCACTGGCACAGAGGTGATTGGGGTGGCTGTAGGAGAGACTAAAAACGCTAGCGAGGTGATGCCCAAAGCGATTAAAGCGACCTTGTGGCGGATTGTCTTTTTCTTTTTAGGCTCTGTGTTTGTCATTTCTGTTTTTTTACCCATGAGCGATTCTTCTATCGTGCAAAGCCCTTTTGTGAGCGCTTTAGAACGCATCAACTTGCCCTTTATTGGCATGGGTATCCCTTATGTGGCTGACATAATGAACGCTGTTATCATTACGGCGATGTTTTCTACCGCTAATTCAGGGCTTTATGGAGCGAGTCGCATGATTTATGGGCTGTCCAAACAAAAGATGTTTTTTAAGGTTTTTTCCCAACTCAACCGACAAGGCACGCCCACTTATGCGATGTTTTTTTCCCTTTCTTTTTCTCTCATAGGGCTTTTAGTCCAAATTTATGCCAAAGAAAATGTCGTGGAAGCTTTGATTAATGTGATCAGTTTCACGGTGATTATTGTGTGGGTTAGCGTGTCCATTTCGCAATATTCTTTCCGCAAGCAATACTTAAAAGCCGGGCATTCTTTAGAGGATTTGCCCTATAAAGCCCCTTTCCTGCCCTTTTTGCAACTCATAGGGATCACTGGGTGTGTCATCGGCGTGATTGGTTCGGCTATGGATAAGGATCAACGCATTGGGATGATTTTAACGATTGTTTTTGCTGTTATTTGTTACATTGGATACTATTTTACACAAAAAGCTAATGAAAATAACAAAAAAGATTTGATATAATCTTTTTTTAATTTTGAAGTTTAGCACATTTTAAGGAAGTAACCATGATGAAAAAAACCCTTTTTATCTCTTTGGCTTTAGCGTTAAGCTTGAATGCGGGCAATATCCAAATCCAAAACATGCCCAAAGTGAAAGAGCGAATAAGCGTCCCCTCTAAAGAGGATACGATCTATTCTTACCACGATTCTATTAAGGACTCTATTAAAGCGGTGGTAAATATCTCCACTGAAAAGAAGATTAAAAACAATTTTATAGGTGGCGGTGTGTTTAATGACCCCTTTTTCCAACAATTTTTTGGGGATTTGGGCGGTATGATCCCTAAAGAAAGAATGGAAAGGGCTTTAGGCAGCGGCGTCATCATTTCTAAAGATGGCTATATCGTTACGAATAACCATGTGATTGATGGCGCGGATAAGATTAAAGTGACCATTCCAGGGAGCAATAAAGAGTATTCCGCCACTTTAGTAGGCACCGATTCTGAAAGCGATTTAGCCGTGATTCGCATCACTAAAGACAACCTGCCCACCATCAAATTCTCTGATTCTAATGATATTTTAGTGGGCGATTTGGTTTTTGCGATCGGTAACCCTTTTGGCGTGGGCGAAAGCGTTACTCAAGGCATTGTTTCAGCGCTCAATAAAAGCGGGATTGGGATCAACAGCTATGAAAATTTCATTCAAACAGACGCTTCTATCAATCCTGGAAATTCCGGCGGCGCTTTAATTGATAGCCGTGGAGGGTTAGTGGGGATCAATACCGCTATTATCTCTAAAACCGGCGGTAACCACGGCATTGGCTTTGCCATCCCTTCTAACATGGTTAAAGATATTGTAACCCAGCTCATCAAAACCGGTAAAATTGAAAGAGGTTACTTGGGCGTGGGCTTGCAAGATTTGAGTGGCGATTTGCAAAATTCTTATGACAATAAAGAAGGAGCGGTGGTCATTAGCGTAGAAAAAGACTCTCCGGCTAAAAAAGCAGGGATTTTGGTGTGGGATTTGATCACTGAAGTCAATGGGAAAAAGGTTAAAAACACGAACGAATTGAGAAATCTAATCGGCTCTATGCTACCCAATCAAAGAGTAACCTTAAAAGTCATTAGAGACAAAAAAGAACGCACCTTCACCCTCACTCTTGCCGAAAGGAAAAACCCTAACAAAAAAGAAACCATTTCTGCTCAAAACGGTGTGCAAGGCCAATTGAACGGGCTTCAAGTAGAAGATTTAACCCAAAAAACCAAAAGGTCTATGCGTTTGAGCGATGATGTTCAAGGGGTTTTAGTCTCTCAAGTGAATGAAAATTCCCCAGCGGAGCAAGCTGGCTTTAGGCAAGGTAATATCATCACAAAAATTGAAGAGATTGAAGTGAAAAGCGTTGCGGATTTTAACCATGCTTTAGAAAAGTATAAAGGCAAACCCAAACGATTCTTAGTTTTAGACTTGAATCAAGGTTATAGGATCATTTTGGTGAAATGATAGGGGTGGGTCGTTAGTCGCATGTCTTTGATTAGAGTGAATGGGGAAGCTTTTAAACTCTCTTTAGAAAGTTTAGAAGAAGATCCTTTTGAAACTAAAGAAACGCTAGAAACGCTTATCAAACAAACGAGCGTTGTTTTATTGGCTGCTGGGGAATCTAGGCGTTTTTCTCAAACGATTAAAAAACAATGGTTGCGCTCTAACCACACCCCCTTATGGCTCAGCGTGTATGAAAGCTTTAAAGAAGCCCTAGACTTTAAGGAAGTCGTTTTAGTCGTAAGCGGATTGGATTATGTTTATATCCAACGCCATTACCCCAAAATCAAGCTTGTAAAAGGCGGGGCATCAAGGCAAGAATCCGTGCGTAACGCTTTAAAAGTAATTGATAGCGCTTACACGCTCACCAGCGATGTGGCTAGGGGTTTAGCCAATATTGAAACGCTCAAAAGTTTGTTTTTAACCCTCCAACAAACGAGCCATTATTGCATCGCTCCTTACTTGCCTTGCTATGACACAGCGATCTATTATAACGAGGCTTTAGATAGAGAGGCGATCAAACTCATTCAAACCCCGCAATTAAGCCACACCAAAACGCTCCAATCAGCCCTAAACCAAGGGGATTTTAAAGATGAAAGCAGCGCGATTTTACAAGCTTTCCCTAATCGTGTGAGTTATATTGAAGGCAGTAAAAATTTGCACAAACTCACCACGAGCGGCGATTTGAAACATTTCGCGCTCTTTTTCAACCCAGCAAAGGACACTTTTATCGGCATGGGTTTTGATACGCATGCGTTCATTAAAAATAAGCCTATGGTTTTAGGGGGGGTTGTTTTGGATTGCGGGTTTGGGTTAAAGGCTCATAGCGATGGCGATGCTTTGTTGCATGCGGTTATTGATGCGATTTTAGGGGCGATTAAAGGGGGGGATATTGGCGAATGGTTCCCTGATAATGACCCCAAATATAAAAACGCCTCTTCTAAAGAACTTTTAAAAATCGTGTTGGATTTTTCTCAAAGCATTGGGTTTGAATTGTTTGAAATGGGGGCGACCATCTTTAGCGAAATCCCTAAAATCACTCCTTACAAACCGGCGATTTTAGAGAATTTGAGCCAACTTTTGGGTTTAGAAAAATCTCAAATCAGCTTGAAAGCCACTACTATGGAAAAAATGGGGTTCATTGGCAAACAAGAAGGGCTGTTAGTCCAAGTGCATGTGAGCATGCGTTATAAGCAAAAACTTTAAAATGTGATAAAAGGAACGATTAATGAAAATCTTAATCATTGAAGACGATTTAGCGCTAGCCAGGAGTATTTCGCATAATTTGCATGATTTAGGGCATTTTTGCGAGATCATCTCTAGCATTTCAGAAGAAAATAAAGAGCCTTATGATGTGATTTTGGTTTCTTCTAAAGTTTGCACTCAAGGGCGTTGCGAACACTTTGTGCGTTATAATTCCAAGCAAATCATTATCATGATGGCTTCGCATGTCAATGAAGATGGCGTGAATAAACCCATTCAAGCGGGAGCGAGAGATTATATTCTAAAACCTTTTAAAATGGATGAATTGTTGCGTAAGATCCAATACCACAAAGCCTACCAAGAAATGACCGCTCGCCTAGGATTTTATGAAAATTACTTAGACTTTATCCATGCGGAATTGCCCTTGCCTAAAGATTTTTCTTACCGGCCGCCCTTTATCATCCACACGCCCTCTCAAGAGCTTGCGAACGCTTATTTATTGCAATACGCTAAAGAAAGGCAAATGGATTTTTCTTTTTTCTCTTTAAAGGATACCACTTGGAAAGAACTATACAAGAATAAAGACAAACTAGAACGCCCTTTTTACATCATGCATTTAGAAGAGCTTAAAAAAGATGAGCAATTGAAATTGTTAGAATTGGCCCGTTCATGCCCTATTGTTTTGTCCTATACCCATAAAGAACCCCTAGAATTTCCTAAAATTGTGAGCATTGGATGCGGCAACAGACCCCTAAATTTGTTTAGCAACCACACGACTTTCCTTTCCATTCAAGAATATGAAAGAGAAGCGATCAGGCATTTTTCTTCTACTTGCACCGATACAGAATTGGCTAACAAGCTTGGCATTAGCCGCAAAAGCCTTTGGGAAAAACGCCGGAAGTATAACTTACCGCGCAAATAAAAGAAAATCCTTAAGCCCTGTTTTCATTGGGTGTTTGATCACAAAATGTAAAAATGCCAAAAGCGTTTTTACAATCAAAAGATCTAAAGCAAGCGATAACCTCTCAAAATTTAGCGTATTTAATGAGAATAGAGCTAATTATTATTAAAATAACTTATTATTTGCTATATATTTGCTATAATAGTTTAGCCTTTGAAAAAGAGAAATTCAACTTAAGGATTAACCATTAGACAAGCGTTTAACAAAACAAGATTCACGCATTCAAGAACTCTTTTACTAGACATTGATTGCGTTATCCCTAATATTGTTAGGCGTTTGCTCTCTAATAAAACACTCCCTAAAAGATTCGCCGCTTACAGCTTGCAAGAAGTGGGCGTTATTTTCCTTACCACTCAGATTTTATCTATCATGCGCAAAACCCGTTGCTCTAAAACGCTTTTTTTTATCACTAGAGGTAGAGAGAGTTTCCGCTACCAGCTGTGCGATCATTACAAACAAAAACGCCACCAATTTGATGAAGATTTTAAAGCCCTTCTAAGAACCCTAAAAATCGCCATTGTGGAAAAATACCCCCTAAAAAAAGGGGCTAAAATCCAGGGCGAACATTGTTTTGAATATGAAGCCGATGATATTATCTCTTTTTACAAAAAGAAAGACCCCAACAATTATGTGATAGCCAGCATGGATAAGGATATTTTGTATTCCAATAGAGGTTCTCATTTCAACTTGAAAACCAACGCTTTTTTTAATGTGAGTCAAAAAGAAGCCCATTTTTTTGCTTATTACCAGTGCGTTGTGGGGGATAAGGGGGATAATATTAAGGGGGTCAAAGGGATTGGTGGCTTCAACTATAAAGATTTTTTAAACGAAGACGCTAAAGAGCATGAATTGTGGGAGCAGATCATTCAAGCGTTCAAAATTAAAGAAGACTTGAGCGATAGCGAAGCTAAAGAAAAGGCTCTTTTAAACATGCGTTTAGTCAATATGCACCAGATGACCCACCATGGCGTGATCAAACTATGGGAACCTGAGTTTAAAAAAGCTTTTTTCCCTAAAAAACCCCAAAGACCTGATTTTAAAAGAATTTCTTAAAACATTTTTAAAACAAAAACTTCTTTTAATATTGTTTTTTTAAAAAAAGAAATTATCGCTTACTTTTGGCAAGCCCTTTGCTATTGATTGCAAAAATGGCATTTTTTTAAAACAAAAACTTCCCAAAAAAGACAAAAGAACTATCTCCAAGGCTTTTTCTCGTGGCTTTAGAATTGTAAGCATACACATACCCCCCACCCATATCAAAAGACAAACTCCTATAAGTCCAAACCCTAAAGCTGCTCATTAAAGAATATTCTTGGTAATCCCCAAAAGCCACCATCGCGTCTAAACGCACCCTTTTAGTCTTAAGCCCTAAAAAAACATAGCCTGAAATGCTAGAATTAGCAAAATAAATCGCTGGCACGCCGGGCGCGTTGATCCCACGGCCATAGAATTTAGTCCTGTCGTTAAAAGTCCATAGATAGCCCTTATTGTTCCTTGCCGGAACGATATAAAAACCCGTTCCAAAATTAAAAATTTTGTATTTAAAAGTTTGATCGATCAAAAACAAGCCGGCATTTTTAGCGTTTGTAGCACTATCAGTGTTGCCGTATTGATACATGCCATGCACTAGAGTGCGCGAAGTGAAACCCTTAGCTAAAGAAGCGTCATACTCCAACTTACCCCCCACTTGCACTAAAACATTTTGAGTGGGCAAAGGCAAGCGGGTGTCCGTTAAAATAAAAGGAACCACTTTAAGGTTTTCATGCCTATATTCTGCTCCTAAAACAAACACTTCCCCCCCTACATACAAGCGTTTAGACACAGGATCATAAGACGCTAGAGCGTTTAGGGAAGTAGCGATCCGATTCCCTTGCTCTTTGTTGATTTGATGCCCATTATAAAGCATGCTATCCATAAAAATCCCAAAATAACGCATGGAATTTTGCTTAAAAGCCACAGAGATCCCTTGAATATTACCCCCTATCCAATCAAAATCCACAAAATCGGTATTGAAACGCCCTAAAGCGATTTTAAAACGCTGGTTAGCGTATTGAAGATACGCATCAGAAACATCGCCAGCGCTCAAATAAGGTTTAACATTGTTAGGGTTACCAAAAAAATTCCCTAGACTGATGTAAAGGTTAGCCAAACGCTGTTTGTTATAAACATTCCAAGCCCCAATCGCTCCAATACCAAAGGACCACCCATTGCTATAAGAAAAATCCACCCCAAGGCGCGCTAAAGCCCCCACATAGCTGTGAGGGTTTTTTTGCACCCCTTGATTATACAATAGCCCCAGATAGCCAAAAGGTTTGACTGCGATTTCTAAAGCTTTCAAAGACAGACCATTTAAAAAAAGGATCCCTAACGCTAAATAATAATATTTTTTCTTATTTTTCTTATATTGCATTAAAAACTCATCGTTGATTTAAACTCGATATTTTAGTTAAAATTCCTTTTAATTGCGCTGAAACGGGTTTAAAATCTCAATTACCACTAAACATTATCAATAAACTTGATTGACTAACACTAAAGATTTATGATAGTATTCTAATAAAACTATTTTAAAGGTGATCCATGAGTAAGAGTTTATACCAAACTTTAAACGTGAGCGAAAACGCCAGCCAAGATGAAATCAAAAAATCCTACCGCCGTTTAGCTAGGCAATACCATCCGGATTTGAATAAAACCAAAGAAGCCGAAGAGAAATTCAAAGAAATCAACGCCGCTTATGAAATTTTAAGCGACGAAGAAAAACGCCGCCAATACGATCAGTTTGGCGACAACATGTTTGGGGGGCAGAATTTCAGCGATTTTGCCAGAAGCCGCAGAACTAGTGAAGATTTAGACGATATTTTAAGCTCTATTTTTGGGAGAGGAGGCTTTTCGCAAAGATTTTCTCAAAACTCGCAAGGCTTTTCTGGCTTTAATTTTTCCAATTTCGCCCCTGAAAATTTAGACATGACCGCCACTTTAAATGTCTCTGTTTTAGACACCCTTTTAGGCAATAAAAAACAAGTGAGCATCAATAATGACACTTTTAGCCTTAAAATCCCTATCGGCGTGGAAGAGGGCGAAAAAATCAGGGTTCGCAACAAGGGGAAAACGGGGCGAACGGGTAGGGGCGATTTGCTCTTAGAGATCCATATTGAAGAAGATGAAATGTATAGGCGCGAAAAAGACGATATTATCCAAACCTTTGATTTACCCTTAAAGACGGCTCTTTTTGGAGGGAAAATTGAAATCGCTACTTGGCATAAAACCTTAACCCTAACCATTCCCCCTAACACCAAAGCGATGCAAAAATTCCGCATTAAAGAAAAAGGGATTAAAAACAGAAAAACTTCGCATGTGGGGGATTTGTATTTGCAGGCTCGTTTGATTTTGCCTAAAACGGAAACGCTTTCTAATGAGTTAAAAGCGTTATTAGAAAAAGAATTGTAAGGAGGAATCGTGTGTGATTATGATGAACCGCTTTATTTAATCAGCGTTGTGGCTAAAATCTTAGGCGTGCACCCTCAAACCTTGCGCCAATACGAAAAAGAGGGTTTGATAGAGCCTAGCAGGACTGATGGGAAAATGCGCTTGTATTCCCAACGAGACATGGACAAAATCAAAACGATTTTACGCCTTACAAGGGATATGGGGGTTAATCTAGCGGGCGTGGATATTATCTTGCGTTTAAAAGAAAAGCTTGATGAATTAGACAATCTCAATAAAGAATTGCAAGACGCTCTGCAAAAACACTCTAAAAACACCAAAACCCCAACGAAAAATCTAAACACCCCTACGAATTTTTACGAATTGATTTTATTTAAAAAATGAGTTTGACTGCACTTTTAAACCCCACAAGCCTAGAAGATTTTTTAGGCCAAGAGCATTTAGTGGGGAAAGACGCCCCCTTATTTAAAGCCCTACAATCCAAACACTTCCCCCATGCCTTTTTCTATGGCCCTCCTGGCGTGGGCAAAACAAGCCTAGCTCAAATCATCGCTTGCATGCTGGAGCGCCCCATTCTTTTATTCAATGCGACGGATTTTAAGCTAGAGGATTTGCGCCTTAAGCTTAAAAATTACCAAAACACCCTTTTAAAACCCGTTGTTTTTATTGATGAAACCCACAGATTGAATAAAACCCAACAAGAATTTTTACTCCCCATTATGGAAAAAAATCACGCTTTAATCTTAGGGGCTAGCACGCAAGATCCTAATTACAGCCTAAGCCATGCGATCCGCTCAAGAAGTTTTATTTTTGAATTAACCCCCCTAAAAAAGAGCGATTTAGACAAGCTTTGCGCTAAAGCTTTAACATTGCTCAAAAAACAAATAGAGCCTGACGCTAAAACCTATCTTTTAAACAACAGCGCTGGCGACGCTAGAGCGTTATTAAACCTTTTAGATTTGAGCGCTAAAATAGAAAATCCTATCACTTTAGAAACGCTGCAATCCTTACGGCCTCATAGCCTAAATGACGGATCTTATAGCGATGATACGCATTATAACCTTACTAGCGCGTTAATCAAGTCTTTAAGAGGGAGCGATGAAAACGCTTCCATCTATTATCTGGCGCGTTTGATTGCTGGCGGGGAAAACCCGGAATTTATCGCCAGAAGGCTGGTGATTTTTGCGAGCGAAGATATTGGTAACGCTAACCCAAACGCCCTTAATTTAGCCACTTCTTGCTTGTTTGCAGTCAAACAAATCGGCTACCCTGAAGCGCGCATCATTTTAAGCCAATGCGTGATTTATCTGGCTTGTTCGCCTAAATCCAACACGGCTTATAGAGCGATCAATCAGGCTTTGGATTGCGTTCAAAAAGGCTCACTCTACCCTATTCCTAAACACCTGTTGCCTAACGCTAAAGACTACCTTTACCCACATGATTATAACGGCTATGTCAAACAAGATTATTTGGAAAAACCCCTAGATTTGGTTTCTTCTCAAGGCATAGGGTTTGAAAAAACCCTTTTAGAATGGCTTGATAAAATAAGAAATTGATCTTATAAGTTGCATTAAAATGCGACAATGGTAATAAAAAATCAACATTTTTTGATTGAATTAAAATAATAATGAGTTTTATCTATGGTTCATCGCATTATTATTGTATAATAACATTCTAGTTATAAAAATCATTTTACGGACAAGGGAAATATTAGCATGAGAAGGTTAGAAACTTTAGAATCCATTTTAGAGCGCTTGAGGATGTCTATCAAAAAAAACGGACTCAAAAATTCAAAACAAAGAGAAGAAGTGGTGAGCGTTTTGTATCGCAGCGGTACACACCTAAGCCCTGAAGAAATCACGCACTCTATCCGCCAAAAGGACAAAAACACCAGCATTTCTTCAGTCTATCGCATTTTGAATTTCTTAGAAAAAGAAAATTTTATCTGCGTTTTAGAGACTTCAAAAAGCGGCCGGCGCTATGAAATTGCGGCTAAAGAGCACCATGATCACATCATTTGTTTGCATTGCGGTAAGATCATTGAATTTGCAGACCCTGAAATTGAACACCGCCAGAATGAAGTCGTTAAAAAATATCAAGCCAAGCTGATTAGCCATGACATGAAAATGTTTGTGTGGTGTAAAGAATGCCAAGAGAGTGATGATTAAAAAAATTTAAAGAAGCTAGCTTAAATAGGGCTATCTTTAATGGTTTTAAGGACTTCGTCTAGGTTAAAACGCTTGAGTTTTAGATTTTTGATTTCTTCATCGCTCAAGCGTTTCCAAGTGAAAGTCTTGCCCACATACCCCCATTTATCATAGCTTGAAGTGAATTTCAAATCCCCGTTTGAATTTTGAGTAACCCTTACATAGTAGGTCTTGCCGTCATAAAAATTATACGCTTTACCGCCTTTATAAGATCGTTCCCCAACCTTAATCAAATCGCTTAAAAACACCACGCCTTTATCGCTGCGATTCCTTAGCTTTGAGTTAGGATTGAGTTTGTCTTTTTTGGCTTTAGAGCCATCCACATCAGAAATACCATAGGCATAGAACTTCCCATTATGCTCAAAAAACTCCACAAAAGAGCTTTTCATGTATAAAAATTCCTGAGTTTGATAAATTCCAGGCAACTCTACAGCCCCTAAAAAACAACAAAAAACTATAACAAGACTCACCGATTTCATAATTTTAATTTGATCAATCCTTTAGGCATTTTAACGACCGCTTTAAAAATCGGCTCTTCCCTATATTTTTCAAAAGACTCTCCATAGAACCTCAACGCATGCGCATCGCTTTCCAAAAAAATAGCCAGCATGCCCGCGCTCAAACGCAAAAAAGAAGCTTCACTAACCGGCTCATAAACGATCAAGTCTTTTTTTTCATCATAAGGGGTTTTAATGACAGCCCTATTTATATCTGCCACCTTAGCCCCCTCAACGCCTTTAATGATCAATTGGAAATCCACATATTGTCGGTGGCTTTCAAAAAAGCCTTTCTCGCTTTCTTTGGCATGCTCTAAACAATAACTCTGCTCTATGCTAAAAATGCCATGCCCTAAAGGCGTTTGAAATTCTGTATTAGGATCGAGGTTTAAAACCCTTTGATTCGCTCCACTACCCTTTTGCATGACCTCTTTTAAATACGCATGCAAAATTTCTAATTCTTGCGTTTTTTTAAACAAATGCCCAAGCGAGCCTAATTCCCCAAAAATAGCCATAATCCTTCCTTTTTTACTCTAAAATGGTTTAATTTTTCAGTTGCTCTAAGCGTTCCTTTTTAGTGCCAATATCCGTGATTTGAATGCCAAAATTCCCATCCACGATCACCACTTCTCCCTTAGCGATCACCTTGTCATCTACAAGAATTTCTAAAGGGTCATTCACCAATTGATCCAACTCTACCACGCTCCCTATATCCATAGAGACCACATCTTTTAAAATCATTTTTTTTTGCCCGATGCGCACCTTAACGTTCAATTTCACGTCTAAAAGCATGCTGATATTGCGGATTTCTATGTTTTCTAAAGACGCATCGTGGGTTTTAACCTCTTCAGCAACGCTCTCTGTCGTTTCTTTTTTTTCTTCTTTATGCGTTTTTTCAAATTGGCGTTCAAAAGCTGTCGTAGTCAATAAAACGATTTGGCTTTCTTTGATGGCTTCCATTTTAAAAGAAAACACCATCGCCTTAGCGTAATCTTCTTTTTTAGGAAGCTCTTTAGCGATCTCAGCGTTTATAGTGGTGAAATTGAGTTTAGGGAGCAATTCTTGAGATTTCAAGCTTGTAGCGATCGCGCCAAAAATATTAGAAGCCATTTCTTTAAAAGCGTCTAAATCGTCATTATCCATTTCTTCCTTACTCGCCCCCTCACCTCCTAGCATCAAATCGCTTAAAGCGGTAACTAAATCAACCGGAGCCAGTAATTCAATAGAGCTCTCTTCTTTTTCAATCGCGCTAATCTTAACCCTTGCATAAGGCAGGCTGATTAAACTCGCTTCTTCATTGTTAGAAACTTCTTTTTCTAATCCCACGCTTGGAGCCTTACCCACTAACCCTTCTAAAGTAGAGACAACCTCTTGAATAAAAATTTTAATAAAATCTTGCATTTCTCACTCTTCTTCTATCTTCATAATATCGCCCACTTTGCCTCTGCGCTGTTCTTCTAGCATTTCTAAAATTTCTTTAGTGCGTTCTTTTTCGCTATAGATCACTTCTTTAATTTGAATGGTTTTCCTATACCCTTGAAACCCCACGCTCGCTAAATAACGCTTTTTTTTATGCACATACACGCTCACTTCATCGTTAGCGACTTTATTCAACCGGATAGTATCCCCCACATCTAAATCCAGCATTTCTTTCAAACTCAATTCCACCGCGCCCAAAAACACCATCATATCCACGCTCACCCCGCTCAATAGCGCTTGCAATTCCTTATTACGGCTCTTTTTGGAGTTCGTCTCTGAAAGCATGAAATCCCTACTCCCCATTTTAGAAAGAATGCTCTCAATGGAAATCACCGGGTAGCAAATGTTCATCATCCCACGGCTATGCCCAATGATAATCTCTAAAACCACCATGATAGAAATTTCATTTTGAGCGACGATTTGGACCACATTCGCGCTGGATTCTTTAGCGTCAATGGTAGGATACATCTCCACCACAGGCGACCACACTTCTTTTAAAATTTGCATCACCTGGCGTAAAATCGTATCCAATAAATTCAATTCAATATCGCTAAACTCCCTATTTTGATCATACGCGCTCCCCTTACCCCCTAATAGTCTGTCAATCATAGGGAAAGCGATGCTAGGATTAATCTCTAAAACCCCCGTTCCCCCCATAGGCTTCATGGAAAAGACATTAAAACTCGTAGGGCTAGGCAAACTCATCAAAAATTCGCCATAAGTCATTTGATCCACGCTATGGAGCTGGATCTCTACAATAGAACGCATGATAGAAGAGACTTGACTGGAAAGATTCCTAGCCATTTTGTCATGGATACTCCTAAAAGAGCGCAATTGCTCCTTACTCACACGATTAGGGCGCTTGAAATCATAGAGGGTTACACTGCGTTGGGGGATAATATCTTTTTTTTGGACATTTTGAATATCCACGTTCTCATCAACGACTTCTAAAAGCGCATCAATTTCTTCTTGGCTTAAAATATCAGCCATGATCCACTCCTAAGGATTGGCGCACCTTTTTAATCACTTCTTTAATGATTTGAGAAATGCGCGATTCAGTAATGCCTAAAATCTCTTTGATCTCGCTCAAATTCAACTCTTCAAAGTAATAAAGCTGGATAAGGATTTGCTCTCTTTCGCTCATTTGATTCAGCGCTTTTTGGACATGCTCTAACAACTCTTCTGCTTCAATCTTTTTAGTGATTTCATCTTGCTCAATCGCATTGAATTGCTCATCTATTGGCACTAACGCATAAATATCTGAAGCCGTTTTGGCTTCTCTAATCTTTTCAATATTTTCTCCTAGAGCTTCTGCTAAATACGCATCGCTAGGCTCTTTCCCATGCTCATTAAGGTGTTTGGTGATCTCAATATCAATGCTTTTAATCAGCTTTCTGTTGGAGCGAGAAATCACATCTAAAGAGCGCAAATAATCTAACATTGCCCCATTGACGCGCGTTTTAGCATACCCCCAAAAAGAATCATTTAACGCGCTCTCATAACGCCTGGCTAATTTAATCAATTCTTCAGTGCCAATAGAAACCAGATCGTTAAAATCAATAGAGCTGGGCAAGCGCTCTTTTAAACGAAACGCCATGGCGCGCACGGCCGGTAAATACTGGATAGCGAGCGCGTCTTGATGGTGGTGTTGCTGCTTGTCATAGGCGTTCAAAACCTTTTCTATACTTTTTTCGCTCGCTTCAGTTTTTTGAATTTCTTTGGGCATTCTATTTTCCATCATCAAAATCATAATTTCTAATGTAATTTAAAATACTAGCCACTTCTTTTTCTCTGTTTTTAAACTCATGGTTGAAACGAAGCAAACTCTCTTCAGTGCCTTTTTTGTCAAAAAGACAAATATCTAAATCCGTGCAAGCGATAAAAATAGACGCAAACAATAAGGCGATCAAATACCCCCCAAGCGTGGATAACACCGTCCATAATAGAATGCTCTCTGGCTCATTGAATTTCAACACCGAAAACACTAACCCTAAAAAAAACCCTACCACAACAGAAAAATGGATAAAATTTTGAACTCTCATCAGTCTACCCCAAATACTTCAAAAGCCTTTTAAAAAAGCTTTTCAAACCTTCTTTTGGTATTTCTAAAGCACCGGTTTCTAGTTTAGAAACCAAAAGGCTCGCTATCTGATCAATGGATTGCGAAAACAAATCGTTAGGGGCTATTTTTCTTAAAATTTTCCGCTCTCTCACATAGCGTTTCAATAAAGAGCTGTTTTCAATCGCCCCTAAATAGTGCAATTCTAATGAAGCGATATTGTTTTTAGCCACCTTAAACAGCCTTTCATAAGTCGCCCTGCCCTCTTTAGGTTGGGCTACCATGTTAGCGATAAGAAACAATTCATCTTTATTTTTGGAGTTGATTTTAATGCATGCATACGCATCGGTAATCGCTGATGGATCGGGTGTGGTAACAATCACCACGCAATCGCTCGCGTTCAAAAACGCTTGCGTAGTGGCTCCAATCCCAGCGCCTGTATCAACCACAATATAATCTAAAGAGCTTAAAACCCCCTCTTCATCTACGAATTGATCTAAAGCTTCTGCACCGCTAATGTATTTTAAAATTTCTTCGCCGCTATCCCCGGGAATTAAGCAAAGCCCGGGTTCAATCTCGCAAATGATTTCTTGTAATTTGGCTTCACCCTTTAAGGCATGCAAGATATTTTTATGGGTTTTCACCCCAAAAATCACATCTAAATTCGCTAAACCAATATCCGCATCAAACACCCCTACCTTATAACCTTTCTTGTATAGAGAGTAGGCTAAATTAGCGCTAATGTTGGACTTCCCCACGCCTCCCTTACCGCTTGTGATAGCGATGAATTTGGTATTCCCTTTATTATCAAAAAAACTTTTAGGGCTTTTAAGATTCATCAAATTATCTAAACGGCTCGCTTGATTGTTCATGCTTGTTCCTTATTAGGGTTACTAAAGCCATCTAGCATGCAATCCACTAAATATTCATTAGTAGCCACTTTCAAATCCATAGGCACTTCTTGCCCAACAGAAAGATAGCTGATAGGCTTTTGGCTTTCATGCACTAAAGAAAACAAATTCCCTAACCCCCTACTCTCGTCCAATTTTGTAAAGATTAAAGTGTCAATCCCTAACACCCCAAAAGAATCATAAATATCTTTCATGTCTTCATACTTAGTGGTAACTGAAAGCACTAAGGACACATCAATATTATAACCCCCATCTATAAATTCCTTCAAACCGGCAATTTTTTCTTTATCGTATTGCGAATGCCCTGTCGTATCCACTAAAATAAAATCGCAGTATTCCAACGCTTCAATTTCTTTAGCAAAATCCTTAGCGTCAATCACCGCTTCTATACTCATTTTCATTTTATTAGCATACCAACTCAATTGCTCCAAAGCCCCAATGCGATAATTGTCTAAAGTGATAATGCCCACCTTGTATTTTTTAGCGAGCATTCTAGAATAGCGCGCGGCTAATTTAGCTAAAGTCGTCGTTTTCCCCACGCCTGTTGGCCCTACAAGCATTAAGATGCGTTTTTGCCTTAAATTCAAATCTTCAGGGCGGCATAAGATCATTTTGCGCAACACTTCTCTAAAATAACGCTTGATCGTTACGGAATTTTCCCGCATGCGTAAAGGCATCAATTCCAGGCTCAATTGCATGATTTCATCTAAATGGCTGGATTTCATCCCGCTTTGTTTGGCCAGTTTGTAAATTTCGGCAAATTCTTGAGGGATATTGACAGAATTGGGGTTTTTCTCATCCCAAAACATGTTTTGAATGAGTTTTAAGCTGTCTCTGATTTTACTTAATTGCAGATTAATATCTTTAATCTCTTCTTCTTGTTTGACCTCTCTTTTTTCTCTTTCTTTTTTATGGTTGGCTTCATCTTTTAAGGCTTGCAATAAAGCGTCCTGCTTATTAGCCTCTAAAGGCGTATCCTCTAACGGGGCGTCTTTTTCTAAAAGGATCTTATTTTTTGAAAAACTATAGTTGCGCTGATTAGATGAAACCCCGGCGAGTTTGCGCATTTCTTCTACAGTGCTTGAAAGCTGCATGACCACGTCTTCTTCATTCAATTCTTCATCATACAAGCTTTCTAGAATAAGGGGGGCTTTAGGGGGCTTGTTTTCGCTCTCTTCTTCAACCGCCACAACGATTTCATAAAGCCCAGAAGAAGTGAGCGTTTTTTTACGGATTTCTTGCGTTTTAAACACCAGCGTATCCACCCCATGGTGGCTTTGAGCGATCTTTAAAGCTTCAGCGGCCGTCTCCCCACTATAAGTATAGAATTTCACCACTCTTCTCTTTTAAAAAGGATTTGTTGCAAAGTTAAAGGCACTAACACCGAATCCCTTTCACTCCATTTAGGGTGAGGTAAAGTCAAATCGTTCTGCCTTAAAATGACTTGGTTGAAAGCGATAATGTCAATATCTAAAGTTCTTGGAGCGTCTTTAAAATCGCGCTTCCTTTTGCGCCCAAAACGCCTTTCTATATAAAAAACCAGAGCAAAAAAATGGCGTAAACTTAAAGATGTTTTAAGGATAATCGTAGCGTTATAAAAGTTAGGTTGATTAGTGTAACCAAAAGGCGGATTGATATAAATGGGCGAAGAAAAAATTTTCCCGATTTTACTATGATTTTTAAAATATAAAAAACAATTTTTTAATATTTTTAAAGGATTTTTAAGATTAGATCCCAACCCTAAAACCACCCTGTTAGAAAAATCAAGCCTTTTTTTAAAAAGGCTAGGGAAAAAGCGGCTAGTAAGGATCTCTCGCATCACAAAAGCTCAGCCCTAGAATTTTTAATCACCACTAAATCTTCAATGCGCACCCCAAAAAATCCAGGGATATAAATCCCAGGCTCCACAGAAAACACCATGCCCTCTTCTAAAATGGTTCCACTGCGCGATGAAATATAAGGAAGCTCATGAATGTCTAAGCCAATGCCATGCCCGGTGCTGTGAGTGAAATACTGCCCATAACCATAATCGCTAATCACCCCCCTAGCCAAACTGTCCGCTTCTTTACCGGTCATGCCCGCTCTAATGCCTGAAATAGCCTTTTCTTGTGCTTCTTTCACAATGTCATAAATCTTTTGACGCTCTTTATCCTTGAAACTCTGCTCTCTTGTGAAGACAAAATCTTTAGGGTCAAAAAAAGCCGTGCGAGTCCTATCTGAGCAATAGCGTTCGTATTTGATCCCCATATCCAAAAGAATGCTATGCTCCGCTTTTAAAAAATCCTTCGCACTAGGCAAAGCATGGGGCTTGCTCGCGTTCGCATTCAAGGCTAAAATAGGCTCAAAACTCAGATCATAAACCCCCTCTTTAGTCAAAAAGTCCTTAACCTTATGCTGCAAATACCGCTCGCTCAATGACTCTTTTTCATCAAAAATCTTTTTCACATACTCGGCAAAATTTTCAAAAGCTTCAACATTCAAGGCTTGAGATTTTTTGAGAAGTTGGATCTCATGTTCGTTTTTAATGATGCGTTTTTGGCGGTGGTAACTAGGCACGCCCTTTAAAACAACCTTATTCCCAACCGCTGAATTTAAACGCTTGTAGGTTTGCAAATTCACTTGATTGGGGTCAAAAAAGAGCTTTTTAACCGAACTCTTTGCGATCAAATCAATCGCGCTTTGCACTAAATCACTAGATTCTATCACTTCCGCTAAAACGCCATTTTTAGGCTGAATGCTTTCTTTAGCTTCTTGAGTGTAGCGAGAATCAGTGATAAAAAACGAGCGATCGTCTAATTGCAAAAACAAAGCGTTATCGCAACTATAAGCACACTCAAAAAACATCGCGTTCTCATTGAGCGTGAAATGCGATTCTCTTTCTAATCCTTTCATGGGTAGCCCCCTTTTATTTTTGATTGTTAATGGGGTTATTAGGGTTGTTTTTTTGGGCTTCTTGGAACGCTTTCATTTCGGCTAAAATATTGACCATCGCCATTAAAGCCATGTTGTAACCAAGCGGGCCAAATCCCATGATCACGCCTCCACAAGCCGCTCCAGTGTAAGAATTTTTCCTGAATTCTTCTCTGGCTTGAATGTTAGTGAGATGCACTTCAATGACAGGTTTGCCCGCTAGCATGATCGCATCCGCAATCGCAATAGAAGTGTGCGAAAACGCTCCAGGGTTAATGATAATCCCTTCATAATCGCTGCCCACGCTCTCTTGGATTTTATCAATGATTTCGCCCTCAAAATTGGTTTGAAAAAACTCTAATTCCACTTCTAAATTGCCTTGTTTCACGAAAGTTTGCATGATTTCATGAATTTGGTCTAAGGTTACCATGCCATAAAGTCTTGGGTCTCTGTGTCCTAACATGTTTAAATTAGGCCCTTGAATCACTAAAATTTTCATTAATTTATTTCTCCTTGTTGAATATGGAATGAAACCACATTATAGCATAAGTTTTTATCTTACCCCTTAAATCCCCCTAAGAACGCATTGTCAAGAAACTACCGCTTGACTAACATCAAACCCCTTGATGCTAAAAAACGCTTTTATCCTTTTTTAAAAAAACAGCCATCATGATCATTCCCACAAAAAAACTTCCCGTAATGAAGAAATCAAAGGGGTCAAATCCGATGCCAAAAATAAGATAAAAGGCGAGTGTCATTAGTATAAAAAACGATATTAAAGAGTTTTGCTTTATCCCGCTCCAAAAAATCTTTACAATGACTAACAAGAAAAAGAGCCAGATCAAAAAGCCTATGATCCCCCTAGTGGCTAAAATGTGAATGATTTGATTGTCGTATCTTTCATAACAAAGAATCAAATCTTTGGCTCTATAAGACTTTGATAAGGATAAAATCTCTTCTAACCTCTGGCATTTCTCGCTAGCGGCCATACCAAAAAAGGGCCTTAAACGCAAAACCGTTAGGGCTTCTTTCCAGCGCTCCAAACGCCACCCGATACTGCTATCGGCGTCCTTTTTAGCGTAGCGTTTCAAATCCTCTTCAAAGCTTTGGTTTTGAACTCTAGATTGCTCTATTGCCCCCCTTTTTTCTAAAGCGTTACTCCCCACATACAAAGCACTCAAAATAAGACTCACAACCACCATATAACCCAATGGTTTGAGCGATTTTTTGGCGTATAAAATAAAGCAAGACAGGATTAAAAAAGTAGCCACAAAAGCGATTGTTGCACTCCTTGTAGCGCTTAAAATAACGACTAAAAACCCCACGAAAACAGAAAGAGTGAAAAAAAGTTTTTCTTTTTGATTGTGCGAATAAAGCGCGTAAATATAACAGCCTAAAATGGACACGCTCACTAAAACCACATACTCCTTAACCGTGCTAAACCCTTGCGCTCTGGGCATGTTAAAATAAATTTTTTGCACTAATGAAAGCAAGCCGTTGATGAAATTTGCAACAGCCATGCTATAAAAAAGGATTTTTTGATTCAATTTGATTCTTAAACGGCTCGCAAAAAGCAAGCATAACGCCCCGCAAGCGTAAGTTAAGGACATGTTTAGAGCGAATAAATTGTAGCGGAAAGTTTGGCTATCATGCATGTTAAACATGTTAGGGAAGATGCTTAAAAACACGCCCAAAAAAGCCAGAGTGAGCCATTTGAAAGGCATGGTTTTTAAATGATTAATCGTGAAAGTTTCTTTCAAAGACGCTTGGAAATAACACCTAAGAAGCAAAAAAACCATTAAAACAATCAACAAGACTTGCGTTAAAGGCTTTTTAAACGAAGTGAGAAAAAAAAGGGCAAAAATTAAAGTGAAAACAGAGTCCGCACTAAAAAAGGCTTTTAAACGCTCTTTCAACACAAACTCGCCATACCCTAAAACCGATAAAAATTATCTGTCTTTAATGCCTAACTTTTCAATCAAAACCACATAACGCGCATGATTAGTGCGTTTGATGTATTTCAACAAGTTGCGTCTTTGAGCGACTAATTTTAAAAGCCCTAAACGACTGGAATGATCTTTAGGGTTAGTCTTTAAATGCTCGGTTAAAAGCTTGATCCTTTCATTCAACAACGCCACTTGCACCTCACAAGAACCCGTATCGTTTTCCTTAGTGGCAAACGCTTTAATGATTTCTTGTTTTTTCTCCAGATTCAAAGCCATAACGACCTCCTAAATTGGTAATTTAATAAAGATCGCATTATAGCGTAAAATAAGCTTTTTTGTGTCATACTTTTAAACTTTATATTATAATAAGAGACAAACACACCTACCAAAATTAAGGCATTGATTTTAGATTATGGCAAACGAACGCTCCAAATTAGCTTTTAAAAAGACTTTCCCTGTCTTTAAACGCTTTTTGCAATCCAAAGACTTAGCCCTTGTGGTCTTTGTGATAGCGATTTTAGCGATCATTATCGTGCCGTTACCGCCTTTTGTGTTGGATTTTTTACTCACGATTTCTATCGCGCTATCGGTGTTGATTATTTTAATCGGGCTTTATATTGACAAGCCTACTGATTTTAGCGCTTTCCCCACTTTATTGCTCATTGTAACCTTATACCGCTTGGCTTTAAATGTAGCGACTACTAGAATGATTTTAACCCAAGGCTATAAAGGGCCTAGTGCGGTGAGCGATATTATCACGGCGTTTGGGGAATTTAGCGTGAGCGGGAATTATGTGATTGGGGCGATTATCTTTAGTATTTTAGTGTTAGTGAATTTATTAGTGGTTACTAATGGCTCTACTAGGGTTACTGAAGTTAGGGCGCGATTCGCCCTAGACGCTATGCCAGGAAAGCAAATGGCGATTGATGCGGATTTAAACTCAGGGCTTATTGATGATAAGGAAGCCAAAAAACGGCGTGCCGCTCTAAGCCAAGAAGCGGATTTTTATGGCGCGATGGATGGCGCGTCTAAATTCGTCAAAGGCGATGCGATCGCTTCTATCATTATCACGCTTATCAATATCATTGGGGGGTTTTTAGTGGGCGTGTTTCAAAGGGATATGAGTTTGAGCTTTAGCGCTAGCACTTTCACTATCCTAACCATTGGCGATGGGCTTGTAGGGCAAATCCCTGCTTTAATCATTGCGACAGCGACTGGTATCGTCGCCACTCGTACCACGCAAAACGAAGAAGAGGACTTTGCTTCTAAACTCATCACACAGCTCACGAATAAAAGCAAAACTTTAGTGATTGTGGGGGCGATTTTATTGCTTTTTGCCACCATTCCTGGACTCCCTACCTTTTCTTTAGCGTTTGTAGGGACTCTCTTTTTATTCATCGCATGGCTGATTAGCAGGGAGGGAAAAGACGGATTGCTCACCAAATTAGAAAATTATTTGAGTCAAAAATTCGGCTTGGATTTGAGCGAAAAACCCCACAGCTCCAAAATCAAACCCCATGCCCCCACCACAAAAACTAAAACCCAAGAAGAGCTTAAAAGAGAAGAAGAACAAGCGATTGATGAAGTGTTAAAAATTGAATTTTTAGAATTGGCTTTAGGCTATCAGCTCATCAGCTTAGCGGACATGAAACAAGGGGGCGATTTGTTAGAAAGGATTAGGGGCATTAGAAAAAAGATAGCGAGCGATTATGGTTTTTTGATGCCACAAATTAGGATCAGAGATAACTTACAGCTCCCCCCAACGCATTATGAAATCAAGCTTAAGGGCATTGTGATTGGTGAGGGCATGGTGATGCCGGATAAGTTTTTAGCCATGAATACCGGTTTTGTGAATAAAGAAATTGAAGGCATTCCCACTAAAGAGCCGGCTTTTGGAATGGACGCTTTATGGATTGAAACTAAAAATAAAGAAGAAGCCATTATTCAAGGCTATACTATTATTGATCCAAGCACCGTTATTGCGACACACACCAGCGAATTAGTGAAAAAATACGCTGAAGATTTTATCACTAAAGATGAAGTGAAATCCCTTTTAGAGCGCTTGGCTAAAGACTATCCTACGATTGTAGAAGAGAGTAAAAAAATCCCCACCGGTGCGATCCGCTCAGTCTTGCAAGCCTTGTTGCATGAAAAAATCCCCATTAAAGACATGCTTACTATTTTAGAAACGATTACCGATATTGCCCCATTGGTTCAAAACGATGTGAATATCTTAACCGAACAAGTGAGGGCGAGGCTTTCTAGGGTGATCACTAACGCTTTTAAATCTGAAGACGGGCGTTTGAAATTTTTAACCTTTTCTACCGATAGCGAACAATTTTTGCTTAATAAATTGCGAGAAAATGGCACTTCTAAGAGCTTGCTACTCAATGTGAGCGAATTGCAAAAACTCATTGAAGGGGTTTCTGAAGAGGCCATGAAAGTCTTGCAAAAAGGGATCGCTCCGGTGATTTTGATCGTAGAGCCTAATTTAAGAAAAGCTCTTTCTAATCAAATGGAGCAGGCCAGGATTGATGTGGTCGTGCTAAGCCATGCGGAATTAGATCCTAACTCTAATTTTGAAGCCTTAGGCACGATCCACATTAACTTTTAATTTAATTTATAAAATAAAAAAGGAAAATGATGCAAGTTTACCACCTTTCACACATTGATTTAGATGGCTATGCATGCCAGCTTGTTTCAAAACAATTTTTTAAAAATATCCAATGCTATAACGCTAATTACGGGCGTGAAGTCTCAGCGAGAATTTATGAGATTTTAAACGCAATCGCTCAATCTAAAGAGAGTGAATTCCTTATTTTGGTTAGCGATTTGAATTTGAATTTAAATGAAGCAGAGTATTTGCAGGATAAAATCCAAGAACACCGCTTGCAAAATAAAAGCATTCAAATCCAGCTTTTGGATCACCATATCAGCGGTAAGGAAGTGGCTGAGAGTTTCCATTGGTATTTTTTAGACACGAACCGCTGCGCGACTAAAATCGTGTATGAATTTTTGAAAAAGCATTACGCTCTTTTAGAGCCAAAAAACACAACATGGCTAGAGCCTTTAGTGGAAATGGTCAATTCTGTGGATATTTGGGACACGCAAGGTTATGGCTTTGAATTAGGCAAGGTGTGCATGCGCATGATCGCTCAAAGCTCTGAATTGAATCGTTTCATGTTTGATGATGAAAACCGCGATTATAAATTAAAGCTTTTAGAAGAAGTTAAAAACTATTTGTTTTTAGAAAATGCCCCTGTAGCCTATGATAATGATTTGTTTAGGCTTAAAAAAATCGCTTTAGGGGGCGACCCTGATACAGAAACGATGGACAATATCTCTTCAAACGCGCAAACGCATTTGCTCTCTTTAAAAAAGCATGATTGCAGCGTTTATTACCAGGATAAAAAAGGGTTTTTAAGTTATTCTATGGGGGGTATTAGCGTGTTGGCTAACCTTTTTTTAACGCAAAATCCGGATTTTGATTTTTATATAGATGTGAATTCTAAAGGGAATGTGAGCTTAAGAGCGAATGGGAATTGCGATGTGTGTGAACTCAGTCAAATGTGTTTTAATGGGGGCGGGCATAGGAATGCGAGCGGAGGCAAGATTGATGGCTTTAGGGAGAGTTTCAATTACAGGGATATTAAAGAACAAATTGAAGAAATCTTTAATAACGCTTAAAACTAAGCTGTTTGTAACAAGCTAACAAAAACTAACAAGAGTTTAAAAACTCTTTTTGGAAAGGTTTAGAAACTTCTATTTTATCATTTTGTATAAACCCATTTCTTTAAGGTAAAGGGGTATTTTAAAAACTATTCCCCTATATTCCCCTACAAACCCCCTAACCCCAAAAGGTCGCTTAAAGAGTTATCGCTTGGTTAAAATCAAGCCTTTTTATTATTGATTGTATAAAAAATGCTTTTTTAATATTTTTAGGTTTTTTAATCCGTAATCACAGCCAATAGTGGTTTAAGTTATCCCTCTATTTTATTGTTTTGTGTTGCGGGTATTTGGAGCATGTTAGGGTTTGGGGTAATAGCGGGTGGTTATCTTAAAAACGAGACAACCAACTATGAAACGATTAGTCATCATGGTTTTATGGTTCTCGCAACGCCACTACACTAAAATTTCAGCATAAGCTTAAAATCTTGCTAGCGTTTTCTTTGTGTATTTTTCTTGTATCCCATAAAAATCCCACAAAAATAAGACTTTGTCAATATCCAATGAAAACAGAGCCAAATCTTATATTTTTGTATTTTGATGGATATTTAAATCCATGAATTGATATGAATTTATTTGAGTGTTTTTTAATCAAAATACCTCACTAATCCAACTACAGATAAAATAATCATACCACCCAACCAAACATAATATGATATTATTGCTATCGTTATTAAAATATTGTCAATGATCTCGCACCCGCTCCACCCCACGACAACCAATCGTATTTTTTAGCAAAAAATTACGAAGTTTACTCTTCACACGCCGGTTTGGGGTAGCAAAAACGATAGCCTCTGCGCCTCACGGTTTCAACCGTGGAAATCCCTAAGGGTTTATCCATTTTTTGGCGGATTTGATTGATAGCCACTTCAATCACATTAGGGGTAACCATTTCAGGCTCTTCCCAAATAGCGTCTAAAAGCTGTTCTTTGGAGACGATTTGATCCCTATGTCTGGCAAGATGGGTAAGCACTTCAAAAGGCTTCCCTTTCACTTCAACTTCACGCCCCTTGTAAATAATCTTTTCTTCATCAGGGCTAATGGTCAAATCCCCAATTTCAATCACATTAGAGCCCCAAAACCTCAAACGAGCCTCAATCCTTGCGACTAAAGCCTTAATGCTGCGGTAAGGCTTAGCGATATAATCGTCCGCGCCCTGCTCAAACGCATGGACTTCTTCTTCGCTTGTAGGGTTATCAGAAGAAACTAAAACAACAATAGAAGAATGCTTTTCCTTGATTCTAGAAACAAAACTTAAAGCGTTTTTATCGCTAACCATAACTAAGTCATAATTCCTAATATCCATAAGGTATTCCCCATCCTCTAAACTCTCTGTTACATCAGCCATAAAGCCTTTAACATTTAAGCCCTTTTCAATTTCTCCACCTAAAACAGAATTTTTTTCAATCAGTAGAACGCGCATGGTGTATGGACTCCTGCATTTAAGAGTAATTCAAGCACTGATTATATCATAATTTTAAATTAGTTTAAGAAAATATTAATAAAAGTTATCGCTTGATTAAAATCAAGCCCTTGATTATTGGTTGTAAAAAATGCCTTTGAGCGTTTTTATGGATAATTTTTAAAACCATTTACTAAAAATCACCATTTTATTGTATAATTACAAATCCAACCATTCCTTATGGTTTGGTTGGCACCGCTAAGATTAAAGGGTCACCTCCCCCTCCTTTCCCTTTGTCTTGGCGGTTGTTTTTTAACTCCTTGTTTTAATCCTTTTTTAACCGCTTGATTACGATTTTAAGATTTTGTTCAACTAAGCTTGATTTTTAGGTAAAAGCCTAAGGTATGCGATCTCGCTAGGGGCTAAAAACCTTAAAGGAATCCCCCAATACCCTGCCCCACTGCTCACATAGATTTGAGTGGTGGGGCTGTGCTTGTATAAACCATGTAAATAGGTTTGCGCCAACTTGACTAAAAGGCTAAAGGGAAAGATTTGCCCTGCATGGGTATGCCCTGAAAGCACTAAATCTACAGAGTGGCCTTCTTTGAGGCTTCTAATTTGTTTGGGTTGGTGGGCCAAAAGGATCGTGGGCTTACTACTATCGCGCTTTTTTAAAGCTTTGTCAATATCAGGGGCAAAATTTTGACGCTTCCTTGCGAAATAATCATACACACCGCACAAATTGATCCCCCCTAAATGCACGCACTCATTCCCTAAAATCGTCAAATTAAGCGTGTCAAGAAACGATAAAATCGGCTCTATGCCATGATAATACTCATGATTTCCTGGCACATAAAAAGTGCCATGCGTGCTTTTAAGGTTGTTTAAAGGCAGTAAAAAAGATTTGACTTTTTCAATGTTTTCATCCACTAAATCCCCCCCAATCAGCACCATATCCACTTCTTTTTGATTGACTTCTTCTACAATGTAATCAACAAAATCTTTTTGCAACAAACTCCCCACATGCATGTCTGTGAGTAAAATAATCTTTAATTCTTTATCCAGCTTGTCTAAATAAATAGGGGTTTCTTTGATTTTAGGGCGGGCCAACCCTTCATAAAAGCCGCGCCAAAAATACCCTAATAACGCCAGATAAAACCCCAATTTTAAAAAGTTTTTTAAACTTTTACGCCTTGAATATAAAAAATCTATTTTTTCTATAGAGTAGGAAAACCCGTAAAAACTTAAAGAAAGGATAAAAACAATAAAAGATACAAACGAACACGCCGAAGTCAAAACAAACAAATGGCTAGGCATAGCATTTCTATAAAAAGCAAAAGCCGCCTCGCCTATGCTCAAAAGGATAAAAAACCCTAAATAAGCGTATTGAGAGATTTTCTTTAAGGTTAAAAACGATTTCAACATCCTAAAAGAACTATAATTCAAAAGACACAAAACCAATAAAAACGCTATGGAGATCAGCATACCACCCTTTTTGTAGTCATAATGTTCTACTATATTAGCATATTAACGCTAATACACCCTTTAGGTTTCATCGTGCTATTTCCTTTTTTATCAGTCTCAATCCACACAGAAAGAGAAAAGTATCCCTCCCTTTAAAAGAGTGTGAGTTTGGATATAATAATAAAAAATGCGCTTAAAACCATGAAAAAGGAGATGCGATGCAATTAGACGAAGATTTAGAATTCACCAAAAAAGTCTTTAACCCTAACAGAGCGTTTGCCAAGCAAGCCAGGATTAAAAACATGTGCGAATATAAGGATTTAGTGCATGAAGCCAATGAAGATTACGAGCATTTTTGGGGCGAGTTAGCCAAGCAAAAACTCACATGGTTTAAACCTTTTGATAAGGTTTTAAACAGCGATAACGCCCCTTTTTTCAAATGGTTTGAAAACGGCAAAATCAATGTTTCTTACAATTGCATAGACAGGCATTTAAAAGACAAAAAAAATAAAGTAGCGATCATTTTTGAAGGGGAAATGGGGGATTATAATGTCATCACTTACAGAAAACTCCACTCTGAAGTCAATAAAACAGCCAACCTTTTAAAAAACGAATTCAATGTCAAAAAAGGCGATAGAGTCATTATCTATATGCCTATGATTGTAGAAAGCGTTTATATGATGCTCGCATGCGCTAGGATTGGAGCGATCCATAGCATCGTTTTTGCTGGGTTTAGCCCTGAAGCCTTGAGGGATAGGATCAACGACGCTCAAGCCAAATTAGTTATCACAGCGGATGGGACTTTTAGAAAAGGCAAACCCTATATGCTCAAGCCAGCCCTTGACAAGGCTCTAGAAAATAATGCCTGCCCTAGCGTGGAAAAAGCGCTCATTGTGATACGAAACGCCAAAGAGATTGATTATGTGAGAGGGCGCGATTTTGTCTATAATGAAATGGTCCATTACCAATCCGATAAATGCGAACCTGAAATGATGGACTCTGAAGATCCTTTATTCTTGCTCTATACAAGCGGATCAACCGGGAAACCTAAAGGCGTTCAACACAGCAGTGCAGGGTATTTGTTATGGGCGCAAATGACGATGGAGTGGGTTTTTGATATTAGGGATAACGATAATTTTTGGTGCACCGCTGATATTGGCTGGATCACAGGGCACACTTATGTGGTTTATGGACCTTTAGCTTGTGGGGCGACGACTTTGATACTAGAAGGCACGATGTCTTATCCGGATTATGGGAGATGGTGGAGGATGATAGAAGAATACCGCGTGGATAAATTCTACACTTCCCCCACCGCTATAAGAATGCTGCATGCCAAAGGCGAAAACGAACCCTTAAAGTATAATTTAGAATCGCTCAAAGTTTTAGGAACGGTAGGAGAGCCCATTAACCCTACGGCATGGAAATGGTTTTATGAAAAAATCGGCAATTCAAAATGCAGTATCGTGGATACTTGGTGGCAGACAGAAACAGGAGGGCATATCATCAGCCCTTTACCGGGAGCTACGCCTATAAGGGCCAGTTGCGCGACTTTGCCTTTGCCAGGTATTCATGCAGAAGTTTTAAACGAAGACGGCACCAAAACAAAGCCCGGAGAGCAAGGGTTTTTATGCATCACTAAGCCATGGCCTTCTATGGTAAGAAACATTTGGGGCGATGAAAAACGATACATTGATAGCTATTTTTCTCAGATCAAGTTGAATGGGGAATATGTCTACCTCTCTGGAGATGGCGCTATCGTGGATGAAAACGGATACATCACTATTATTGGGCGCACAGATGATATTGTGAATGTGAGTGGGCATAGGATTGGCACGGCTGAAGTGGAGAGCGCTATTTCTAAACATGAAATGGTGGTTGAATGCGCGGTAGTGGGTATCCCTGATACGATTAAAGGAGAGGGCTTGTTTGCATTTGTAGTGCTGTGCGATGGGGCTAAATGCAATCTTGGCGAGAGTTTAGAATTGTTAAAAGAAATGAATCATATCTTATCCGTTGAAATTGGAAAGATCGCGAAATTAGACAATGTCATGTATGTGCCAGGTTTGCCTAAAACCAGGAGCGGGAAAATCATGAGAAGGCTTTTGAAATCTATCGCCAAAAAAGAGCCAATCACTCAAGATTTAAGCACGCTAGAAGATGTGAATGTGGTTAAAGAAATAATGAGTATCGTTCAAATGGAAGAGTGAAATCTAAAAAATGCTTTTTGGCGTTTTTTAGCCAAATAATGAGAGTCCAATTTCAATCAAGCGGTAATTTCTCATAAAGTGTAGGAACGCTACCGCTTCGCATTATTTCACCACTCAAAAAGCGTTTTAACTTTCTTTAAATCTTTATATTCCACGCTTTTGATAGCGTGATTCTCTAATTCAAAATCCGCACTCAAATCGTTAGCGTCTTTAAGAATAGCTTGAAAGCTTTCTTTATTGATGAGTTTGACTTCCACTTTTTCGCCTAAAGAAAGCTTGAAATGTTTGGGGTTTTTAAGCGTTCTTTCTAACCCCATGGAGCTCACTTCTAAAATATAAGCGTCTTGAATAAAATCGCACACATCTAATAAGGGCGAAATGATCTCGCTCACTTGTTGGCAAATGTCCAAACTAACCGCTCCATTAAGGTTTTTAAGGCTCACCCTTAAAACATGCTGCTCATTTTCTTTAACCAAACTCACATCATAAAGCAAATAACCCAAGCTTTCAATCACGCCCTCTATTTTCTCTTCTATTTTTTTAGTCATTACCTTTCCCTTTAGCGATTTCATTAAATATGGCGTCTAATCGGAGCTGCTTTTCTAAGCTATTGTCTGAAACAAAACTGAGTTTTGGGCATTTAAACCACCCGCTCGCTTGCAAAACAAATTGCCTGATCAAACCCTCAGCTTTTTTTAATTTGGAAAGGATTTTATGATCTGATGAAAGCACAAACACCAAAGCGTGGTGCTTCCCTTTAGAGCATTCCACTTTAGTAACGCTTAAAGAATTCAACTCGCTGTCATTCAAACTCGCTAAAGCCTCTTGCAGTAATTCTAAAAGATTGGATTCTAAGCGTTCTTTATGAGCGTTCATTAGAGGGTTCTTTTTTTATGGATTTCTTTATAGGTTTCAAACACATCGCCCACTTTAATCTCATTATAATTTTCTAGCATGATCCCGCACTCATAGCCCTTAGAAACTTCTTTCACATCGTCTTTAAAGCGTTTCAAAGAAAGGATTTCGCCGGTATGAACCACCACGCCATCTCTAATCAAACGCGCCTTAATGCCACGAGCGATCACCCCATCGCTCACCACACACCCGGCTATCGTGCCTACTTTAGGGATATTAAAGGTTTCTCTCACTTCCGCTTGCCCGGTATGCTCTTCTTCAATAATAGGACTCATCAAGCCTAATAACAGCGATCGCATTTCTTCAATCAAGGCATAAATCACCGTGTAAGTTTTAATGCTCACATTGTATTCTTTAGCCTTATTTTTCACATTACCAGTGGGGCGGATATTAAAGCCTAAAATCACGGCATGCTCACTGCTAGAGACTAGGCTCAAATCATTCTCAGTAATACCCCCCACCCCTGAATGGATCACTTGAATCGCCACTTCTTCGTTATTAAGCTCTAACAAGCTGTTTTTAATGGCTTCTAAGCTTCCTTGCGTATCCGCTTTAATGACTACAGGAATGTTTTTCAATTCCTTATTAGCGACCATTTCTGAAAGCTCATCAAAAGACACTTTAGTGCTTTTACTCAACGCTTTTTGGCGTAAATAAGTCGCCCTCTTTTGAGCTTGTAAGCGCGCGATAGAATCGTTTTCTACCCCTATTAAAACAGATCCCGCAGGCGGCACTTCGCTCAAGCCTGTGATGAGAGCCACCATAGAGGGTTTTAAATTTTGAATGCTCTTGCCTTGATCGTCAGTCATCGTTCTTACTTTACCAAACGCCGTTTCGGCAAAAAAACTATCCCCCACGCTCAAAGTCCCGCTTTGGACAATCACAGTGGCCACTGCCCCACGCCCTTTTTCCACGCTTCCTTCTAAAACAACCGCTCTAGCGCTACCCTCTTCTATGGCTTTTAATTCCATGATATCCGCTTGGATAAGAATGGTTTCTAATAGATTGTCAATGCCATCACCCGTTTTAGCTGAAACAGGGATAAACTCATGCTCTCCGCCCCAATCCACAGGGTTATAACCAAGCTCAGCGCATTCGGCTTTGAGTTTGTCCGGATTCACATTAGGCTTATCCATTTTATTCATCGCAAAAATCACAGGCACATTAGCGGCCTTTGCATGCTCTAAAGCTTCAATAGTCTGTTGCTTCACGCCATCATCAGCCGCTATCACAATCACTGCAATATCTGTTACTTGAGCCCCACGATTACGCATCTGGCTAAAGGCTTCATGCCCTGGGGTGTCAATGAAAGACACCCATTTGTTATTCTTTTCTACCATGTAAGCGCCAATGTGCTGAGTGATCCCCCCAGCTTCAGTGTGAGCGACTCTTTTATCACGGATTTTATCTAATAGTGAAGTTTTACCATGATCCACATGCCCCATGATAGTCACCACAGGTGGGCGCTCTTTTTTCACCCCCTCTAGCACTTCTTCTACTTCAAATTCTTCTAAGGTGTTTTGAACAGAAACTTCTAAATGAAACTCTTCGGCTAAAATTTCTATGCTATCCTTATCCAAAAAGTCGTTTTTAGTTACCATAAGCCCTAAATTAAAGAGGGTTTTAATCACATCAGCCAGATTCAAATTCGCTTTTTGCGCGAATTCATAGACGCGCACTTCTTCAGGGATTGCAATCGCGCTTTGGATCACTTTTTGGCTGTTATCGTTACGGAATACGCGCTTTTTTTTGGATTGTCGTTTGATCCCGCTTTCATTCATCCAAGGGTTTTTTCTTTGGACGCGCACCCTGTCGTTGATATTTTGGCGGATTTCTTTTTCTTCTTCTTCCTTATTGAGATTATCTTGTTCATGCAAATCAAACAATAAGATTTCATCGGTTTCATCATCATAAATATCATTGCCCTTAAAATCCCTCGCATCGCTAAAATCAATTTTATGGGATTTGTTGTTTTTGGCTGTGGGGGTGGGTTTGGGCTTACTGGGTTTTTTGGCTTTTTTAGCCTCTTGCTTGTCTTTTTCTTGCCATTCTTTTTTAATGTCTTCAAAAATAGCCGCCGCACTTTGAGTGGGTTTTTTGCTTTCTGTTACGCTGTTTTCACTTTCATTTTCTGTTTCATCGTTGCGTTTAATCACCCTAAAACCGGTGCGTCTTTTAATGTTTTCATGGCGTTTGATCTCTTGCTCTTGCTTTTTAACTTCGCTGATTTCTTTTTTAGCGTTATTAGCGTTATTGGTGCTGTTAGCGTTGTTAGCGTTGCTTTGGGTGAGCTTGTTTAGGGCTTCTCGGCTTTTTTGGATTTCTTGGAGCTTTTGCTTGGCTTTTTCTATTTGAGAGTGGCTAACCACTTTAGGGGTGTTTTCTACAGGGGGTGTTTGGTTTTCAAAAGTGTTGACAATCTCTATTCCTCCCTTTTTTTTGGCAATGGGCGTGGGAGCTTCTTTTTTCTTTTCTTTAGTTTTTTTGGGCTTTGGCTGGCTTTTTTCTTCTTTTTTGGGCGTTTTGGAAACCTTTTTGTTAAGAGATTTGGGCGTTGCGGCTGTATTCAAATCGTCTTTATTGTCTTGTTCAGGATTTTTAGTGGGTTGATTGGCTTGTATTTGTTCTTTAATGCCATCCACAATGTATTTGTATAGCTTGTTTGCTTCCTCTGGGGTCATTTTAGAATTTGTCTTAAGCTCTAAACCAATGTCTTTGGCTTGCTCGATCACATTTTTAAGCTCTTTTTGGGTCTTACCAAGCTCGGCTAAAAATTCTTTTAAATCAACCATCTCGCTCATGCTATGCTTCTCTCCTTAATCCAAGTAATGATATTTTTGGTATCTTTTGGGGCATTCTTTATTTTTGAAACCGCTTTCAACAACTTTTTTTCTCCATTTTTCAAACAATTTCCACACACATAAAAACTACGGCCTTTACCATCAAACTCCATGATTTGATTGTCAAAACTTTTCAAACGCAACAAATCCTTTTGGGGTTGGCGCATTCTGCACGCCACACACATGCGGATTTTAATTTCAGTCTTTCTCAATAAGGACTCCATCATTGTCAAAATCTAAAACCGCTACCCTAAATTTAGGGAATTTCTTGCTCAAAACCTGCTTTAATTTAGGGGCGTCTTCTTCATAACACATGTTAAAAAACGACGAACCGCTCCCTGAAAGCGTGCTCATTAAGGCGTTATTTTCTAAAGCGAGCTTTTGGATCGCAAACAACACAGGATAAGTTTGCATGCGCTTGTATTGATGCATCCTGTCTTTAGAACAACAACGCAACAAATCCCACTTCCCTTGCACAATCGCCATCGTCATCAAACTCGCATGCGAAAGGTTAAACACGCTTTCTTGCACGCTGTAACGCTTGGGCAAGAGGTGGCGCGATTGCTTGGTGGAAATGGCCCTATTAGGGATCACCATCACCGCTTTTAAAAAAGAAGGGATTTTGGTTTTTAAACTTATCACTTTCTTTTTTTCCACAAACGCTGCATTATACCCCCCAAAGACCGCTGGGGTGATATTATCCGGGTGGTTTTCATAAATTAGAGCGGTATTAAGAATGTTTTCTCTATCAAAATCAAACCCTAAAAACGCAAACGCTGAAGCGACCGCACCCACAATCATCGCCGAGCTAGACCCCATACCCCTTGTAATAGGGACTTTATTATGCAATAAAAATTTAAACGATCCGTCATTCCCATGCTTTTTTAAAATCTCATAAAACACTTTAGTGAAAATATTGTTGGTTAAAAACTTAGGAATCCCCTCACCCTCCCCAACCAATTTCACCGCATGAAAACTGCTAGGCTCAATAAAAAAACGATTGCGTAAATTCAAGCTCAAACCCAAGCAATCAAAACCGGGGCCTAAATTCGCACTCGTTGCAGGAACACTCACTACCAAATTTTAAACCCCTATTTTTGATACCCTTTCATTTTTAAAACTAGCATTATACACTAAATAGGAGGCAAAATGTAAAACGGCGTGTTCAATTGGGTGAATTTGTCTTTCTCTAAAAAAGAGGGCAACTTGAAATCTTTTGGCGCAATTTTCAAATCTTTAAAATCGGTCAAGCTTTCCCTTTCTTTTGAAACAAAGTATTTATTGGCATACGCCAAAATGGGCGTGTTGTCGTTAAAATCAAAGCCTGTAGTTGAATAGAGTTCAAAGTTATGGATTAAAGCCAAAGTGTGTAAGAAAACATGCGTGAGCTTTAGGCTAGTGAAACTCCCTGGCCCTTTAGCGTAATAAACCCCTTTAATCGCCGGTAAAGTAGGGTTTTTAAAATCCTTGAATAATTGTGAAAAAACTTCCACTAAAGCTTCACTTGTTTTTGATTTGGAAGTGTAAGAAGCACATAAAAAATTGTTTTGATACGCCCCAAGCAAAACCCCATCGCCTAAAGAGATAAGCACTAAATCCAATTCCAAAAAATAAACCCTAATTCAGGATTAAGCGAAAGCCTTTTGCAACGCAAATTCTTTAGCCGGATCTATAGCGATCAAAACTTCATAATTTTTAGCGTCTGCTAAAATGGCTTTAACCAGCATGGAATTGAGCTTGTGGCTGCCTGAAAAAGAAGTGTATTTGCCCATCACAGGCATGCCTAAAACCATCAGATCCCCCATAGCGTCTAAAATCTTGTGGCACACAAACTCCTTTTCGCACCTCAAACCCTCTTTATTCAAAATGCTGTTTTCATCCAGCACGATGCAATTATTCAAACTCCCCCCTTTCGCCAAACCAATGGAGCGCAAGTAATTCACTTCTTGCAAAAACCCAAAGGTGCGGGCTTTAGCGACTTGCTCTTTATAAGCGGTTTTACTAAAGACAAAATGGTGGGCTTGCTTAGCGATAACCGGATGGTTAAAATCAATCGTGAAATTCAAAGAAAGTTGGCTGTCTGGCTCAATTTTAACAAATTTATCGCCCTCTCTAATCTCAACGGCCTGCTTGATTTCCATCACTTTTTTAGGAGCGTCTAATTCTTTAATCCCTGCTTCATCTAAAAGCATGCAATAAGTCAAAGCACTCCCATCCATGATAGGGATTTCTTCGTTATCCACAGAGATCTTAAGATTGTCAATACCATACGCATGGATAGCTGAAAGCAAATGCTCAATCGTAGAAATTCTAGCGTTATCTTTACCCAACACGGTTGCCATTTTGGTATCCACGATGTTTTCAGGTTTTAAGGGGAGCTTCACGCCTAAATCAGAGCGGTAAAAAACGATGCCTTGATTTTCTTCTAAGGGTTCTAAAACAAGCTTCACAGGAACGCCCTTATGCAAGCCTATCCCTACTAATTCCACAGAGTGGTTAATGGTTGTTTGTTTCATAATACTTCCTTTATGTCTAGTATATCGTCATTTTTAGTGATTATTTTAATATTTTTATTTACCAAAAGCCGTTCAACCTCTTTTAAAGATAAAATTTTATTTTGAAAAACGATTTGAGCGCTCTTGACTTCTTTTAAAATCAAACACTCTCCAAAGCACACAATCGCCCCTTCGCAAACCCCATAAACCGACACACAGCCTTCTGAAATAATCTTCGCTCCATTGTGGATATTCCCCAAAAAAATAAGATGATTAGCGCTATAAATCTCTTCCCCACTCCTGATGTGGCGTTCATAAATCGTTGTCTTGGGTTCTGTTTTAGAATGATTGGGTTTTGAATGGTTGGTTTCTTCTTTTAAAGGCATGGTTTTGATATGGCGTCCGTTTAAAGCGCGATTTGTTTCTAAAAACAGAATCTGGTGTTTGCGCAAAATGACTTTGACTTCTGGTTCAATATCGTATTTAAATATAATGAGAAAATATTGCAAAAGGGCATGGTTTTTTTCTAAAAATTCCATGACCGCCTTAGGCTCTTGCTTTTCAATTTCAAACGCATGCACGTTTTTTTGATTCGTTTTTAACATGACTATCCTTTCATTAAAAGCCGTTTGGCTTGCTCTATAGGGGCAATGATATTGGTTTTTATCCATTGCTCATTAAGCCATTCATTGGGCCGGACAAAAACCCCTTGCAAAAGTATCCCTAAATGCAACCCAATCCCTAATTTCAAACCACTACTCCCCACGCTTCCATCATCCTTTAAATGCGCTAAAAAAACGCACAAACCTAACCCATAGCAATCCATTAAACTATTACCATAAAAATCCAATTCCCCCTTAAAAACCCTCTTCACCGATGGATCAAACGCTAAGGATAAATCCTTACTGGGCATCAAATCCACCCCTAAATGCAAGAATTTAAACAACACCTGATTATCCTTTAAAAACCGCCGATTTTCTAAAAAATTGCTTATCATTTTAAAAGACCCATTCAAGGGTTTTAACGCTTGAAAATGGGAAAAATCCTTATCAAAATCCCCTTGCTCTAAAGCGATCTTTTGGATTTTTTCTAAATCTTTTAAGCGCGCGTTGGAAAACATTTCCAATAAAGTTTGCTCAGTGTGATTTTGAAATTTTTCTTGCTTTGCAATCTTATCTTTTAAGGCGCTTAAATTTATATCCCTTTCCCTCAAACGATGGGTTTTTCGTTTGAACAATAAAGGGGTGGTATTAGAGTTATAGGCTTTATCTTTAGCGACAATGAACGCCTTAAAATCCTTATTCTCATAAGACCAAGGCACTAAAGCGATAAAAACATCACGCTGCTTGAATTCTAAAAGCCTGAACGCTTTAAAATCCTTTTTTTTGACGCGCACAAACGCTTGAGACAAATTCTTATCCAAAGCCTCAAAGATGACTATCGCGCTCCCTCCATAAGCGATGCTTGGGGATCGAGATAAAACACTAATTAGAGGTTTTATCGTATCAATACACACTTCCTGTTTGAAAGACGCCTTATTGCCATTGAAAAAATTAGCATAGCTCCAATCGCTCGCCTGAAATTCATAATCAAGGCACTTGTCTTCTAATCCCATGATTTCAGGCCTAATCAAAGGCACTTCTAAAGACTTGGGTTTATCCAATACCAGACTTTCTTTTTCATATAAGATCAAATTGTCTTTTGTGGTTACTTTTATCTCATAGCGTTTGATGCCCTTTGGGGCTGTGATTTTAACCTTAATGGGTTTTTTCAAATCCCAAAAAAGTGCTTCATTGTTATCATCAAACGCATTTTCTTCGCTCTTTAAACTAAAACTTAAAGCCTTGGGTTTTGTGATAAAGGCGTTAAAAATCAAATAACCCCCTAAAATCAAAACAACTAACGCTAAAATTTTAAACCCTAACCCCAAGATCAAGCCTCAAAAAATGAACGCATAATTCACTAATAAAAAACTGGATCGTTTGAACTGGTTGTTAGCTGAAATCAACAATCGTTCATCATTTTCTTTATTGTGATAAATCGCTCCCTCTTCTACTCCCATCCTCAAATAGCTAATCGGTAATTTGGTGCCAATCTCTAAGCGGTGTTTCCTATAAAGCGTTAAACTCACGCCCACATTAAAAGTGTAATCCACTTCAATCAAAGATTTCCATAAAAAATTAGGGCTTGAATAACCCCCTACTACCAAATTCCTCCCGTTTTGATTAGGCTTGTCTTGATAAAGCATAAGCCCTATCCCAAAACCCGCATAAACGCCTAAAAAATGCTTTTTAGTCTTAAAATCTAAAGGCATGTCAAACAATAAATCGGTATTCATAGCCCCTAAAACATAAATAAACGAGCCTACAGGCTGCTTGATTACATTCTCTTTTAACACCCCTCCCCCAAGCAATAAATCCCCATAAAATCGTGTCCCAAAATAAGGCACAAAGTATTTTTGATACCCGAATTTAACGCTAATCATAGAAACAGGAGCGTCAATCTTGATATTGTTTTTAAACGCGCTAGGGGCATTTGCACCATATTTGTCTAACATTTCCCCTTGATAAGACAAGTTCAGTTCCCCATAAGCATACCCGCCCCCTAAAAAAACCCCGCTCTTATCATCGGCTATGGAAAAAGATTTGAGTAATTTTTTTCTTTTCTTTGAAGAAATCTTTGGGTAAGTTCGCTCTAAATATTCTTCTTCAAACTTATCCTTATCCATCTCTTTGGGCGAAACCCCTTTTTCGGTGAGCTGTTGCTTTAAATGGTTTATTTTTTCGTCTAATTGTTGGTTTTCTTCTTCTAAATTGTCATAATCTGTCGCTTGAAGTCCCAGTATGAGCGCGATATAAATCAAACAATATTTAAATTTCAACATTTTAGCCTTTACAATAAATAGTTGTAACTAATATAATAAATATTAGTGCTTTTAAAATAATATAAAAAGGTTTGCGAAGTTTCTTTTAAGGGAGGCATTTTTAAGGCTAATTCAAAGCGGTGTTTGAGGTTAAGCGTCATGCTCACCCCTAAATTTAACACTAACCCAAAAGCGTTAGGCTGTGAATACCCTTTAATCTCTTTTAAATTTTGATACATCCCATTCCACCCCACTCCAACGCCTCCAAATATCCCTAACGCAAACCTTTTTTCTTTGTCAATAGGCTTATCCATCAATAGATCAATATTCAAGCTTGCGGTTTGATAAGAAGCTAAAGAATCGCTTTTAAACCCTTTCATCGCTCCCCCTAAATATTCCCCATAAAAGCGTAAGGCGCTAATCCCGTTAGCAAAATACTTTTGATACCCGCTCCTTAAGCCATACAACAAAGGAGAAGCTTGAATGTTGTTTAAAGATTCAAAGCTCTCATAAGATCGGGCGTAAGAATGAGCGTTAATGCCTATATCGCCAAGAATTACGCCTATAAAAAAACCGCTCTTATTTTTAGCCATTCGTTGGAATAAGATGGCTTCATTTTTTTCATGCAATTCCCCTTTGAGCATGTAAAGCTGGCGTTTTTTCTTATGGATTTCTTCAAGCAGGCTTTTTTCATCAATATTCTTTTTAACTTCCTTGTTTTCTTCAAACTCTAGCGTTTGGGCGCGTTTTTCTTCCAAAAGAATGGGAGCGTCTTTAGGGGGATTTTCTTCAGTCATATTCTCTTGAGCCGTATTTTCTTCAGCATTCAAGCCTAAAATAAAACCAAAGCATAAAATAAAATTTCTTATTTTTTTAGAACACATATTGATACCCAATGCTTGCTATAGCTCCCCACCAAGTCTCTTTTGAAGAATTAGATTGCAAAAAAGGGAAATTATTTAAAATTTTAAATTCAAATTCAATGCGGTTTTTTTCTAATACCGTTAGAGCCAAGCCTGCGTTAAAAGACATCCCCCATTCCGCCGTATAATTCACCCCATGCGCTACAACCCCCAAGCCTAAACCCATATACCCCCCCATATAAAGGTATTTCCCCACAAAAGGCAAAGGAAAATCCAATAAAAAATCCCCATTCAGCATAACCGATTGAAACCCCACGCTCCCAAAGCCCGCTTTTTTAGGAGCTCCTCCATAATATTGGATATAAATGCGCCTGCCAATGATATTTGGCTTGACCAAGCGTGCAAAAAACGACGGCCTGAAAGTTTGATAGCCAAAACGCAAGCCATAAGCGAACAAATAATTTAAAATATTCCCGGTGATGCTAGAGCTATTGGTTCTAACCATGATTTCATGGTTGTAAAAAAACCCGGTATTGATCCCTAAAATAAGCCCGCTTTTAGCGTTCGCCCTCTTTAAATCTCTGATTAATTCTTCAACTTCTTTATCTTCATAGGCTTTATAATACTTGATATACTTATAGTATTTTGGGTCTAAGGTGTCATAATCAAGTGCGTTCAACCCCGCATAAAACCCCATTAAAAACCATAAAATAACATATTTTTTAAGACCCAAAATCGCTAAATCCCTTGAATTGTTTGTTAAAAGTTTTTTCCAATTATACTAAAATAATTAAAATGACCGGTTAAAGTTGAGTGAAATTTTACCCACCCCAATAAAGTCATGCTACAATGCCACTATATTTAACACTTAGGATTTTTAATGAGCATGCAAACCGCCCCAATTAAAAAAATCACTCTCAACCACCTCCAAGCTAAAAAAAATCAAGAAAAAATCATCGCCATTACCGCTTATGACGCGCTGTTCGCTCACATATTTGATCCGCTAGTGGATGTGATTTTAGTGGGCGATAGTTTGAATATGAGTTTTTTCAACCAAAACGACACTTTAAGCGCAAGTGTAAAAATGATGCTCTATCACACTAAAGCCGTGTGCGCGGGTGCTAAGACTCCTTTTATCATCACAGACATGCCCTTTGGAAGCTATAAAGATGAAAAAACAGCCCTAAAAAACGCCATTAGAGTTTATAAAGAAACCCAAGCGAGTGCGATCAAATTAGAGGGGGGGAAAGAAAAAGCGAAATTGGTTAAAACGCTCACTGATGAGGGCGTTATTGTGGTAGGACACATCGGCTTGATGCCCCAATTCGTGCACCTTGATGGAGGTTATAAGATTAAGGGCAAAAATGAAGAGCAACAAAAAAAGCTTTTAGAAGACGCCTTGAGTTTAGAAGAAGCTGGGGTAGGTTTGTTGGTTTTAGAGGGTATAACCACCCCTATTGCTCAAAAAATCACGCAAAAAATCAAAATCCCCACGATCGGCATAGGGAGCGGCAAGGATTGCGATGGGCAGATTTTAGTGTGGAGCGATATGTTAGGCTTTTTTGATAGCTTTAAGCCTAAATTCGTGCGAGAATACCTTAAGGGGAAAGAATTGATTCAAAACGCGCTTCAGCAATACGCTGATGATGTGAAAAAGGGAAACTTCCCTAACGAATTAGAAAGTTATCATTAAATGAAAGAACGGATAGTCAATTTAGAAACTTTGGATTTTGAAACTTCTCAAGAAGTGAGTTTGCGCCCTAATCTTTGGGAAGATTTTATCGGTCAAGAAAAGATTAAAAGCAACTTGCAGATTTCTATTTGTGCGGCTAAAAAACGCCAAGAGAGTTTGGATCACATGCTCTTTTTTGGCCCGCCCGGTTTGGGTAAAACTTCAATCAGCCATATCATCGCTAAAGAAATGGAAACCAATATCAAAATCACCGCCGCTCCCATGATAGAAAAAAGCGGTGATTTAGCCGCCATTTTGACTAATTTGCAAGCTAAAGACATTCTTTTTATTGATGAAATCCACCGGCTCAGTCCAGCGATTGAAGAGGTTTTATACCCGGCTATGGAAGATTTTAGACTGGATATTATCATAGGCTCAGGCCCAGCCGCTCAAACCATTAAAATTGATTTACCCCCTTTCACCCTCATCGGCGCTACCACTAGAGCCGGAATGCTCTCTAACCCCTTAAGAGACAGATTTGGCATGAGTTTTAGAATGCAATTTTATAGCCCTAGCGAACTGGCCCTCATCATTAAAAAAGCCGCCGTTAAACTCAACCAAGACATCAAAGAAGAAAGCGCTGATGAAATCGCTAAAAGGAGTAGAGGCACGCCAAGGATCGCTTTAAGGCTTTTAAAAAGGGTACGCGATTTTGCGCTAGTCAAAAATTCAAGCTTGATGGATTTAAACATCACTTTGCATGCTTTGAATGAATTGGGCGTGAATGAATTAGGCTTTGATGAAGCGGATTTGGCGTATTTATCTTTGTTGGCTAACGCTCAAGGAAAGCCGGTGGGTTTGAACACGATTGCAGCGTCTATGAGAGAAGATGAAGGCACGATTGAAGACATGATTGAGCCTTTTTTACTCGCTAATGGTTATTTAGAGCGCACCGCTAAAGGCAGAATCGCCACGCCTAAAACCCATGCACTTTTAAAAATCCCCACTTTAAAGTCTCAAACTTTATTTTAATCTTGTTTGGAAAGAAAATTACACTACAATAACGATAAAATTTTAAAGGGTGTGAAAGTAGATTATTATGTTTGGCATGGGCTTTTTTGAAATCCTTGTGGTGTTGGTTGTAGCGATTATCTTTTTAGGGCCAGAAAAATTCCCCCAAGCCGTCGTGGATATGGTGAAATTTTTTCGCGCGGTTAAAAAAACGCTCAATGACGCTAAGGACACTTTAGATAAAGAAATCAATATTGAAGAAATCAAAAAAGAAACCTTAGAGTATCAAAAACTCTTTGAAAATAAAGTGGAGAGTCTTAAGGGCGTTAAGATTGAAGAATTAGAAGACGCTAAAATAACTGCAGAAAAGGAGATTAAAAGCATTCAGGATTTGATGCAAGATTACCAACAAAGCCTAGAAAACAACGCACCCCCTAACCATTCCAATAAAGAAGTTTCCAATGAAGAAGCCTTAAATGAAGAAGCTTCAAGCGATGAATCTCTTAAAGAAGTCCAATTAGCAACCGATAACAACGCCAAAGAACACGACAAAGAAAAAGAGCATGTTTGAAGATTTAAAACCGCATTTACAGGAATTAAGAAAGCGTTTGATGGTTTCTGTGGGAACGATTTTAGTGGCGTTTTTGGGGTGTTTTCATTTTTGGAAAAATATTTTTGAATTTGTTAAAAATTCTTATAAAGGCACGCTCATTCAGCTCTCCCCTATTGAAGGGGTCATGGTAGCGGTTAAAATCAGTTTTTCAGCCGCTATCGTCATTTCCATGCCCATTATTTTTTGGCAATTGTGGCTTTTTATCGCTCCAGGGCTTTACAAGAATGAAAAAAAAGTGATTTTGCCTTTTGTGTTTTTTGGGAGTGGGATGTTTTTAATTGGGGCGGCGTTTTCTTATTATGTGGTGTTCCCTTTCATCATTGAATACTTGGCCACTTTTGGGAGCGATGTGTTTGCGGCTAATATTTCTGCGTCCAGTTACGTGAGCTTTTTCACACGCTTGATTTTAGGCTTTGGCGTGGCGTTTGAATTGCCTGTTTTGGCGTATTTTTTAGCTAAAGTGGGCTTGATTACCGATGCGAGCTTGAAAGCGTATTTCAAATACGCTATTGTAGTGATTTTTATTGTAGCAGCCATTATCACTCCCCCTGATGTGGTGAGTCAAATCTTTATGGCGTTGCCCTTAGTGGGGCTTTATGGGCTTTCTATTTTAATCGCCAAAATGGTCAATCCGGCTCCCAAAGACAACGGAGAAGACAGCGAAAATGACACCAAAGAGAATTAGTTGAAAGAATTTGATCTAGAAAGCTATGATTATTGTTTGCCTAAGGAATTGATCGCCAACTACCCCATTTTGCCCAAAGAAAAGGCTAAATTACTCGTATATGAAAGGCGTTCGCAAACAATCACGCACACCACTTTTGAGCATGTTTTAGATTTTTTCCCTAAAAACGCCCTTATTGTGTTGAACGACACTAAAGTGATGAAGGCCAGGCTTTTTGGATCTAAGCATGCCTTTTTGCCATCAAAAACGACCGAAGTGTTTTTCCACCGCTTTTTTAAAGACAATACCGCCCTAACTCAAATCAAGGGTAAGATCAAAGTGGGGGATAAAATCTTTTTTGATGAAAATTATTACGCTGAAGTTTTGGAATTACTCCATAACGGCCAACGCTTGATCGCTTTTTATGACCATAAAACCCCCTTAAATCAAGAAAATATCTTAAAGCTTTTAGAGCAATACGGGCATATGCCCTTACCCCCTTATATTAAAAGAGCCGATGAAAGTTTGGATGCGCATGAATACCAGAGCGTGTTCGCCAAACACACCGGCGCAGTGGCTGCCCCTACAGCGTCATTGCATTTTTCTCAAAATACCTTAGAAAAATTATTGAAAGATTTCAAGCACGCTTTTTTAACCTTGCATGTGGGGGCTGGGACTTTTCTTGGCGTAGAAACTAAAGATATTAGAGAGCATCAAATCCATACAGAAGTTTTACGCATTCCTAAAAAGAGTCAAGAAATTTTGCAAGAATCCCAAGAGATTTTATGCATCGGCACGACCGCTTTAAGGAGCGTGGAATATTTCAAACGCTTAAAAAACCCTAATCAAGAGGCGTTTGAATGCGATATATTCTTGCATCTTGCTAATCCTATTTTGCATGTTAATTATTTGCTCACTAATTTCCATTTGCCCAAATCAAGCCTTTTAATGCTTGTGAGTGCGATGATAGGCTTAGAAAAAACCAAAGAAATCTACAAAATAGCCATAGAAAAGAAGTATCGTTTTTATTCTTATGGCGATGGGATGCTGATTTTATGAACCCCTTATTGCAAGATTACGCGCGCATCCTTTTAGAATGGAATCAAACGCACAACTTGAGCGGCGCGAGGAATTTAAGCGAGTTAGAACCCCAGATCACAGACGCTCTAAAGCCCTTAGAATTTATCAAAGATTTTAAAAGCTGCTTGGATATTGGGAGCGGGGCGGGACTTCCTGCTATCCCTTTAGCCCTTGAAAAACCTGAAGTCAAATTCATTCTTTTAGAGCCAAGAATAAAAAGAGCGGCTTTTTTAAACTACCTTAAAAGTGTTTTGCCTTTAAAAAACATTGAAATCATTAAAAAGCGTTTAGAAGATTATAAAAATCTTTTACAAGTGGATTTAATCACTTCTAGAGCGGTCGCTAGCTCTTCTTTTTTGATAGAAAAAAGCCAACGCTTCCTAAAAGATAAGGGGTATTTTTTATTTTATAAAGGCGAGCAGTTAAAAGATGAAATCGCTTGTAAAGACAATGAATGCTTTATGCATCAAAAACGAGTTTATTTTTACAAATCAAAGGAAAGTTTATGTTAAGAATTTTAATCCCCCTACTCATTATTGTATGGATTTTATGGCGTTTGTTTTTGAGACAAAAACCCCACAAAGACGACCCCAAAGACAACCACTCTTACACGCAACAAACCCCCAAAGAATTAGAAGATCACATGATTGTATGCTCTAAATGCCAAACCTATGTCTCTAGCAAAGACGCTATTTATAGCGGGGCGGTAGCCTATTGCAGTGAAACTTGTTTGAAGGATAAGAGGTAAATATGCTTATTTTAGGACACCCTTTAATCCCTAGCACTCGTTTTGTTTTCATTAAAGACACCGATGCTATTCATTCCAGCACCAATAACGATATAGTGTGTTTTGAAGCACACCCAAAAAATTTGGAATTAGCTAAGTATTGCTGTGAAAATAGCGTCAATTTTAGCGTGATCTTTTTATCGCACAAGATAGAAACGGACGCCTTTTTTTTATTCAACGCTTTCAAACCGCTCTATTGCATTTTTAAGGATATTAAGCAAGCCATACTCGCCCAACAACACGCCACTAATTACTTATTAGATAGCAAAATCTTGTTTTCTATGGATTTAAACGATACAGAGTCATGGGAAATTTGTGCTAAAAATCAAATAGATGGCGTCATTTCTAAAGACTCACTCCTTTTAAAATAAGCCCTTTTTAAACAAATCTTAGTTATAATAAGCCCTTTTTAAGGGGAGATGTCCGAGTGGTTGAAGGAGCACGCCTGGAACGCGTGTAAGGTGCAAGCCTTCGAGGGTTCGAATCCCTCTCTCTCCGCCATTTTAAAAATGCCACGAGTGCGAAACAAAAAACAAAAAGCTCCTTTCAAACAAGCTACGCCTTTCAGGCGTTAAAAAGATTTTCATGCCAATTTCTACATCCACCTTATGATACAAAACGATCGTGCGAAACTGCACCCCAAACTTCCCAATAGCCCTAAAATAAGTGTTGTGAAAATTGAAATCTTTCAATGAATCCCAAGTATTCACCACCAAATCTTTGACTTTATTATTGAGTATCCATGTGTTAGCTGCTAGTTGCAAACCAAAGAAAAAAGCCCAGCGGTTGATAGGGTTTTTAGCGTAGGCGACCATGAAATCCCCTCCCACCCCATAAGTGAACATGTTCGCTTGCAAAGTAGAGTCATTATTAAAAAGCACATTGCCATAATCTATAAAGAAATAATACCTAGAATAAGCCCAATCGTTTTTAGGATTCACTTCATAGCCTTGAAGGATTGAAGCCCCTTGTAAAAGCTTGTTGGTGTTTAAAGGGCGCATAAACACCGTGCCTATTTGATAAGAAGAAGACATATAACTCAAATTTTCAGCATTTAAAATATTTAAAAAACTCATACTCAGTATTAAAATTCTTAAATAATGCACTTGCTTGTAAAATCCTTGTCTTTCTTTTTCAAACCATCCAATGACCCTTTATCACGCTCAAAAGTTAGGGGTGTCTTATTATTTTTGAACTATTATCATAGCAAACAAACTGAATTTTTTTACAAATAAGGACGCTCATTGAACGCTCCATCTCAGCCAATGATTAATGTTAGTCAAGGTAATTTTAATCAAAACATGCTATTATTTGGAACGATTTATTATTATAAGGCGTTAGAGACGCTTTGGCTGTTTAAAAGAATCTAATTTAAATGCAATCTTAAAAGGAGAAGCGCTTTGAAACTACTAGTAGTAGATGATAGCTCAACTATGAGAAGAATTATTAAAAATACACTTTCACGCTTAGGCTATGAAGATGTTTTAGAAGCTGAGCATGGGGTGGAAGCTTGGGAGAAACTGGACGCTAATGCGGACACTAAGGTGCTTATCACAGATTGGAACATGCCTGAAATGAACGGCTTGGATCTCGTTAAAAAGGTGCGCTCTGATAGCCGTTTTAAAGAAATCCCTATTATCATGATCACCACAGAGGGCGGTAAGGCCGAGGTCATTACGGCTTTGAAAGCGGGCGTGAATAACTACATTGTGAAACCTTTTACCCCCCAAGTTTTGAAAGAAAAATTAGAGGTTGTTTTAGGGACGAACGATTGAGTGTTAGAATCAATGTACTATGAGTTTTTCTTTATCTTCCCTAAGGAGCGAGAGCTTTTTGAGGGCTTTCTTTTAGACACCACGCGTCTAGCCTTAGAAGAATCAAGCTTAGACAATTTAAAAGCGTTTGATGATGAAGAAACCATTGAGTTTATAAGCCAATCCAATTGGCATTATTTCGCCACTCATGACCCCCTAAAGAAAGATTTAAAAGAAAAACCCCCACACCTCAAAAATTTCGTTATTTTACGCTCTGAAAAGGATTTGAATCACTCGCTCATTCCAGCATTAAAAGCGTTTTGTTTGAATTTAAAACAAAACCTGCAAAGTGAGTTTGATTTTTTCTATCTTTCACGCAATTTGGCTTCAAAAGACTGGCTAGAAGCCTACAAACAAGCTATTTTACCGGTGCAATGCGCCAAATTTTACATACACCCTAGCTGGCATCAAAAACCAAGCCATATCGCTACAGATGATAGCATAATGATTGATCCGGCTTTGGCCTTTGGATCAGGCCATCATGAAAGCACTTCTATGTGTTTGGAATTGCTCTCTAACCTTGATTTAAAACGCAAAAACGCTTTAGATGTGGGCTGTGGGAGCGGGATTTTAAGTATCGCCCTAAAAAAACAAGGCGTTAGTGCTTTAGTAGCTTGCGATACGGATAGTTTAGCCGTTGAAGAAACCCTAAAAAATTTTAGCCTGAATCAAACACCCCTATTAGTGCAAGATAAGGTCATTTATGGCTCTACGCAAAAAATTGAAGGGCGTTTTGATATTATTGTGGCGAACCTTGTCGCTGATGTGATTAAGAGTTTGTATAGTGAATTTGTGCGGCTTTGTAACCACACTCTTATTTTGTCAGGGATTTTAGAAACCCATTTAAACTCTGTTTTACAGATCTATTATAATGGATTTGAGGTTTTAGAGCAACGAAAGCGTAACGAATGGGTCGCTCTAAAATTGCTTAAAAAACAACCAATAAATTAAGGATTATAATGAAACCAACGAACGAACCTAAAAAACCTTTTTTTCAAAGTCCCATTATCCTTGCGGTTCTTGGAGGGATTTTACTCATTTTTTTTCTGCGCTCTTTCAATTCTGATGGCAGTTTTTCGGACAATTTCTTAGCTTCTAGCACTAAAAATGTGAGCTACCATGAAATCAAACAGCTCATCAGCAATAATGAAGTGGAAAATGTGAGCATCGGTCAAACTTTGATCAAAGCCAGCCATAAAGAGGGCAACAATCGTGTGATTTATATCGCTAAACGAGTGCCTGATTTGACCTTAGTGCCTTTGTTAGACGAGAAAAAAATCAATTATTCTGGTTTTAGCGAGTCTAACTTTTTTACGGACATGTTAGGGTGGCTCATGCCTATTTTAGTGATTTTAGGGCTATGGATGTTTATGGCAAACCGCATGCAAAAAAATATGGGTGGGGGTATTTTTGGCATGGGGAGTGCGAAAAAACTCATTAACGCTGAAAAACCTAATGTGCGTTTTAATGACATGGCGGGCAATGAAGAAGCCAAAGAAGAGGTGGTAGAAATCGTAGATTTCTTAAAATACCCTGAACGATACGCCAACTTAGGGGCTAAAATCCCTAAAGGCGTGCTGTTAGTAGGGCCTCCAGGAACGGGTAAAACCCTTTTAGCAAAAGCGGTGGCCGGCGAAGCGCATGTGCCGTTTTTCTCTATGGGAGGGAGCAGTTTCATTGAAATGTTTGTGGGCTTAGGGGCAAGCAGGGTTAGGGATTTATTTGAAACCGCTAAAAAACAAGCCCCTAGCATCATTTTTATTGATGAAATTGATGCCATAGGTAAAAGCCGAGCGGCTGGAGGCGTGGTGAGCGGGAATGATGAAAGAGAGCAAACCTTAAACCAGCTCTTAGCCGAAATGGATGGTTTTGGGAGCGAAAACGCGCCTGTGATTGTCTTAGCTGCAACGAACCGCCCTGAAATCTTAGACCCGGCCTTAATGCGTCCAGGGCGCTTTGACAGGCAGGTTTTAGTGGATAAGCCTGATTTTAATGGCAGGGTGGAAATCTTAAAAGTGCATATTAAGGGCGTGAAACTCGCTAATGATGTGAATTTGCAAGAAGTCGCTAAGCTCACTGCAGGCCTTGCTGGGGCGGATTTAGCGAATATCATCAATGAAGCCGCGCTTTTAGCAGGAAGAAACAACCAAAAAGAAGTCAGGCAACAGCATTTAAAAGAAGCGGTTGAAAGAGGGATTGCAGGGTTAGAAAAGAAAAGCAGGCGCATCAGCCCTAAAGAAAAGAAAATCGTCGCCTACCATGAAAGCGGGCATGCCGTGATTTCTGAAATGACTAAAGGGAGCGCTAGGGTGAATAAAGTCTCTATCATTCCAAGGGGCATGGCGGCTTTAGGCTACACCCTTAACACGCCTGAAGAAAACAAATACTTGATGCAAAAACACGAACTCATCGCTGAAATTGATGTGCTTTTAGGCGGGAGGGCGGCTGAAGAAGTCTTTTTGGAAGAAATTTCTACCGGTGCGAGCAACGATTTAGAAAGAGCGACTGATATTATTAAAGGCATGGTGAGTTACTACGGCATGAGCAGTGTCAGTGGGCTTATGGTGTTAGAAAAGCAACGGAACGCCTTTTTAGGAGGCGGTTATGGAAGCAGTAGGGAATTTAGCGAAAAGACCGCAGAAGAAATGGATCTTTTCATTAAAAACCTACTAGAAGAGCGCTATCAGCATGTCAAACAAACCTTAAGCGACTATAGAGAGGCGATTGAAATCATGGTCAAAGAATTGTTTGACAAAGAAGTCATTACAGGCGAAAGGGTGCGTGAAATCATCAGCGAATACGAAGCCGCCAACAATTTAGAAAGCCGTTTGATCCCTTTAGAAGAGCAAGCGAGTTAAAAGTGCGATCTTGCAAACAGATTTTTGATAAGGGTTTAAAGCCCTATTATAAACATTCTGTTTGCTTAAAGCCTTTTTTTAAATTCTGTTTTCTAAAAATTCATGCTTATCAACAGCGTTATAAAGCGTTCGCTCTAACGCTCTTTTCTTGTAGGTTTTTTAACGCTTGTGAGATTTTTATTCCCATAATGGATTTTAAAATCGTTTTTATTCCCATTCTAAAAGCCAAGTTAAAAAGAGTTTCTAATGCCTATTAACCCTCTCTATCTTTTCCCTAATCTTTTCACCGCTAGCAGTATTTTTTTAGGCATGATGAGTATTTTTTACGCTTCCAGTTATCAATTTGTCATGGCGTGTTGGTTAGTGGTAGCGAGCCTTATTTTAGACGGGCTTGATGGGCGTGTCGCAAGGCTTACCAACACCACTAGCAAGTTTGGTATTGAATTTGACTCTCTGGCTGATGTGGTCGCTTTTGGAGTGGCCCCAAGCTTAATCACTTACTTTTATGTGGGGTATAACTTTGGGCGCATAGGCATGGCGGTGAGCGCGTTGTTTGTGATTTTTGGAGCGATACGATTAGCGCGATTCAATATCAGCACCAACACAAGCGACCCCTATTCTTTCATCGGTATCCCCATTCCTGCGGCGGCGGTATTGGTGGTGCTTTGTGTGTTATTGGATAACAAATACCATTTCTTAGAAGGCAATACCGAAAAGTTATTTTTAAGCTTTATTGTCTTGTTGGGGGTGCTTATGGTGAGCAATATCCGCTACCCTAATTTTAAAAAAGTCAAATGGAATCTCAAGCTTTTCATCTTAGTGTTGATTTTTTTATCGTTAGTGTTTGTGCGCCCTTTAGAAGCTTTAAGCGTGTTTATGGGGCTGTATTTGATTTATGGCATCATTCGGTGGCTCTTTTTAATGGTAAAAATTATTTTTAATAAAAATAAAAGCGCATGAAAGAATCTTTTTACATAGAGGGAATGACTTGCACGGCATGTTCTAGCGGGATTGAACGCTCTTTAGGGCGTAAGAGTTTTGTAAAAAAAATAGAAGTGAGCCTTTTAAATAAGAGCGCTAACATTGAATTTAACGAAAACGAAACCAATTTAGACGAGATTTTTAAACTCATTGAAAAGCTAGGCTATAGCCCTAAAAAAACTCTAGCAGAAGAAAAAAAAGAATTTTTTAGCCCTAATGTTAAATTAGCGTTGGCGGTTATTTTCACGCTTTTTGTGGTGTATCTTTCTATGGGGGCGATGCTTAGTCCTAGCCTTTTACCTGAAAGCTTGCTTACGATTAACAACCATAGTAATTTTTTAAACGCTTGCTTACAGCTTATAGGCGCGCTCATTGTCATGCATTGGGGGAGGGATTTTTACATTCAAGGGTTTAAAGCCTTATGGCACAGACAGCCTAACATGAGTAGCCTTATCGCCATAGGCACAAGCGCTGCTTTAATTTCAAGCCTGTGGCAATTGTATTTCGTTTATACAAGCCAGTGGTCTTATGGGCATTATTATTTTGAAAGCGTGTGCGTGATTTTAATGTTTGTGATGGTGGGCAAACGCATTGAAAATGTTTCTAAAGACAAAGCCTTAGATGCCATGCAAGCTTTGATGAAAAACGCCCCAAAAACCGCCCTTAAAATGCAAAATAACCAACAGATTGAAGTTTTAGTGGATAGCATTGTGGTGGGGGATATTCTAAAAGTCCTCCCTGGAAGCGCGATTGCGGTGGATGGCGAAATCATAGAAGGCGAAGGGGAATTAGATGAGAGCATGTTAAGCGGTGAAGCGTTGCCCGTTTATAAAAAAGTCGGCGATAAAGTCTTTTCAGGGACGCTCAATAGCCACACGAGTTTTTTAATGAAAGCCACGCAAAATAACAAAAACAGCACCTTGTCTCAAATTGTAGAAATGATCCATAACGCTCAAAGCTCAAAGGCAGAGATTTCTCGCTTAGCGGATAAGGTTTCAAGCGTGTTTGTGCCAAGCGTGATCGCTATCGCTGTTTTAGCGTTTGTGGTGTGGCTCATCATTGCGCCTAAGCCTGATTTTTGGTGGAATTTTGGGATCGCTTTAGAAGTGTTTGTATCGGTTTTAGTGATTTCTTGCCCTTGCGCTTTAGGGCTGGCTACACCTATGAGTATTTTAGTAGCGAACCAGAAAGCGAGTTCTTTAGGCTTATTTTTTAAAGACGCTAAAAGTTTAGAAAAAGCAAGGCTAGTCAATACGATCGTTTTTGATAAAACCGGCACGCTCACTAACGGAAAACCTGTCGTTAAAAGCGTTCATTCTAACATAGAATTATTAGAGTTATTGAGTTTGGCGGGCAGTATTGAAAAGAGCAGCGAGCATGTCATTGCTAAAGGGATTGTAGAATACGCCAAAGAGCATAACGCTCCCTTAAAAGAAATGAGCGGAGTTAAAGTGAAAACGGGTTTTGGCATCAGCGCTAAAACAGATTATCAAGGCACTAAAGAGATCATTAAAGTAGGCAATGGCGAGTTTTTTAACCCTATTAACGCACTAGAAATTAAAGAAAACGGGATTTTAGTGTTTGTGGGTAGAATGATTAATGAAAAAGAAGACGAGCTTTTAGGGGCGTTTGTTTTAGAAGATTTGCCCAAAAAAGGCGTGAAAGAGCATATCGCTCAAATCAAAAAATTAGGCATTAACACTTTTCTTTTAAGCGGGGACAATAGAGAGAATGTCCAAAAATGCACACTTGAATTAGGGATTGATGGTTATATCAGCAACGCCAAACCACAAGACAAGCTCAATAAGATCAAAGAGCTTAAGGAAAAAGGGCAGATCGTGATGATGGTAGGCGATGGCTTGAATGACGCCCCTAGCCTTGCTATGAGCGATGTGGCGGTGGTGATGGCTAAAGGGAGCGATGTGAGCGTGCAAGCAGCGGATATTGTGAGCTTTAACAACGACATTAAATCGGTTTATAGCGCGATTAAATTAAGCCAGGCGACCATTAAAAATATCAAAGAAAATTTGTTTTGGGCTTTTTGTTATAATAGCGTGTTTATCCCTTTAGCTTGTGGGGTTCTTTATAAGGCTAATATCATGTTAAGCCCGGCGATTGCGGGTTTAGCGATGAGTTTAAGCTCTGTGAGTGTGGTTTTAAACTCCCAAAGGCTAAGGAATTTTAAAATTAAGGATCATTGAATGAAAGTTACTTTTCAAGTGCCAAGCATTACTTGCGACCATTGCGTGGATAAAATTGAAAAATTTGTGGGCGAAATTGAAGGCGTGAGCTTTATTGATGCGAGCGTGGAAAAAAAGAGCGTGGTTGTAGAGTTTGACGCTCCAGCGACACAGGATTTGATTAAAGAAGCCTTATTAGATGCGGGGCAAGAAGTGGTGTGATATAGAGGTAGTAGTTTAAAGACCGCAACGTTCAAAAGGGTTGTTGTCTTTGAATGCTTTGTTTGGGTGTTTTTACGCCCTTTAATGGTGATTTATCATAACAATAAGAGAAAAAAATTATCGCATTTTCCTTTTCTCATTTCCATTTTTGATACAAACGAATCTGCCTGTTCAAGCTGCTAATTACACCACTAATAAAAAAAAGGGAATTACGAGACAGATTGCTTCTGCATTGCGAACGAATCAGTTCAGAGATTTTAACAAACAATACGCATAGATCAATCAGGTTTCATGTTGCCAACAAGGCATAAGCCTTGTATGCATTCAATAGGGACAAGAATACGAGAGCAATCATCCTTTAAGTCATTGTCTAGTCGCTGTATTAAGCCATCCATACCCTTTTGGACCCTTTTGGATTATCTCATGCATTCTTTCTAAAATACGATGCCCCCTTGCTGAAAAAGAACAAGATGAATGCATGGTGTAGAGTCTATTGCTTGTTTTGCTTAGCCTCTCTGTTAAGTTAGGTAATGATAAATAAAGATTTCTAATATCTGGCATCACTATCCTTTATTTGCGATTATCATATTTTATCAGGCGTTGCCTTAAAATGCTATGAGCTCTTTTGGTAAGGTTTATCCATCCCTACACAAATTTCACCAAGATCATCCCGCTAAACGCATCATTTTTGTAAAATTCTATGCGATAGATCCTTTCTTGCTTATCTAGTGAAAAGCGTTTTTGAAAATCTTTAAATCTAATCGTATAGCCCATTTCATTAGGCTTACTCTCATTAGAAACGCTAAAGCCAATCACATTCGCGCGGATATTATCCATAGCATGGATATAAAAACTCTCTTTCACTTCAACCACGCTCCCTATTTTAACCATTTGATCCTTATTGTCAATTTGCATTTTCACTTCTTCTAAAGAAGGATCAAACTCTATGTAAAAGGGCGATAATCGTGTCATGAGCTTGTTGCCGTATTTTAAAAACACTTCTTGCTTATTTTTGACTAGCCCCACAATGTAAGCGTTGCTCTCTATGGGGATTTGTGGGATTTTAGTGTTGTGGGGCAAAGGGAAATGATTGAGTTTAGGGCGTAAATTAAAAAGGGGCATTTTAGGCAGAGAGCTGATTTTTGCCCACAAGCTTTTATCATTGATTAGGGCATGCACGCTGTTAGGGTTAAGCTCAAAATCGCGCTTAAAAGGGATATTGAGCTGATTGAGTAAGCCTTCAATGGCTTGCAAATGATAAAACACCCTTGATGCCAAAGGGAGTTCTTTGCTGGCTTCATTGGCAAAAGCGCTCTTTTTTTGGTTGATCGCATAAAAAGTTAGGGCTTTTTGCATTTCTGTATCGCCTTGTGCGGTGTGCGTGTTTTTTAAATGATACTCCTCAATGGGGTGCAATAAATGGGCGTTGATGCTCTCAATCGTATTGTTTGCAAAAGCAAGCAAATTAGGGAATTTCGCCCCTTTAACTTCATCTTGATCAATAATAAAGCAATTCCCCCAACGCTTAGGATTGAGCGTCGCATCAATATAAATAGGGCGATAATACCCACCGCCATCATGCAAATGCAAGACGGCATCCACGCTGGGTTTTGCAATCAAGGATTTGATTTCTTGGATAGTGGGGTATTCAGGGTCATTCTTGTCTAAAGCGGCAAATTTGCGGTTCATATCCCCATACAAGCCCCTATGGTTTCTTAACATGGAAGGCTTATTCAATACCGGAACCACTTCCACCAAGCCTTTTAAAACGCTATAATGCATTAAAAACAAATTAGTTGCATTAAACCCTCCAGGCTCATCGCCTTGAATCCCTGCTAAAAGCAACAAATGGGGGGCTTTGTCCCTATCCTCTACATTTGTAGGGGCTTTTTCTATCATCTCTATCGCATGCAAAAACACCAAAGAATACAAGCCCCACACTAAAAGCCATATTTTTTTCATCCCATCTCTCTACTATTTGAAACTAAAAGATCGCTAATTATACCTAAAAACCTTTTTAAGGGGGTTTTTTAAAGTTTCCATAAAAAAGGAACGAAAAATGCTTGTGAATGATTAATTCTATTTAAAAGGTTTTTTATGGATATTTTAAAAACTCTTCAAAAGCATTTGGGCGATGTTGAAACAAGCGATTTTAAAACCAATGCGATAGAAAAATCCCAACAAATCGCCAAATTCAGTAGGGACATGAAAAATATAAACGAGAGCGTTGGGGCGTTGCAAGTCTTGCAAATCGCTTGCAAAAAGCTTTTCAATAAGAGCATGGGTTTAGAAGATAAAGACGCTTTGCAAACTTCTATCATCAAACAAGAATTGCGAGAAATTGTAGAAAATTGCCAGTTTTTAGCCTCCCCTTTGTTTGACACCCAACTCAACATTGCAATCCATGATGAAGTTTTTTCCATGATTGTGGATAATCCTTTGGATTTATTGGAAAATGTAAGCGAGTTTCAAGCTTATTTGGGAGAAAAATTAAACGAAATTAAGGAATTATTAGGTTATTTGAGTGAAAGCCTTTCAAACCCTAAAGCTTTCATGCCAAGTTTTTCAAATAAAAGCCCTAAAGATTTGTTGAGCGATAACTTGAGGACTTAAAATCTAGCCCTCTAATTTAGAAAATTTGATTTTCCATAAAAAGAATGAGCCTAAAAACGCTATTACGAATAAGCCCACCAAGTAATAGCCCAAGTCTGTAAATTCCAGGCTTTGTAGGGCACTTAAAAGGCGGTTTTCAAATTTTAAATGGAGTTTCTCGCTAACGACTTGAAAAAGCTCAATCAACCCGATAAAAAGCGCGATAAACACGCTTAAAGCGGTGATGGAGATGTTGTAGTAGATTTTCCTTAAAGGGGTTTTGAACGCCCAATCATACGCCTTGAGCATGAACGCCCCATCTAATGTGTCAAACAAACTCATGCCAGCGGCAAAAAGAATGGGTAAAGAGAGCATGCCCACCACACTCACTTTAATCGCACTGCTAGAAAGGGCTAAAAGTGCGATTTCACTAGCGGTATCAAAGCCTAGCCCAAAAAGAAAACCCACAGGATAAATGTGCCACGACTTGGAGATGAAATTAAACAAAGGCTTAAAAAAGCGATTAAGTAAGCCCCTACTCGTTAAAAGCCGTTCAATCTCTTCATTTTGTTGCTGGCTCAAGCTTTCGTTAGAATGCGATTTTTTGAAGATTTTTAATAGATCTATTAAAATAATCGCATTCAATAGCCCTATAATGAGCAAGAAAAGCCCAGAAACTAAAGTCCCCACTACCCCCCCTATTTCTTCTAGCATCGGCGTATGCTCTTTGGCCCAAGCGATCGCAAACGCGCTGATGATGGTCATTAAAATCACCACGCTTGAATGCCCCATAGAAAAGTAAAACCCCACACCATAGGCGTTTTTGCCTTGTTGGGTGAGCTTTCTAATGGTGTTGTCTATGCAAGCGATGTGATCCGCATCAAACGCATGCTTTGCCCCTAGCATGTAAGCCATAGACGCCGCCGCATAAAACGAAGCGTTATTAGCCATAAAAAGTAACGCCAAACCCAATGCATGCAAGAACACAATCGCTAAAAAATAAGGAAACCACAATTTCACAACGTGCCTTTTTGTAAAAATAATATTTTTTAGATAATTGTAATATATTTTGTTAAATTAGAAAATCTTAAAATTTGTTTTTTGATTATTTTCTGCGAATTGCCCTAGAAAATTTTTAAGGGGAATGAGAGATTTTGAGTTAAAATCAATCGCTTCTTTTAGTTTTTCATATTCTTCTTTGTATTTTTCCTTTATTTTACCTTTACTATCAAAAATATCTAAATTCTCTAATCCAAGTGCTTCTAAATAGGCATGCCACTTACTTTTTCTTATGTTCTTAATCGGTTTATAATATTCTTTACTTTTAATGCATTCTAAGTATCCTTCAAAGCATTTAAGAAATTCATCGTGTTTAGCAATTTCTAATAATAGGGTTTCTAAATCGCCATCATCTTGATTGTTAGGGAATAAAAAGATTTGTTCTTTTGGAAAATCAATCCCTTTTTCTTTGAATTCTTTACGAATATGCTTAAGCTTGTTATCAAAACCTGCATCGCGTTCTTGGTTCTCTTCTTTTATGTCTGCATCAAAAATAATGCACACTTGTCCATATTCTTGGTTTTCATTCTTTAAAATATTCTCAATTCTTTCACAAAATTCATCTGAGAATATTTTATTTTTACCTCCTACATGGATTATATCAAAATGAGCTTGATCAAAATGATCTTCATTTTTCCAAACATCAAGACACCAACTTAGAAAAATTTTATCATTTTTTCCTTCTGTATAAATGAGTGTCTTTTTACTCATAGTTATTTTCCTTAAACCTTTCTTTACCTCCAAAAAGATTGGCACCATTCTTGAAATAAAGAGATAAATTTTCTCCATAATAAGGCTCTGCAACGATTAAATCATCGTATTGTTCCAAGCAAAACAACTTAGTTTGATGCACAAAATCCTTTTCTCTGATAACTTGATCTAGAATTTCTATAAATTCTTGGCTGTGGGTGGTCATAAACACTTGCAAATTACCATCTTTGTTGTCGTTGATAAAATCAATAACACACCTTAATAATAATTTCATGCGAGAAAAGTGTAAGCCATTCTCTACTTCATCAATATAAATCGTTTTTGCGTTATCAACCATAAAAACACTTACAATATGCAAATATTTCTTCAAACCATCGCCAAATACAGATAGTGGGACTTTTTCTTTGATATTTTTCACTTTTAATTTGAGTTGGTTGTTGGTGTTAAAGCTAATAGATTGGATATTGTTATCAAATTGATTAAGATGTTTATTTAATTCTTCTTCTAATTGGTTGTTACTGCAAATTTTACTCACCGCTTGAATCATATGAGCTTGCCTGTAAACAACATCGCTAGGTATTATGGTAGCGCTTTCAAAGGGTAAAAGTTTTTGCAATTGATTAGGATCAAAATTCTTAAATTGCCTGTTGTAGCCTGACTGATTAGGAATTGGTGGGAAATTAGGAACTTTAGCAATATTTAAATGATCGTTATAGATTTCTTCATTATTTTTTTTAAGAGTGAAATTAAGCTGAGAGAGCATTTGAGTTTGTTCTGCTGTAGGTATTATTTGCGACTCTATTACCTTTTGGTTTTCACTGGCTATGAATTTTATTTGCAAGTCCAAGGTCTGATTGTTGTCTAAAGTTGTAACAATTTGTATTTCTTCCTTAGTGTCTAAACCATAAAACATTAAGCTTTTTGATTCTGATGTTAAAGGCTCTTTGCGTATATTGTCATAAATTTCTAATACATTAGTGCATGGGTGCATGGATTTACCTACCAAATAATACAACGCTTCTAACAAATTGGATTTGCCCGCATTGTTTTGGCCGGTGATAATATTAAGTTTGGTAAAACCATCAATTTGAGTGTCCTTAAAAGTCTTAAAATTTTTAATGCGAACAGATTGAATCATCGAACCCCTTTATCCAAACAAAAATTGATGCTAAATTTTCATATTATAACGCATGCGATTACGAAAAAATTTAATAGGAAATAAATAAGAAATCATAAAAATAAAAACATTATATAAATTATCCTATTTGGATTAGTTTTTCCCACCCAAAAATTTGATCCATTCGTCTCTATCAATCAAAAGCACTTCATTAGCTTGAGCCAGTTTTTGAGCCGCTTGCGTGAAGTAGCTGTTAGTGATCACGCAGGCTTTTTCGCAAGCGTAGTAAGCTTTAGAAGAGACCACCTCTTGAATGGCTTTGGGCGAAACTTTGTGCGAGTAGCGTTTGGCTTGAACCGCCCATTTGACGCCGTCTTTTTCTATAATCAAATCCGCTCCATAATCGCCGCTTTTTTGAGTGATTGTAACTTCAAAACCCTTTGAAGTGAAAAAGATTTTGGAATATTCTTCAAATTCAAAGCCGTTCATGGCGTCTATTTTTTGCAAAATGCGTTTGAGTTGGCGCTTCTTATACGAAGAGATAACGCCTTGAAAAAGCACTAACATGGAAAAAACGCCAAGAATTGCCAACAATTTTAAAAGCAAATCGTTAGCCGAGGTTACTAATTTCAATTCTAGGGCTTTTTCCAATAAAACATGCCAAGTTAAATAAATCCCTACCGAAAACAAAACAACAAAAATAAAAAATAAAATCTTTTTCATGCCCTAAAGCCATGCCGCATTTTCTATAGCGTTCAAACGCTTTTCTAAACCCTCCATAAGAGAATAGTAAGCCTTATTAAGGGCTTTGATTAAAGCGTTATGATAGGATTTATCTTCTTGGGGAAAAAGAGAGGGGTTATCGCCCAAACGATTGGCGTAATCAACAGGCACGCTGAGAGCGGTGGGGATTAAAAGGGTGTCAAACGGGCAAGTGGTTTGCGGGACGCATTCTAAAATCAAGCTCGCTTGAAGGTTTAAAAAACGCATGACAGATTTAGGGTCAGCGTTAGGCTCAATCGTCTTTTTAAGCCTTTCTTTAATGGCTTTTAAATCCTTAGGACTCTCTTCAAAAGAAAAAAAAACATTGCCTGAAATATTGAAAGTGAGAGCGCTTTTATCTTTTAAAAAATAAGCGATTTGCTGGGCGATCGCTTTTTTAAATTCTTTTTGGTAAAAGGGCGGCACAAAACGGGCGTTAAAAAAGATTTTAGGTGGGTTTAAAGTAAAAACGGTTTTTAAAGTGCTGTTTTTGGGGTAATCTTTATATTTTAAATGCAGAGTCGTGTTGTTGAAAAACTGACACCCTAGTAAAATAAAAACAACACCAACGCTTAAAATCCTTAGCATTCTATCAAACGCCCATGCTCTAATTTCACATGCTTAGTGGCTAATTTTAGCGTGCTTGGGTTATGCGAGATGAGAATGATCAAGCGGTTTTGTTTCAATTCCAAAATGCTTTGCTTAACGCTCTCTTCTGTGTTATTGTCCAAAGCGGAAGTGGCTTCATCAAAGATTAAAACTTGAGCGTCTTTATACAAAGCTCTTGCAATGGCGATCCTTTGGCGTTGGCCGCCGCTAAGGTTAGCGCCAAATTCATCTAAAACGCTCTCTATCCCATGAGGCATTTTTTCCACAAAATCTAAGGCTTGAGCTTTTTTTAGGCATTCTTTGATTTTCACCTCATCAATTTCTAAACCATACGCCACATTTTCAGCCACGCTCCCGTTAAAGATAAACACCCTTTGAGTGACAACGCTAATCTTTTCCCTTAAGGATTTTTGAGTGATGCTCTCTATTTTTTGATCATTGATGAAAATTTCGCCCTTGCTTGGCTCATAAAGGCGTAAGATCAGATTCACTAATGAGCTTTTACCGCTCCCGCTTTCGCCCTTTAAAGCGATGATTTCATTTTGTTGGAATTTCAAACTAATATCGCTTAAAACATAACGCTCTTGATTGTCTAGCGCATAAGCCAGCCATACCTTTTTAAATTCTATGGTGTGTATAGCGTTATCTAGCGTTAATTCCCCATCAATAATGACCGGCTCTCTTTCTAAAATCTCATGGATCCTGTCGCTAGCGACTAAGGCTTCTTGAAAATTAGAAACAATCCTAGTTAGGCGTTTGATCGGCGTATAGAGCATAAAAAGGGCCGTGATGAAAGAAAAAAACGCCCCCACGCTAATATGGCCCCTAATCACTTCATTCCCCCCTAAATAAATCACTAACGCTATAGCGATTGAACCTAAAAACTCCATTAAAGGCGAAGAAATTTCAGCCACGGCGATGTTTTTGATACCGATTTTAAAAAACGCTTCATTTTCTTTCACAAAAGCCTTATGCTCTAATTTTTCGCCATTAGAGATTTTAATCGCTTCCACATTGTTAAAAACTTCACTCAAACGAGCGGTGATTTTGGCGTTACTCTCTTGATGGGCTTTAGCGAGTTTTTTAACCTTACGAATGATTTTACTGATAGGAATGGCCGCTAGCGGCATGATCACTAGCCCCACTAGTGCTAATTTAGGGCTTTGATAGATCACCACCCCCACTAATCCAACAATGGTTAGTCCCTCTCTTAGGCTCTCTGAAAGGTAATTGGACAAACTCGCTCTAATCAAACCTATATCATTGGTGATCCTTGCGATCAATTCGCCCTTTTTCGTCCTATTAAAAAAATCCATTTCCATTTTGAGAAGGCTTTCTAACATGGTGTTGCGTATTTTTTTGACAATATCAAGCCCAATGAAATTGGTGAAATAAGTGCCTAAATACATGCCCCCACTCTTACCCAAATACGCCAAAATCACTAAAAAAGGCAGGATTTTGAGCATGTGAGTGTCTTTATTGATAAAAATTTCATCTAAAGTGGGCTTGACTAAATAAGTCCCCCAAGCCGTGCTTAAAGCCACCACCAAAGAAGAAAATAAAACCACTATAAAACTTTTATAATGCTCTTTAAGGTATTTAGAATACCGCCTGAAAAAGAGTTTCAAATGCTTAACCTTTGGATTTGATTAAACTTGTATTATAGTGTTTTTATTAAGGGATTTTTAACGCTTTAATAAACAGCTTAAAGCGATTGATTAGAATTTAGCGCTAAGGGTTGTCATCAAATGGCTCCTGTCTGAATAAAGCGCTTTAGAGCCGGGCGTGGGTCTGTAACTCCCTACCGTAAAGCCTGAATGCGTCATCACGCCCAAATATTCTAATTTCACACTCGCTGTCAAACTCTTACTGATCTTATAGCCCACATTAACAGCCGCGCTCGCTTCATTGGCTAAAGTGCCGCTAGTCCAACGCCATAAAGTCCCCCACAGCCACTTTTTATGCACGCCCCCACCAAAAACCCAGCCAGAGACGGCATCAGCGGTTACCACATGGCTTAAGGCTTGCCCTATATCATAAACGCTATTGGTCCAAAAATCAATGCCTAAAGGGTTTCCTGTCGTGCCGATGTAAGCGTTTGCGTTTTTCCACACTTTATAAAACGCTCCTCCGAAATTAAATTCATTGTAATCAAATCGTTGCCTAATGAGCAAGCTTTGCCCAGCAGTACCAGCTTTCACAGCGTAACGATAAGTATCCCTTCTTAAGGGGGCATGGACAGGGAGCAAAATATAAGCTTTCGTTTCGGATCTAAAGCCCACGCCATTGAAATTAGGGTTACTATCATAGCCTACAGCCACCCCAGGGCTATAATAGGTCCCAGGCGAAAATTGGAAAAAAGGGCTGACGCTAATTCCTTTTCTTTCATAAGTGTAGTTCACTAAATGGATACCATAATTTAGAGTGCGCCCGTTTTTAATCACGGTTCTTGGAGAGTAAAAATCATAAATCCACTCCCCATAAGCGAACGCCCTACCCCATGAGCTAAACCACCATAATTTGTGGCTTGCTTCATTTTTATCCTTAACTTTAGCGCTGATTTCAAAGCCTTGCGTGTAACCGCTCATATAAGGAGCATTAGATTGATAACGCCCTCCTTTAGCCGTAAAAATATCCTTATAGCGGTATTCTAAAAAAGCGTTATTCATCAAATAATTACGGCGGATTTTATTAGCCCTAGCGTTCCCGCATGCTATAGAATCAATCACCTTGCCATCAGATCCAAGCGCGCACTCATGGATACTCGTGCCATCAAGCAAGGCTCTTTTACCCCCTAAATAGCCATCCCAATAACCGATGTAGTTATAAATAACCGATCCGCCTTGATTGAATTTGGTGTCATCATAAGCGACCCCTCCTAGCGTGCCGCCGACTTTTCCCTCTAAAACATGCCCTTGATCTTTAAGGCCTTTGGATAAAAAATCCGCATAAATATTGCCCTGACCTACAGCGGTTACAAAAGTCTCTGTAGGATAAATCCCCCTAGCTATGTCAATCTTTTTTTTATTAAAGCCAACTTTAGAAAAGGACTCCGCCAAAACTTCAATTTTATAATCAAACGCTTGCACAGAAGCGTTCAAACTCAAAACGTATAAACCACAAAAAACTTTATTCTTTAAAGGCGCGCTATTTTTCATTTTTTCCCTTTTAATAGCCAATACATCTTAAAGACTATACAATTCTTAACTGATCTAAAAACAAAGAAGCATAATCAAGCTATTTATTTACTTTTAATTAACTCAACTATTTTAGATTATAACGAAATTTTTTTAGTTTCATCATAAAATGAGATAGAGTAAATCAAAATTTAATCAAAGTGGGATTTTTGCACCGTTTTACAATCAAACCCACTTTTTTAATATGAAAGTTCTTATATTGATTTTAAACAATGCTAAAAGCCTTTTTTAAGTTTTTAAAACTTAATTTATTAATAAAAACTCCAACACCGCCATGCGCATTGCCACGCCATTTTTGACTTGCTCTAAAACTTTAGATCGCTTGTTTTCTAACACCGCGCTTTCTATATCAATATCCCTATGCACCGGGCCTGGGTGTAAAATAATGACCTCTTTATTTTTAGCGTGATCGTCTAGGCGTTTTTGGGTGATGCAATAAGCGTTGCCGTAATCTTTCAAGCTCGCAAAAATGGGCGCGTTGTGCCGTTCGGTTTGGGTCCTCAAACTCATTAAAATGTCAGCAAATCCTATCGCTTCTTCAACGTTATGCGTCGTTTTTAAAGAAACGCTAGGGAGCATGGAGCTTGGAGCGCACAGCATGATCTCAAGCCCTAGCCTTTGGAGCAATTTAATGTTGCTATTAGCCACTCTTGAATTTTTCACATCGCCTATGAAAGCGATTTTCTTCCCTTTTAAATTTTCCAAACTGCCAAAATGCTGATAAAGGGTGAACAAATCTAATAACGCTTGGGTAGGGTGAGCGCTTGTGCCGCTTCCTGCGTTAATCAAGGGGCATTGTGAAAATTCAGCTAATTTAAAAGGTGCGCTTGAAAAAGCATGCCGTGTGATGATAGCGTCAGGCTGCATGGCATGGATATTTTTGAAAGTGTCTATTAGGGTTTCACCCTTTGAAGTGGAGCTCGTTTGCATGTTTAATTTCACTATTTTTGCCCCCAACCTTAGGCTTGCGATTTCAAAACTAGACACCGTTCTGGTGGAATTTTCAAAAAATAACGCCACGATGATTTTATTGTGCATTTTTTCTTTCGTTTCTAAAGATACGGCGTTAAAATCGTTCGCATAAACGCTCGCTTTGTTCAATAAAAGCTTGATTTCATCTAGGCTTAAATCGCTGGTTTGGAGCAAGTGTCGGCATTTTTTTGGCATAAAACCCCCTTTTAGTTATAATATCGGTTTTATTTTAGCTAAAAATGGCATGGGTTTTAGCAAGGAATGGGTTTGAAAAATCTCTCAACACTTCTGGTGTTTTTATTCTTTTGTTTGGGGTGTGTGAGCAATTTCAATGAAGACACTTACACGCTAGACTTAGTGTTAGAAAAAAAGATCCAAGCCAGCAGAAAGGGCGAAATCACCCAAAATAATGTGCCTATCATCACGGCTATCGCTACGCATTTAAACGATGTGGATAGCGGCACTTACTATGACCATGAGTATTTTTTAGTGGAGATTTTCACGCAAAATAACGATTGGATAGATGATGGCTATATTTCTTATGAGCTTTTTGGCACAAAACCTACAGGCTCAGAGCCTTTATGGGTGCGAGAAATCACAAAAGATGAATTTGATGGCATTTTAGAAACCACGAACCGGTGGAGCCGAGCCTTTTTGCTCGCTTTTGACAAATTGGATTATTTAGCGGTGCAAGAAGCCAAACTAGAGCTTGATGCCTATAGTTTAGGCAAGATTGTTTTTAATTTCGCTTATCAAGTCCCCTTGCCTCAATTTTAATGCGCCTAGATTACGCCCTATTCAACCAGCATTTAGCGAATAGCAGAGAAAAAGCTAAAGCGTTGGTTTTAAAAAATCAGGTTTTAGTCAATAAAATAGTGGTTTCTAAACCCTCTTTTATCGTTAAAGAGGGTGATCAAATTGAACTCATCGCTCCAAATTTATTCGTTAGCAGGGCTGGGGAAAAATTAGGGATTTTTTTAGAAGATCACTTTATAGATTTTAAAGAAAAGGTGGTTTTAGATGTGGGAGCGAGCAAGGGGGGCTTTAGTCAAGTGGCTCTTTTAAAAGGGGCCAAAAAGGTGCTTTGCGTGGATGTGGGGAAAATGCAATTAGATGAAAGTTTGAGAAACGATACACGCATAGAATGTTACGAAGAATGCGATATTAGAGGGTTTAAAACGCCAGAAACAATTGATTTAGTGCTTTGTGATGTGAGCTTTATTTCTTTATATTGTATTTTGGAAGCGATTTTGCCTTTAAGCGGTGAATTTTTAGCGCTTTTCAAACCGCAATTTGAAGTGGGCAGAGCAGTAAAACGCAATAAAAAGGGGGTGGTGATGGATAAAGAAGCCATTTTAAACGCTTTAGAAAACTTTAAAAACCATTTAAAAACAAAGGATTTTCAAATCTTAAAGATCCAAGAAAGCTTAGTGAAAGGGAAAAACGGGAATGTTGAATTTTTTATCCATTTCAAGCGAGCATGAGATTAAAAGCCTAGCTATCGGTAAATTTGATGGCTTGCATCTAGGGCATCAAGCCCTTTTTAAGGAATTAAAAGATCCCAAAGCCCTTTTAATCATAGAAAAAAAACATTACACTAAAGGCTATTTAACCCCCCTAAAATACCGCGCTAAACTCGTGGGCATGCCTTTATTTTTTGTGTATTTAGAAGAGATTTCACAATTAAACGCCCTAGAATTTTTAGAGCTTTTAAAAAAGAAATTCCCCCATTTAGAACGCCTAGTGGTGGGCTATGATTTCAGGTTTGGGCATGGAAGACAAAATGACGCTTTATTTTTAAAAGAGCGTTTTGAAAAAACCATTATTGTGCCTGAAGTGAAAGTCCAAGAGATTAGCGTGCATTCTAAGATGATCAAACTAGCCCTAAGTCATGGCGACTTGCTTTTAGCTAACAAGCTCTTAGGCAGGCCTTATGAAGTGTGCGGAAAAGTCATTAGCGATCAAGGCTTAGGGCATAAAGAATTAGCGCCTACTTTAAATATCAAAACTAAAGATTTTATCCTCCCTAGTTTTGGGGTGTATGCGAGTTTAGTGAAAGTAAAAGATCCAATTTATCAAAAAAGCGTGAGTTTTATAGGCAACCGCTTAAGCGCGGATCAAAATTTCGCCATAGAATGCCATGTGCTTGATACCATCATAGAAAACCCGCCCAAAGAAATCGCTTTGCGTTGGGTTCAAAAAATACGAGACAACATGCGTTTTTCTTCGTTAAAAGAGCTTAAAAATCAGATCCAACAAGACATCTTAAGAGCCAAAGAGATTTTGAGATAATTTGTGTTAAAATGGCTTTTAAAAACCTTAAAAATGGAAAAATTTAATGCGATTGAGTAACGCTGACTTAGAACGATTAAAAAGCATGGCCAACACGCTTCGCTTTTTGTGTGCGGACATGATAGATAAGGCTAATAGTGGGCATCCGGGCGTGTGCTTAGGGCTAGCTGATGTGATGGTGGTTTTAAGCTTGCACCTAAACCTTAACCCCATTAACCCTAAATGGCTCAATAGGGACAGGTTGGTTTTTAGCGGAGGGCATGCGAGCGCGTTAGCGTATAGTTTGTTGCATTTGTGGGGCTTTGATTTGAGTTTAGACGATTTAAAGCGTTTCAGGCAATTACACTCTAAAACCCCAGGACACCCCGAATTGCACCACACCGAAGGCATTGAAATCACCACAGGCCCTTTGGGGCAAGGTTTTGCTAACGCTGTGGGCTTTAGCATGGCGAGCCAATACGCTCAAACCCTTTTAGATAAAGAAGCGGTTTCTCATAAAGTCTATTGCTTGTGTGGGGATGGGGATTTGCAAGAAGGCATTAGTTATGAGAGCGCTTCTTTGGCCGGGCACTTTCGCCTTGATAATCTCATTGTGATTTATGACAGCAACCAAATTAGCATTGAAGGCGCTATTAATATTAGTTTTAGCGAACAGATTAAAACGCGTTTTTTAGCGCAAAATTGGGAAGTGCTAGAATGCGATGGGCATGACTATCAAGCGATTCACAACGCTTTAGAAGAAGCCAAAAAATCCCATAAACCCACGCTTTTAATCGCTCATACGATCATTGGTAAGGGGGCTATTGGTTTAGAGGGGAGTGAAAAAACGCATGGCTCGCCTTTAAATAAAGAAGTGTTAAAACAATCCAAAGAAAACGCTCAAATCAACCCTGATGAAAGCTTTATCATTAGTCCAAAAAACAAAATGCATTTTGAAGAAGTGAAAGTTAGGGGCGTTAGCTTAGAGGCCTTATGGGAAAAATCCTTAAGCCCTAAAACAAAAGAAAAAATCCATGCGTTAAAGGATTTTGATTTTAGCGCCATCCATTACCCCACCTTTAAAAAAGGCGAATCTCTAGCCACGAGAGTGAGTAACGGCATGATTTTAAACGCTATCGCTAAAGAATGCGAGGGCTTTTTAGGAGGGAGCGCGGATTTAGCCCCATCCAATAACACGCATTTAAAACACTCTGGCGATTTCCCTTTAGGGCAAAACTTGCATTTTGGGATCAGAGAGCATGCCATGGGGGCTATCACTAACGCTTTAGCGGCGTATGGCTTGTTTGTGCCTTTTTGCGCAACCTTTTTTGTGTTTAGCGATTATTTAATGCCCAGCATGCGTTTGAGCGCTTTAATGAAACTGAAAGCCCTTTTTATCTTCACGCATGACAGCATTGGGGTGGGCGAAGACGGGGCGACGCACCAGCCCATAGAGCAATTGAGCCATTTACGCGCTTTGCCCAACTTCTATGCTTTCAGGCCTAGCGACGCTTTTGAAAATACGGCTTGCATGCAAGTAGCGTTAAGTTTGAACGCTCCTAGCACTCTTATTTTATCGCGCCAGAATTTGCCCGTGCTTGATGAGGTTTCTAAAGAGCAGGTTTTAAAAGGGGCGTATGTTAAACATGATGCTAAAGATCCCATTATCACGCTTGTTGCGAGCGGGAGCGAAGTCTCTTTGGCTTTAGAGAGTGCTAAAATTTTAGAGCGAGAAAATATCCCCACTCAAGTGGTGAGTGCGCCATGCTTTGATTTATTGATAGAGCAAGATGAAAGCTATTTTAAAGAACTCTTTAAGGGTAAAGTCTTAGTCATTGAAGCGAGCCGCGCGATAGAGTGGTATCGTTTTGCGGATAAAATCGTTGGCATGGATTCTTTTGGGAGTTCGGCAAAGGGCGATAAACTCTTTGAAAAATTTGGCTTTAGCGTTGAAAACGTTATCGCTCAAGCTAAAAGGTTACTCAACGCATGAATTTAGAAAAACTTTTTTTAGAAAAATCCCCCTTGTTTGTTTTTAGCTCCACCAGGCGTTTAAAACATTTCTATTTAGAGCAAGGCGAAGGGTTTTTGCCTAGCACAATGAGCATGGGGAGTTTTTTTGAACAGGCTTTTTACATCCCTAATCAAAAGAAAATCCCTAACAGCGCACGCCAAATTTTAATGATAGACACCATTAAAGCCATCGCTAAAGAAAAAAAATCCATTCTTGAAGGGCTTTTACTTTTTGAAAACAGCTTTTTGGGGTATTTGGAAAGCACTTCTTTTTTGTTTGATTTGTTTGATGAGTTAAGCTCTGCTTGCATCAAACTCAATGAACTTTCTTCTAAAGACATTTATTTGGATTATGAAAAGCATTTAGAAGTCTTAGAAATGATTTATGATCGCTATGTTAAAAAGCTAGAAGAATTAGGCTTTTACGACAAAATCATGCAAAAAAAGCCCACGATTTTAAAAGAATTTTTTGAGCATTTTTCCTCCATTGAATGGCATTTAGACGGCTTTATGAGCGTTTTTGAAAGACAATGCCTATTAGAAGTGGCGGAGTTAGTGCCTATCACTTTACACCTATCTTGCGACAAATACAACCAAAAATTCTTGGAATTTCTCAATCTCAAATTAGAGACAGATTGCGATTATTCTATAGATTTTAAAACCCAAAAGATCCTCTCCCAGACACCCAAGCGCCAAAAAATAGAGCCAAAGCTTTATGCCAACTCCAGCTATTTAAAACAAAGCGCTTTAGTTTTACAAACCATAGAAGAGTATTTGCAAAAAGATAACGACCCTAATAAAATGGCGATCATCACGCCTAATGCGAATTTTTTGCCTTTTTTAAAACTCTTAGACAAAAACAACAATTTGAATTTCGCTATGGGCTTAGGGGCTAAAAACAGCCCTTATTATACAGAGCTTGTCAAAATCTTAGAAGATTTACAAACAAGCGATTTTAATTTAAGCGGATCTGCGTTATTGGACTTAGAAAATCTCACACTCCCGCTTTTAGAACAACAAAGCTCTAAAGAAAAAGCGCCCTTAAAAGAAGCGCATTCTCAAATCATGCACCAGTATCATCTTTTAAAAGACACGCTTAAAAACTACAGCCTTAAAGATTTATTGCATTTGTATTTGCAAGAATTTGAAGCCAATTTCCGCTTAGACGATTCTAGTGGGGGCAAAATACGAGTCATGGACACTTTAGAAACAAGGGGCATGCAATTTGATAAAATAGTGGTTGCGGATTTCAATGAAACATGCGTGCCAAGCCTTAAAGATTGCGATTTGTTTTTAAACTCCGCTTTAAGACAATCGCTCAACCTCCCCACTTTATTGGATAAGAAAAATTTGCAAAAACATTATTACTACCAGCTCTTTAAAAACTCTAAAGAAATAACACTTTCTTATATAGAGAGCGAAACTTCAAAAGCCTCTAACATGCTTTTGGAATTAAATTTGCATACAGAGCCTATCAAAGACGCTTACACGCTTTTTGCACCAAGTCCTTTAAAAGACTACCAAGAAGAAGAAATCAAAGCCGCTATCCTTAAAGATTTTAGCTTTAGCGCTAGCTCATTGAACGCTTTTTTAACTTGCAAGCGCCGTTTTTACTACCACTACATGAAGCGATTCAAAGAAAGCCCTAAAGATGAAAATAATAGCGCTGTGGGCAGTTTGCTCCATGAACTTTTAAAAGAGGCTTATGAAAAAGATAAAAACCCCCATGCGTTAGAAGAGAGGCTCATTTGGCTCTTAGAAACAAGAGAAAACATTACCCCTAAAGAGCGTTTAGACACTCTTATAGCGCTCAAAAAAATCCAGGCTTTTTATCTTAAAGAAAAAGAACGCTTTAAGGCAAGAATCAAAATCCTTGATCTTGAAAAAAGCTTTGAAACGATTATTCAAGGCGTTGTTTTTAAGGGGCGTATAGACAGAATTGACAAAACGGCTGACAATGAGATTATTTTATTGGATTACAAATTCAAAAGCGATTTGAGATTAGACAACATGAGTAAAACACAAAGAGGAGGCTTAAGCCCCATAGAAATCGCTCAAATCAGCACCGATTATCAAATGGCCATCTATGCGTTTGCCCTTAAAAATCTGGGTTACAAAGAGCCTATAAAAGCCTTTTTTTATGATTTGAGAAAGGGCGAGTTGCTAGAAGAAGACGAGCTTGTTTTACAGGCTAAAATGGATCATTTGGAATATTCTCTTATCCCCAAGCTCAAGCAAGAAATTGATTTTGAAAAAACTTTAGAAGTTAAAGATTGTGAGTATTGCTCTTTTAAAGACATGTGCAACCGATGAAATCTAAAAAACTTTATTTGGCTTTAATCATAGGGGTTTTATTAGCGTTTTTAACCCTATCTTCATGGCTGGGTAATAGCGGTTTAGTGGGGCGTTTTGGGGTGTGGTTTGCCGCACTCAATAAAAAATATTTTGGGTATCTTTCATTCATTAATTTACCCTATTTAGCATGGGTTTTATTCCTTTTATACAAGACTAAAAACCCTTTTACAGAAATCGTTTTAGAAAAAACTTTAGGGCATCTATTAGGCATTTTATCTTTGCTTTTTTTACAATCTAGCCTATTAAATCAAGGGGAAATCGGCAACAGCGCGCGTTTGTTTTTACGCCCTTTTATAGGGGACTTTGGGCTTTATGCGCTGATAACGCTTATGGTAGTTATTTCTTATTTGATTTTATTCAAACTACCCCCTAAAAGCGTTTTTTATCCTTATATGAACAAAACACAAAACCTTTTAAAAGAGATTTACAAACAATGCTTACAAGCCTTTAGCCCTAATTTTAGCCCAAAAAAAGAGAGTTTTGAAAACACCCCATTAGACGCTCAAAAAAAAGAAACTAACAACGACAAAGAAAAAGAAAACCTTAAAGAAAACCTTAAAGAAAACCTTAAAGAAAACCTTATTGATGAAAACCACAACACCCCTAACGAAGAATCGTTTTTAGCGATCCCTACCCCCTATAACACGACTTTAAACGATTTAGAGCCGCAAGAAGGCTTGGTTCAAATTTCCCCTCACCCCCCTACCCATTACACCATTTACCCTAAAAGAAACCGATTTGATGATTTGACTAACCCCACTAACCCCCCTTTAAAAGAACCTAAGCAAGAAACCAAAGAAAGAGAACCCATGCCCACAAAAGAAACTCTTGCACCCACCACACCCACACCCGTCATGTCCGCACCTGCACCCAACACAGAAAATCATGACAAAACAGAAAACCAAAAAACCCCCAATCACCCTAAAAAAGAAGAAAGCCCACAAGAAAACGTGCAAGAAGAAATGATAAAAGAAAATATAGAAGAAAAAGAAAATCTCAAAGAAGAAGAAAAAGAAACGCAAAACGCTCCAAGCTTTAGCCCACTAACCCCCACAAGCGCTAAAAAACCCGTTATGGTTAAAGAATTGAGCGAAAATAAAGAGATATTAGACGGGTTAGATTATGGCGAAGTGCAAAAACCCAAAGATTATGAGCTTCCCACCACGCAATTATTGAATGCGGTTTGTTTGAAAGACACTTCTTTAGACGAAAACGAGATTGACCAAAAAATCCAGGATTTATTGAGCAAACTGCGCACCTTTAAAATTGATGGCGATATTATCCGCACTTATTCAGGCCCTATTGTAACCACTTTTGAATTCCGCCCAGCCCCTAGCGTTAAGGTGAGCCGTATTTTAGGCTTGAGCGATGATTTAGCGATGACTTTATGCGCTGAATCCATTCGCATTCAAGCCCCTATTAAAGGTAAAGATGTCGTTGGCATTGAAATCCCTAACAGCCAGAGCCAAATTATTTATTTAAGAGAAATTTTAGAAAGCGAATTGTTTCAAAAATCCAGCTCGCCCTTAACTCTAGCTTTAGGCAAAGACATTGTAGGTAACCCTTTCATCACGGATTTAAAAAAGCTCCCCCACTTGCTCATCGCCGGCACGACAGGAAGCGGTAAGAGCGTGGGCGTGAATGCGATGATTTTATCCTTACTTTATAAAAACCCCCCCGATCAACTCAAATTAGTGATGATAGATCCCAAAATGGTAGAATTTAGCATTTATGCGGACATCCCTCATTTACTCACGCCCATTATCACCGACCCTAAAAAAGCTATCGGGGCTTTGCAAAGCGTGGCTAAAGAAATGGAGCGCCGATACTCTTTAATGAGCGAATACAAGGTTAAAACCATTGATTCCTATAACGAGCAAGCCCCAAATAACGGCGTTGAAGCGTTCCCCTATTTGATTGTGGTGATTGATGAATTAGCGGATTTGATGATGACAGGGGGCAAAGAAGCGGAGTTTCCTATCGCTAGAATCGCTCAAATGGGGCGAGCGAGCGGCTTGCACCTCATTGTAGCGACCCAACGCCCAAGCGTGGATGTCGTAACCGGCTTGATTAAAACCAACTTGCCTTCAAGGGTGAGTTTTAGGGTAGGCACTAAAATTGATTCTAAAGTGATTTTAGACACCGATGGGGCGCAAAGCTTGTTAGGAAGAGGCGATATGCTCTTTACTCCCCCAGGAACAAACGGGTTAGTGCGCTTGCATGCCCCCTTTGCCACTGAAGATGAAATCAAAAAAATCGTGGATTTTATTAAAGCCCAAAAAGAAGTGGAATACGATAAAGATTTCTTGCTAGAAGAATCGCGCATGCCTTTAGACACCCCTAACTATCAAGGCGATGACATTCTAGAAAGGGCTAAAGCGGTGATTTTAGAAAAAAAGATCACTTCTACGAGTTTTTTACAACGCCAATTAAAAATCGGCTACAACCAAGCCGCCACCATTACTGACGAATTAGAAGCTCAAGGCTTTTTATCCCCAAGAAACGCCAAAGGCAACAGAGAGATTTTGCAAAATTTTTAGGCTTTGTTTTCATTGAACGTTGGCAATAAAAACATTATTTTTAATTTTTAAAAAGTTACCGCCTGCTTTTCGCAAGCTTTTTATGATTGATTTTAAAAATGCCTTTGCGCATTTTTTAGACTTTATTATCAATCCTTCATTAAAAACAAAAACTTTTCTCAATGATACAAACGATACCAACCTTTCATCTATTAATCAAATATTATCTGTGGTTTCCCTAACTCCTAGTAAAATTACCTAAAAATTTCATATTCAAGGATAGCCATGAACCCCCAACCCGCCACCAAAAAACCCTTAAAATCCCTTTTAGCCGCTAGTTCAGGTAATTTAGTGGAATGGTATGACTTTTACGCTTATGCGTTCTTAGCGCCTTATTTTGCTAAGGAATTTACCCACACGAACGACCCCACTTTAGCGCTCATCTCAGCTTTTTTGGTTTTCATGCTAGGGTTTTTCATGCGCCCTTTGGGGAGTTTGTTTTTTGGTAAATTGGGGGATAAAAAGGGGCGTAAAACTTCTATGGTGTATTCCATTATCCTTATGGCGCTAGGTTCTTTCATGCTCGCATTGCTCCCCACTAAAGAAATCGTAGGGGAATGGGCGTTCTTGTTTTTATTATTAGCCAGGCTTTTACAGGGCTTTAGCGTGGGAGGAGAATATGGCGTGGTCGCTACTTACCTCTCTGAATTAGGCAGGAATGGTAAAAAAGGTTTTTATGGCTCTTTTCAATATGTAACTTTAGTTGGAGGGCAGCTCTTAGCTATTTTTTCACTCTTTATTGTTGAAAACATTTACACGCATGAGCAAATCAGTGCGTTTGCTTGGCGTTATTTATTCGCTTTAGGGGGTATATTAGCCCTACTCTCGCTCTTTTTAAGAAATATCATGGAAGAAACCATGGATAGTAAAACAACTCCCAAAACCACCATTAAAGAAGAAACCCAAAGAGGCAGTTTAAAGGAATTGCTCAACCATAAAAAAGCCTTAATGATAGTCTTTGGGCTAACTATGGGAGGGAGTTTGTGTTTTTATACTTTTACGGTGTATTTAAAAATCTTTTTAACCAACAGCTCATCATTCAGCCCTAAAGAAAGCAGTTTTATCATGCTTTTAGCGCTCTCTTATTTCATCTTCTTACAGCCCTTATGCGGGATGCTTGCGGATAAAATCAAACGCACCCAAATGCTGATGGTTTTTGCTATCACAGGGCTTATTGTAACGCCTGTTGTCTTTTATGGTATCAAGCATGCCACTAGCGTGTATGAAGCCCTATTTTATGAAATACTCGCATTGAGCAGCATGAGTTTTTACACTTGCATTGCTGGGGTCATTAAGGCGGAATTATTCCCTGAACATGTGCGAGCGCTTGGCGTGGGTCTAGCCTATGCGATCGCCAATGCGCTTTTTGGAGGGAGCGCGAGTTATGTAGCGTTAGAGTTCAAACAGCATGGTTTTGAAGCGGGGTTTGTGGGCTATGTCATGTTTAGTATTGTTATCTTTATGGTTATGGTTATCATATTCCCTAAAAAAACCTATTTGGAATGAATCTGTTTTTATTTAATTTTTGCTATAATTTTTCCTTTTAAAAGGATTCTTGCATGCAAAATGGGTATTATGCGGCCACAGGGGCTATGGCGACACAATTTAACCGCTTGGATTTAACCTCTAATAATTTAGCTAATTTAAACACTAATGGCTTTAAAAGAGACGATGCGATTACAGGCGATTTTTTAAGGCTTTACCAACAATACCGAGAGCAACTGCCCTTAGAAGATCAAACCAAAGCGAGCGCGAAGTATCTAAACCGCAACCTCAATCGTGTGCCTATTTTATCAGAAATCTATACGGATAGGAGTCTTGGCGCGTTTGAAGAAACGCATAACCCCCTGGATTTTGCCCTAACAAGCCCTAACCTCTATTTTGCGATACAAACTAATGAGGGCGTCGCTTATACCAGAGACGGGCATTTCAGCGTGGATAAAGACGGCTTTTTAGTTACTCTTAATGGCTTTAAGGTGCTTTCACGCTCTGGCTTGAACGAAAAAGGAGGGATCATGCTCATGCCTGACGCTGAAATTGAAGTGGATCAAAATGGTGGAATCACTTTTAGGGATAATGAAGCCCAAATTCAAGCGGGCGCGTTAGCTTTAGTGAGTTTTAGCGAACCTAAAAACCTTAAAAAGATAGGGCAAAACCTTTATACCTATCAGGGCGAAGGCATCCATCAAGTCTCTGACTCTGGCGCGTTAAAACAATACATGCTAGAAAAAAGCAATGTCAATGCAGTGCGTGAGATGAGTGCTTTGATTGAAATCAACCGCTTTTTGGACATGTATTCTAAAGTGCTAAAAACCCATCAAGATGACATGAACGCTGAAGCGATCAACAAACTCGCTACAAAAGCTTAAGAGCGAATGGTTTAGGATTGTTTTTGGCTTGCGAGTCTTCAAAAATTTCTTTTGCCTCTTTAACTTGTGAAAAATTTCTATGCATGCATGTGTTTGCATGTTTATTTTTTCTTTTTTATTGTTCAGTTCGTTGTGGCTTTTGTGTTTTAAACTCGTTTGTGATAGGATCTAATCCCATTAAGGTTTGAGACGCTATAGCCGTTTCTGTAATGGTTAGAGAGTGTCGGCTTGATCTCTAATTCCCTTAGTGCTTTTATCACCCCATTAAAATCAAGCTTTTTTATTATCCACTTTATTATCAGCGTCCATTTTAAGATAGAGCCATTCTAAAAGCTTGTAAAAATTTCTTTCTGCTTCCACTAAGCTTTAGCAAGTCGTTTTTTTTGTAATTTGATTATGCCCTTTTAGCATAACCAACACCATATCTAAAGAGGTCTTTTTTTATTTATAAATGTAATTTTATATTTTTACTCCAACGCCAAGTCAATCAAAATTTGCCAATTCTCTTTATAGTGTTGGAGTTGCGACAAACTCTTTGTAAAGCTATTTTATTTGCCCTATTAAGTGGTATTCCAAAATGCTTTTTTGCTTTCTCTCGCATGCCTTAAACTCTAAATGTTTTAAGGGGTTAGCAATGGATAAAAGATGGGGTTTTTCACTTAAATTCAATACCACTACAAGCACATAATCATGGCTATAAGTTTGTGCTTGTTCGTATTCTTTTTGGGTCAATCTCAATGTCCCTTGCTTTTCTCTAATCCCCTTAACTTCCACTAAAAACGCTTGCTTGTTGGTTTGAATATAGAAGTCATACCCATCGCCAAAAAGACGCATGTCTTTTAAATGCCCACAAGAGAATATTTTGATGTTTTTATAGTGGTTTAAGAAATATAATTCGGCTTCCAAACCTGTTTCTTGCATGCTTTTATAGCGGGTTTTGAGGTAAGCGTTAGGGGTAATGCCTAAATCTTTGACGCCGTATTGTTCTTGCAAAAACAATTTCACAATATGGCTAAAACCCTTAACGCTTTCTTTTTCAAGCAAACTATCAATCCATAATTTTCTATGGATATAGGCATCACCTTTTTGCCACCAACCTTTGCGTTTGTTAGGAAAAAAATAATCAAATAAATCCATGCGATTTTTGATAACGCCAGTCGTGTCAGCTAGGCCAATTTGGACGCAATATTCAAAAAAAGCATTTTTAGTAGAAAAGCCAAATTCTTTAATAAAATCATTATCAAATTTTGCCAAAGCATAGCCTATGAGATTTAAAATTTCATAGTTCTTATGTTTTGCCATAGAAGCTAAACGCCCTAATCAATCTTTAATATCGCCAAAAACGCTTCTTGGGGAAGCTCCACCTTACCGATAGCTTTCATGCGTTTCTTGCCCTCTTTTTGCTTTTCTAAGAGTTTTCTTTTTCGTGTAATATCGCCCCCATAGCACTTAGCCGTTACATTCTTACCGACAGATTTAATCGTCTCTCTGGCGATGATCTTATTCCCCACGCTCGCTTGGATAGCGACTTCAAAAAGCTGTCTTGGGATAAGCTCTTTCATCGTTTCCACTAAAGCTCGCCCCTTTTCATACGCCTTGTTTTTATCTATGATGATAGAAAGCGCATCCACCACATCGCCTGCCACTCTCACATCCAACTTCACTAAATGGGCCTCTCTGTTTTCTATCGGCTCATAATCAAAGCTCGCATACCCTTTAGTGCAAGATTTGAGCTTGTCATAAAAATCCATCACAATTTCGTTGCTCGGCAAGGAATAAGTGAGCATGACACGAGATTGGTTCAAATATTCCATTTTTTCTTGAATGCCTCTTTTATTGTTCAATAACTGCATTAAATTACCCAAAAATTCACTCGGCGTGATGATCGTCGCTCTCACAAAAGGCTCTTTGATGCAAGCGATATGGTTTTCAGGGGGCAATTCGCTAGGGTTTTGGACGTATTTGATGATATTATCCGTCAAATGCACTTCATACACCACCGTGGGAGCGGTAGCGATGAGGTTAAGGCCAAATTCCCTCTCCAGCCTTTCTTTAATCACTTCCATGTGCAATAGCCCTAAAAAGCCCACCCTAAAGCCAAAGCCAAGCGCCACAGAGCTTTCAGGCTCAAAATTTAAAGCGCAATCGTTAAGCTGGAGTTTCAATAACGCTTCCCTTAAATCTTCAAACCGGTCCGTTTCTATAGGGTAAAGCCCCGCAAAAACAAAGGGTTTAGCCGGCATAAAGCCTTCAATGGGTTTAGGGGTAGGGTTTTTAGCGTCTGTGAGCGTATCACCCACCGCAATATCCGTAACGCTTTTTAGCCCCAAACTCACAATGCCAATCTCGCCGCATTCTAAACTTTTAGTAGGGATTTTTTTCAAAGGGTTAGGGTAGTATAGCCCTAAAACGCCATGTTTTTTACCCGTTCCCATCACTAAAATTTCTTGCTCAGTGTTGATGCTCCCATCCATGATACGCACCAACGCTAGCGCCCCTAAATAATTGTCAAACCATGAATCATAAATGAGCGCTTTTAAGGGAGCGTTAGGATCACCGCTAGGGGCAGGAATGGTTGTAATGATTTTTTCTAACAAATCTTTAATGCCAAGCTTAGCTTTAGCGCTCACTTCATTAGCATTAGAGCAATCAATCCCTATCGTGTCTTCTATATCCTGTTTGACCTCTAAAACATTCGCATTCGGCAAATCAATTTTATTGATCACCGGTAAAATTTCTAAATTGTTATCTAAAGCGATATAAACATTCGCAATGGTTTGCGCTTCCACGCCTTGAGTGGCATCCACCACCAATAACGCCCCTTCGCACGAACACAAAGAGCGCGACACTTCATAACTAAAATCCACATGCCCTGGGGTGTCAATGAGGTTTAACACATAATCCTCCCCCTTAAAAGTGTAATTTAAGCGCACGCTTTGAGCCTTAATCGTAATGCCCCTTTCTTTTTCAATATCCATAGTGTCCATCACTTGGCTCGTCATTTCTCTGTTGCTGATAGCGTTGCATTCAGAAATCAAACAATCCGCTAAAGTGCTTTTACCATGGTCAATGTGAGCGATAATGGAAAAATTGCGGATATTTTTCATTGGCGTAGGCGTCTTTTCTTTCATCTCTCTTGTCCTAAATCTTTTAAAATAGCGTCAGTCAAACTCTCCGTGTCTAAGCCTAAGGATTTTTCCACTAAAGCGGTGTTCCCATGCATGATAAATTCGTCAATGATTTCAAAGCTTTTAACAGGCTTTAAAATATTTTGTTCGCTCAAAAACTCTAAAATCGCGCTAGCCACCCCCCCAAGCTTGTAATTATCGCTAAAAACATAGAGCTTTTGATAAGGGGCAATGATGGCGCTTAAATTTTGATCTAAGGGCTTTAAAAACCTGAGATCCAACAGCGCGCACTCTATGTTTTTTTCTTTTAAAGCCAGTTGGACTAAATGCGCCCGCCCCACGCCATTACCATAGCCAATGAGTAAAATTTCGCCCTCTTTTTTCAATAATTCGCTTTGCCCTAAAACAAAACCGCTAGGCTCAAAAACCCCCTCTTTTAACGCAAACGACCCCCTAGGGTAGCGGAACGCGCAAGGGCTTGAATGATGTTCATTGGCAAAACGCACGGCGTTTTTTAAAGTCTCATTATCTCGTGGGGCAAAAATGACCATGTTGGGGATAGAGCGCAAATACGACACATCTAAAAGCCCTTGGTGCGTTTCGCCATCTTCGCCCACAATCCCAGCCCTATCAATGGCTAATTTAATCGGCAAGCTAGAAATGCAAGCGTCATGCACAATGGAATCATAAGCCCTTTGCAAAAAAGTAGAATAGATACTCACAAAAGGTTTAAACCCCTCTTTAGCCATAGCGCTGCTAGAAGTTAAGGCGTGTTGTTCAGCGATAGCGACATCAAAAAAGCGCAAAGGGTAAGCGTCAATGAGTTTGTCTAATCCTGTGCCGCTAGGCATCGCCGCAGTTACGCCTACGATTTTTTCATCTTTTTTGGCTAATTCTAAAAGGGTGTTAGAATACGCTTCAGTGGGCGATAAAATCGCGCTTTTGGATTTTTTAGACAAGCCGGTATCCAAATCAAAAGGCCCCACCCCATGCCATTTTTCATACCGCCCTTCAGCGATTTTATAGCCTTTGCCCTTTAAGGTTTGCGCATGGATTAGCACCGGCTCTTTAAGCTCTTTGGCTAATTTCAAGGTTTCAATAATCGCATTCAAATCATGCCCATTAATAGGCCCTATATAGTTAATGCCTAATTCTTCAAAAAACACGCCCGGGGTGATGAGCTTGAAAGATTCTTCAAAACGGCTCGCTAAGTAATTCACGCTTTCAGGTAAGGTGCTTAAGATTTTTTTAACTTTAGAGCGGAAAGACTGATAAAACGGGCCTTTCATCAGCTGGCTAAGGGCTTTGGATAAGGCTCCAATAGGCGTGCTGATACTCATTTCATTATCGTTCAAAATCATGATCATGGGGTATTTCCTATCGCCCAGTTCGTTTAAGGCTTCATAAAAAATCCCCGCGCTAATACTCCCATCGCCTAGTAAAGCTATGGGCATGCCTAACGCCTGTTTCAAACAAAAAGCTTTAGCCACCCCAACGCCTATGGACACCGAAGTGGAACTATGCCCGGCAATGAAATAATCGTATGCGCTCTCGCTGGGTTTAGTAAAGCCGCTCAAACCTTGAAATTGCCTTAAAGTGCTAAAGCTTTCAAAACGCCCGGTTAAAAGCTTGTGGGCGTAAGCTTGGTGCGAAGTGTCAAAAATGAAAGGGTTTTTTTGGCAATCAAATAAGGCATGCATGCCTACAATCAGCTCCACAGCCCCTAAAGAAGAGCTTAAATGCCCCCCATTAGCGCTCACCACTTCTAAAATACGATTCCGCAGCGTTTGACACACCAACTCCAAGCCTGCAATATCATTAGGGTTTAAATCAAAAGTTTTATTTTGCAAAATCACACCTTAAAATTTTCCAACACGCTTTCTTTGAGCGTTTTAAAGCGCTCCATCAAATTCCCATCAAGGCTCCCGTTAGAGCTAGTGATCATAACGCCTCCTTTAGAAATAGCTTCATTGCTCTCCAATTTGATTTTAGAAGCGTTTTGCAAACGCTCGTTTAAATAAGGGTAATCCAAGGGATTGACTTTTAAATGAATATCCGTTGCGTCTAAAACGTTTTTTAAAAGCTCTTCAGCTAAAGCGAGGGCTACTTTTTGGCTGTTGTCTTCCACTTCTTTAAGGATCACTTCTTTAGCTATATCTATCGCAATCGCGCTCAACTCCTTTTCTAAAGCCATTAAATGATTTTCTGAGCTTTTCATTTTTTCATCTAAAGCGCTGATTGCATGCAAAAGCTGGTTCTTTTCTTCATTCACGCTGTGAGTGAGTTCGTTACGCATTTTTTCTTCGCCCTCTTTAAAGCCGATTTTATAGCCGTCGTTTTTAGCGTTTTCAATCAAAGCTTTGCTCTCTTCTTGAGCTTTTTCAAATTGCATTTGCAATTTCACTAAATGGCTTGAAAGCTCATCGGTTTTTTTCAATAAGCAATCAATCAAATCGTTTTCTATCGCTTTTTTTTCCAAAGGCTCTTCTAGGTTAGGCGTTTCTAAAGACGCGCCATTAGGATTAGTTTTAGGAGGTAAATTTGCCATGCTCTTAAATTCGTATTTTTGAATGTCATGCTTATTCAAATGATCTTTTTGGATCAAGTTTTTACGGCTATTCAATGACATCTTCCTCTTCACCGGTTTGGATCACGCCTTTTTCTTGCAAGCTCTGCACGATTTCAATGATCTTTCTTTGGGCCACATCCACATCTTTGATTTTAACCGCCCCTAAATATTGCATTTCTTCTACAAATTGCTCTGCAGCCCTACTGCTCATGTTGTTTAAGAATTTATCGGTTAAATCTTTCGTGGAAGTTTTTAAGGCTAAAGACAAGTCTTTTTTGTCCGCTACTTTCAAAATCTCTCTGATAGCGAAATTGTCCAATTTCACAATGTCTTCAAAAGTGAACATCATCTCTTTAATCGCGCCGGCGAGTTTGTTATCCACGCTTTCAATGCGAGCGAGCGTGGTTTTAGCGCTCTTTTGGCCCAAGCGGTTAAAGATTTCAGCCACCGCTCTCAAACCGCCCACTTCAATTTTATAACTGGTGAGCGATTCTAGTTTGTTTTCTAACACCGTGGAAACCCTTTTAACCACTTGGGGCGATATTTCGCCTAAATTCGCCATTCTAATGGAGATTTCCGCTTTCATTTCATCAGGGAAATAGCTCAAAGTCTCAGCCGCATTAGGGGCTTCCATGTGGGCTAAAATCAAGGCAATGGTTTGAGGGTGTTCGTTAATGATGAAATCAGCGAGTTGTTGGGGCTTGATTTTGCCTAAATAAGCGAAGTTTTTTTGCGTTTGCAAGCTTTTAGTGAGTTTGTCCATCACTTTTCTGGCTTCTTCGCTCCCTAAAGTCCTGGTTAAAAGCTCTCTAGCGTATTCTAAACCGCCGGTATTGATGTATTGGTTAGACTGGAAAATCGCAAAAAATTCCTCTAAAACCGCCGCGCCGATTTGCTTGTCCGTGCCGTTTAATTGCACGATTTGCTTAGAAATCTCTGTAATAGAGTCAATGTCTAAATGCCTTAAAATCTCGCCTGTGGTGTCTTCGCCCACTTGAATGAGTAAAATAGCGATTTTTTCACTCATGGAAAGTTCGTCTAATTGAGCCTTTTGTTTGGGGGTAAGCTTGGTTGCCATTTTTAACCTTTTTTAACCTTTCGCGCTGTCTGAAGAGATTTCATCTTTGATTAGGAGTTTAAAGAGCGTGGCGATTTCATCAGGGCGTTCTTTAAGGATCCCTCTAATCTTTTCTAAAATAATTTCGTATCTTACTTCTTCTTCGCTAAAGGTTGCATTAAGCCCTAATTGATCTTCTACTTTTTTCCTCAAATCGCCCAGTTTGTTCAATTCATCTTCTTCTTCATCCATTTCTTCAAACATGGATTTCACTTCCTTATCTTCATCAGGCACCACTTCTAGCATGCGCTCGCTGAAAGGCACAATCACTTTTTTATAGAAAATAAATAGCACTATAAACACTAAAATATACTTGATTAAAGGCGTGAATGAGCCTAAGATTTTTTGAGTTTTGTGCATGATTTTTTCGCTCAAAGTAGCATTATCAATCACAGGCGCCATAGGGTTAAACTCAAAATTGCTCACCGCCACATCATCGCCTCTATTTTGATTATAGCCAATGGCTTGTTTCACTAGAGCGTTGATTTTTTGAAGCGATTCATCGCTCAAGGGCTCGTATTCTAAAGTGTTTGCCCCATCTTTAAGCGCGATTTTATACCTGCCATCCACCACAACCGCCGCATTCAAACGCACTAAAGTGCCAAACTCGCCCTTAATCTCGCTAATGGTTTTACCCACTTCATAATTGGTCGTGTTTTGAGACTTTTCGTATTTTTCTGGCTCTTTATTGTCTTTCAATCCTTGCACAGGCCCGATATTGCTCACAACCCCAGGCACGCCGCCGACTTGTTTTTTAGGAGCGCCTTCTTTTTTTTCTTCTAAATTTTGCTCGCTCCTTACAACATTATTGGGATCAAAAGTCTCTTTAGTGCTTTTCTTTTGGCTGAAATCAAACTCCGCATTGACCCTTGCGACCACCTTGTTTTTACCCCCCACAATAGGGGCTAAGATATTGACAATCTTATTCTCTAAAATGTTTTCAAAATTTTGTTTGTAATGCAATTGCTCTAGGGCTAATTCTTTGGAGTTTTCTAGTATATCGCCCTCGCCTATTGATTCGCCGTTTTCATTCACGATTTTCACATTTTCTATCGTGAGTTTAGGCACAGCTGCAGCGATTAAATTTTTAATCCCTAAAATTTGAGTGGGTGAAAGCTTCATGTCAGGCTTGAGTTTGAGCATCACCGAAGCACTAGGAGGCACTTCTTTAGCCACAAACACGCTGTCTTTAGGGATTGCAATATGCACATTGGCTTTCAAAATGGGGTTTAAACTTTCAATCGTGCGCGACAATTCCCCCTCAATGGCGCGAATGAGTTTGATGTTCTGATCAAAATCAGTCGCCCCAAAGTCTTTAGTGTCAAAGATTTCAAAGCCCACTTTACTCGTTTTAGGGATCCCTTGAGAAGCCAGCGTGATCCTTTCTTCATACACTTTATCTTTAGGGATAAGAATGGTGTCATCTCTTGAGACTTTATAAGGGATTTGGTTTTGCTGGAGGTGCTGCAAGATTAAAGCGTTATCGCTAGAGTCTAAACCTTCAAATAAAACCCCATAACCCCCTTGCGTGTAGTTTTTTTCTTTAAAGGGATAGAGCAACAAAAACACGAGCAAAGCCGTGATTAAAACCCCAGCTGCAATCAGGGCGATTTTTTGCTTTTTATTGAGCTTGATGAAAAAATCAACAATCCGTTGCAATAATACCTTTAAATCCAATATTAAAACCTTGATAAAATTTTTATTCTTTTAAGCCGTTCGCTTAGATCTTTTGGAACACGCTCAAATAAATCCCTATGGAAAAACAAGCCCCTAACGCCCCTAAACAAACCCCTCCTAAAACACTGCTAAAAGACACCCCTAAAACAATCAGCGCTAAGTCTATTAAAAGAATCAAACCAAGCAAACTACAAGAAAGAATGTTTTGAAATATTTGATGCGTGATCAAATGGGGTATCAATAAAACAAGCAACCCATAAAATAGCGTCAAAGAAAGCGCAATAGCGCTAGGGAAATTAGCGCTGTGCGAAAGCCACTGAATGGAATGCGCCAAAAGATGTTTTAAAGATTCCAAAAGGGCTTCAAATAAGATCACGCTTAGCACAAACCACACCCCAAGCGCTAAATTTCTGCGATACAGGCTTAAAAACACCCCCACCAACAAGCTCAAAGGTAACACGAATTGAGAAGAACCTAAAAAAACAACGCGTCGGAGCGTTTGATCTAAAATAGGGTTAGAAGAATTTGAACGCATCAAGCTAAAAATCGCATGGTCCATTGAATTAGCATAATCAAAAAAAACCAAGCCAGCAATAAGGATGAAAAACGCGCTAAAAACGCCTCCTAAAAGAAACAGGGTTTTAACTGGTAATAAGAAAAATACTTTGGATTGTGCAGAAACATTTTTGAAAGAATTTTCAGCCATTATTTAAAACCCTTTTAGTCAGTTCATTCAAAATGGATATTATACGCCAACGAACTTTAAAATCGCTCTTAAAAAATTTAAGACAATGAAGTTTAAACGCATAAAAGCTTTTTATTTTAATCAAACCTAACTAATAAGAAACTGAAATTGTTTTTTTTTTTTTTTGAAATCGCTTTAATTTTTGCCCTCTTTTAAAGCTTTTTAACCCTTTTTAGACTACAATTTTAAGAAGTAAAAATCAAAGGAACGCAATAACTTATGGATAGAGCCAAATTTATATTCGTTACAGGGGGCGTGTTAAGCTCTCTAGGGAAAGGGATTTCATCTTCTTCAATCGCTACGCTTTTACAGCATTGCAATTACCAGGTTTCTATTTTGAAGATCGATCCTTATATTAATATTGATCCAGGCACCATGAGCCCTTTAGAGCATGGGGAAGTGTTTGTGACTAGCGATGGCGCTGAAACGGATTTAGACATTGGGCATTATGAACGCTTTTTGAACAGGAATTTAACGAGGTTGAATAATTTCACTACCGGGCAGATTTTTTCAAGCGTGATAGAAAACGAAAGGAAAGGGGAATATTTAGGCAAAACCATTCAAATCGTCCCCCATGTAACCGATGAAATCAAAAGGCGCATTAAAAGCGCGGCTAAGGGGTTGGATTTTTTAATCGTGGAAGTGGGCGGAACCGTGGGCGATATGGAGGGCATGTTTTATTTGGAAGCGATCCGCCAGCTTAAACTGGAATTAGGGAATGAAAAAGTCATCAATGTGCATGTAACCTTGATCCCCTATATCCAAACCACTAACGAGCTAAAAACCAAACCCACGCAGCATTCCGTCCAAGAATTACGGCGTCTTGGCGTAACCCCTCAAATCATTTTGGCGCGATCGCCTAAGCCTTTGGATAAAGAGTTGAAAAATAAAATCGCTTTGAGTTGCGATGTGGAGCAAGACAGCGTGATTGTCGCCACAGACACTAAAAGCATTTACGCATGCCCTATTCTTTTCTTGCAAGAAGGCATTTTAACCCCCATTGCCAGACGCTTTAATTTGAATAAACTACACCCCAAAATGGCGGCTTGGAACACTTTAGTAGAAAAGATTATCGCTCCTAAACACAAAGTCAAAATTGGTTTTGTGGGCAAGTATTTAAGCTTAAAAGAATCTTATAAATCCTTGATTGAAGCCTTAATCCATGCGGGCGCGCATTTGGATACGCAAGTCAATATTGAATGGCTGGATAGCGAGAATTTTAATGAAAAGACGGATTTAGAGGGCGTTGATGCGATTTTAGTGCCGGGGGGCTTTGGAGAAAGGGGGATTGAGGGCAAAATTTGCGCCATTCAAAGGGCTAGGGTGGAAAAACTCCCCTTTTTAGGGATTTGTTTGGGCATGCAATTAGCGATCGTGGAGTTTTGCCGCAATGTTTTAGGTTTAAAAGGGGCTAACTCTACGGAATTTAACCAACGCTGCGAATACCCTGTGGTGTATTTGATTGAAGATTTTATGGATCAAAACCACCAAAAACAGGTGCGTACCTATAATTCGCCTTTAGGAGGCACCATGCGATTAGGCGAATACGAATGCGAAATCATGCCTAATAGCTTGTTAGAAAAAGCTTATAAAAAGCCTAGCATTAAAGAAAGACACCGCCATCGTTATGAAATCAACCCCAAATACCGCCAAGAGTGGGAAAATAAGGGCTTGAAAGTGGTGGGTTTTGGAGCGAATCATTTGATTGAAGCGATTGAGTTAGAGCATCACCCGTTCTTTGTGGGGGTGCAATTCCACCCGGAATTTACCTCTAGGTTGCAAAGCCCTAACCCTATTATTTTGGATTTCATTAAGAGCGCTCTTTCTAAATCCTAATCTAACAAATGAAACAAAAGCTTAAAGCTCAAATCAAAGAGCGATTGGCTTCTATCGCTTACAATGAAAAAGGGTTTCCTAGCCCCTTTTTATTTAAAGACTTGAAAAAAGCCGCGCTCAAAATCATAGAAGCCATGCGCGCAAACACAGAAATTTTAGTGGTGGGCGATTATGACGCTGACGGCGTGATTAGCTCTGCTATCATGGCAAAATTCTTTGAAAGCCTGAACTATAAGCATGTGCGCATTGCAATCCCTAATCGCTTCATGGATGGTTATGGGATTTCTAAAAAGTTTTTAGAAAAACACCACGCCCCTTTAATCATCACGGTGGATAACGGGATTAACGCCTTTGAAGCTGCACGATTTTGCAAAGAAAAAAATTACACCCTTATCATCACCGATCACCATTGCTTGCACCATGATAAAATTCCAGACGCTTATGCAGTGATCAACCCCAAGCGACCGGATTGTGATTTTATCCAAAAGGAAGTGTGCGGGGCGTTAGTGGCGTTTTATTTGTGCTATGGAATCCACAAGCTTTTAGGAAAAGAAAAAAGCCATTCTAGCGAGTTGCTATGCTTAGCGGGCGTGGCGACTATTGCTGATATGATGCCTTTGACTTTTTTTAACCGCTTTTTGGTTTCTAAAGCCTTGTATTTTTTACAAAAAGAATCCTTAGGGGCGATGGGGTTTTTACGCCAAAGAGAAGTTTTTAGAAAACGCTCTTTAAAAGCGAGCGATATTTCTTTTAATATCGCCCCTTTAATCAATTCCGCAGGGCGCATGCAAGACGCTAAAATAGCCCTGGATTTTTTAAGCGCGAATAATTTTCAAGATGGCTATTCTTTGTATGAACGCTTGAAAGCATGCAATTTGAAGCGTAAAATGATCCAACAGCAGGTTTTTGAAGAAGCCTTTAAGCATGCGATGGTTGGAGAAAAAATTATCGTCGCTTTTAAGGATAATTGGCATGAGGGCGTGCTTGGGATTGTGGCTTCAAAATTAGTGGAAGCCACCCAAAAGCCAAGCCTGGTTTTCACTTTTAAAGAAGGGGTGTATAAGGGGAGCGCTCGTAGCTCTCCAAATATTGATCTCATTGACGCTTTGAATGGGGTTTCTTCTTTGTTGCTCGGATATGGAGGGCATAGGCAAGCTTGCGGGTTGAGCGTTGGAAAAAACAATATCATCTCGCTCTTTGAAACTTTAGAAAATTTTGATTTTAAAGTCTTGCCTTTTTGTGAAACAGAACCCCCTTTAACGCTCAAATTAAAAGACATTGACAGAGAGCTTTTAGAGATTATAGAAACGGGCGAACCTTATGGGCAAGAAAACCCTGAACCCCTATTCCAAGCAAAAAATTTAGAAGTCATAGAAGAAAAAATCATTAAAGAAAGCCACCAGGTTTTGCGTTTTAAGGATAAAGAATGCGTCAAAGAGGCTATTTATTTTAACGCTGAGCGGTTTTTGAAAGCGGGCGAAAAGGTGAGCGCGATTTTTAGCGTGGAATTAGATGAGTGTTCTAATGAGCCAAAAATGTTTGTTAAAAGTTTATTATAGTGCCTTTTGTTGAAGAAGAATTTGAAATTTTAAAACCCACCAAAGCCTTGTTTTTGGTGCGCGATGTTTTAAAATGCTCTCTAAAAGAAGCCCAACGCCACCTTGACAAGCAACGCTTAAAACAAAACCAACAAGCCGTGCGTAAATCTCAAATCATTCAAGGGGTCGTTCGCTTGATTTATTTCAAGCCTAATGAAAAACAAGAAAAGCTTGTTTTTGAAACGAAAGATTTTGGCGTGTTTGACAAACCCACTCAAGTCTATACCCACCCTAAAGGCTATTTTTACCATGAAAGCTTATTAGATTGTATCCAATCGCATTTTGGCAAAAACGCCCACCCAGCCCACAGACTGGACTATGAAACGAGCGGGTTAGTCTTAGCGGGCAAGACTTTACAAAGCGTTAAGGATTTAAAAGCGCTTTTCATGCAAAAAAAAGTGAAAAAAACTTATTTAGCGCTAGTGCATGGGTTGGTTGAAAAAAGCATGAAAATAGACAAACCCATTCTAACGCCACAAAACATTCAAAAAGACTTGTGCATTCGATCTAAAATTTCTCCTTTAGGCAAGCCTTCAATCACGCTTGTTGAGCCTTTAAGCTATAACCCTTTTTTGGATATAAGCCTACTCAAAATCACCCCACTCACCGGGCGCACGCACCAGATCCGCTTGCATTTAAGCAGCGTGGGGCATAGGATTGTGGGTGAGGGGCTTTATGGGGTGGTTGATGAAGAAGCGAGAGGATACCTTCAATTAAAGCGTGAAAACAACGCCCCATTACTCATGCTCCATGCGTTTCGTCTGGGGTTTGAATTTAAAAAAGCGTTCTATGAGATCACCTCCCCCATGCCTGAACGCTTCATGCCCTTTTTAAAAGATTGACCCTTTTTTATTGATTATCCCCTGATTATTTTATTGATTATTTTTATTGGGGGGGTTTTTTTGATTAAGGTTTTCTGCACCCTTTAAATAAACCCTCTTGAATGTTTTCTTCGGTCAATAAGCTAAAGCACTCCACGCTCTTTTCAATCCCCCTTATCCTTTCTAGCTTTCAATTCCTCTTGTTTTTTGAGAATCATTTCTTCAGTAATGTTAGAAAGCTTGTCTTTATGGTTTTCATGATTAGAATCTTCTTTGTGGCGGGACTCTTCTTGTTTTTTTGAAATGATTTCTTCAGCGATGCTAGAGAGTTTTTCAAAATTTTTAGTGTCTTTGTAGTTGGAGCGGTTTTTTAAATTCTCTCTGATTTGCCTTTTTCTTTGAATGAGCGTAAACATTTTTTGGCTGAATTGGTAGCATTTACGTGCACTTATGACAATCACGCCCCACTTGATTAGTAAAGCGATTAAAAGCCAAATAAAAGGGCTAGAAGTGTCCAATAAAAACTGGCGCACATCGCTATAAACCCAAATATCCACTAAAATAACCAACAAAGTGATGAAAATAGAAAACGCAATGCTTTTAAACCTAAAAAGCCATGCCACTATCACAAACCCTCTCGTGTGCCTGTGGGCTAACAGCCAGCGCTCATTCTTTTCGCTAAAAAAATTCATCAAACCAGAAATTACGCTATTTTTCTTGTTCATTGTCGCCCTTTTCCCAAACTTCTTTAAAATGCTTGGTGGTTTTTTCTTGTTTTTCTTTCAATTCTTTAGCATGGATTTGCTCTAACAACCTTTTTTCTTCAGCTTCAAACATGATTTTTAATTATTCTTCATTAAAATCGCTCAATTGCATGCCCTCTTTTGCCAAGCGTTTTTCTACGATTTTAACCGCTTGCTCCCTGATTTTTTGAGATTTTTCTTTAAAAAGCGCTCGTTTGGTTTTTTGAAACGCTTCATTAGAATTTTTGTGGATCGTTTGTTTGCAAAAATCTAAAAAATCCTTGACTTGATGCATAATTTTCATGGTTATCCGTTTTTAAAGAGTTTTTAAGACTAGTGACCCCTAAAAGGATACCAAAAAAAGATTAAAACTCTCTAGTAAAAATATTTTCTTAAAAGAATAGGGGGCATTTTGGCGATGTTCTAACCCCCTAAAATAGGGCTTTTGTGGGATAGTTTCTAGGTGAGACTATCGCATGCTTTTTGTCCCTTATTTTTCTTTGAGCACCTCGCATGCCTTTTGATCTCCTAACTTGCAAGCTTTAGAGATATATTGAGCGGCTTTTGTTAAGTTTTTTTCCACCCCTTGACCATTATAATATAGAACTCCTAAAGCACCACACCCCCTACTAATATTCAAATCGCAAGATTTTTCATACAGAGCGACAGCTTTTTTTGAGTCCTGTTTCACCCCCTCCCCACTTCCATATAGAAAACCTAAGCCACTACACCCACTACCATTATTCAAATCGCATGCTTTAGAGTAAAATTGAGCGGCTTTTTTTGTTAAGTTTTTTTCTATTCCTTGACCATCTCTATAAAGCACCCCTAAATTATTACAACCACTACCATTATTCAAACCACACGCTCTTTCAAAATACTTCCTAGCTTTAGAAAAATCTTGCTTGTCATAACTCAGCATACCCAAATCAAAAAGCTCTTCAGGGTTTGGCTCTGCCATTAACCCCCCCCCCCAATAAACCCAAGCATAAAACCCTAAAAATCGCTTTTTTGAAATTCCCTAACATGATGCTCTCCTTTTTATTAAAAAATTTAGACTTTATTATAATCAAATTGCAATCAGATCTAATGATTTTTTAAAACCTGCTGATAATAGCGTTCTAAGATCCTACAAGCGCTCAAAGAATCTAACCGGCCGTCTTTGATAGCGAGTCGCTTGTTTTTCTTACCCAAATGCTCTAAATTTTCATAGGCTTCTATGCTGGAGTTATCTTCATTAATAAAAACGATTTCGCCCTTAAAATCTACAAGCTTGATAAAATGCTCAATGCGGGCGTTCGTATCCGCATAGCTTTCATTGGGTTTGCCCACCACTAGCACCTGAATGCTTTTTTCTCTCAATAAATCGCTCAAATCCCTAGAGGCCTGATTTCTGTTGTGGCGTAAAATCGCTTCCAAAGGCAAGATAACGCCGTTTAAAAGCGCAGCGATTCCAATGCGTTTTAGCCCCACATCGCACGCTAAAATCATGCTAACACCACAATGTGATTGATGCGCTTGATCTTACCCAACAGCTCGTATTCTAAAAGCTTATCCCCAAATTTGAGATACGCTTCTTCATAGCTAGGGTTTTTGGCGCAATATTCTAAAAATTCATCTTCCATTTCAGGCATTTCTTTTAAATGGTAGTCTTTTAAAAGGGTGTTTATAAAATTTTGAATATTAAATATCCCTTGAGCCTGCCCTTTTTCTAAAAGCTCATTAGTGCCATCGCTCTCATTCAGGCGTTGGGGCAAAACAAATAAGGGCTTTTGGTATTTTTGGGCTAATCTCGCGCTGCTCATAGAGCCGCTTTGTAAATCCGCTTGGGGGATAATCACCGCATCGCTTAAAGCGATCACCAGGCGGTTTCTCGCTAAAAAAGAGCCTTTAATGGGCATGAAATCCTTTTCGTATTCGCTTAAAATCAAGCCGTTTTGCACGATTTCTTGGATCACTTTATGGTTGTTCGTAGGATAGATCAAATCCAAACTGCAAGGCGAAAGCATGATGGTTTTTGGTAAGGCGTTTTCTTGAGCGATAATATCCACGCCCAACGCTCCTCCGCTCACAATAACCGCGCCATTTTTAGCAAGCTCTCTGGCCAGAGTGATGGTGTGTTGCTTGCTGTAAGGGGTGGGTCTTCTTGTGCCTATGATCGCTACTTTTAAAGGCACTTCTAAAAGCTTGGTATCGCCCACACAATAGAGCTTTTTAGGGGGGTCTTTGAGAATGTCAAAGGCTTTAGGGATATTCTCTAGCACGCTGTATTGGAAATGGCTTTTCATTTTAAACTATTTAGGCAGTATAATCTCCACTTCAATCGTTTCCACACTCTGGTTTGTATCAAGGGTTTTGAAATGGATGTCTGAAGATTTAGTGTATTTTTGAATAACAGCAATGATTTCTTTACGCATTTCTTCCATGTAGGGTAAATTTAAGGTGCGCTCTTTGGCTAGAATCAATTTTAATCTATCGGTTGCAGTAGCCGCGCTCCCTTTGTTTTTAAAAAAATCAAACAAACTCATGAAAATATCCCTTTTAACGCGCTAAAAAAGCCTCTTTTAGCCTTAAATTCCACGTATTCCACTTCTTCGCCTAAAATCCGTCTGGTGATGCGTTGGTAAGCCTTCGCGCTCTCGCAGTCCGTGCGAATCACCGGCTCGCCCTTATTGGTCGCTGAAATAATATGGTGATCTTCAGGAATGATCCCAATTAAAGGCAAGCACAAAATCTTAAGCACTCCTTCTATAGGAATCATCTCGCCATTTGCCACTAACTCAGGTTTTAAGCGATTGATTATCAAATGCTTATGCACTTCTTCGCCCCTTTTGGCCCGATTGGACTTCGCGTCAATAATGCCAATCACTCTGTCGCTATCCCTTAAGGAACTCACTTCTGGCGTTACCACCACTAACGCCATGTCTGCATGCAAAATCGCATGCTCAAAACCGCTTTCAATCCCAGCCGGTGAGTCAATCAAAATATAGTCAAAATCCGCCCTTAAAGCGTTGATTAAAATCGCTACTTTTTCCTTATCTAAAATATTTTTATCCTTGCTTTGTGAAGCCGCTAAAAAAGAAAGGTTTTTAGTCTTTTTATCCGTGATTAAAGCCTGCGAAAGGTTGCAATTTTTTTCCATCACATCCACCACATCATAAACAATGCGATTTTCTAAGCCTAAAATCATATCCAAGTTCCTAAGGCCTATGTCAAAATCAACCGCTACGACCTTTTTACCGCTCTCAGCCAAGCCGATCGCTAAATTAGCCGTGGTGGTGCTTTTACCCACGCCCCCCTTACCTGAAGTGATAGTAACTACTATTGCCATATGATTCCTTTTAATTTAATGATTTATTTTTTATGATTGAATGGGGCGCGTAAAATTTCCCCAATTTGTTCTATTTTAGTCTCTTTAAGGGCTTTCCTCTCTGTGTTTAACCTGGGGTAATTCAAGCTCTTTTCCAGTAAAAAATCCTTAGCGAATGAGCCGTTTTGAATCTTTTTTAAGATTTTTTGCATGCGTTTTTCTAACAGATTTCCCATAGGCTCTCTAGCTTTAATCGCCCCGAATTCAGCAGTGTTAGAAATGTGTTTCCTTAAGCCCTCTACCCCCTTATAATGCAATAAATCCGCCACTAATTTCACTTCATGCACGCATTCAAAATAGGCTAATTCTTCAGGGTATCCTGCCTTAATTAAAGTTTCAAACCCCATTCTCACAATCGCTTCTAACCCCCCGCACAAAACCGCTTGCTCGCCGAATAAATCGCTCTCGCATTCTTCTTTAAAGCTTGTTTCTAAAACCCCCATTCTCCCTCCGCCCATCGCTTTAGCATAGCTTAAAGCCACCGCTTTAGCGTTATTTTTTGAATTTTCTTGCTCTATGGCGATCAAATGGTATAAGCCCTTATTTTTAAGGTATTCTTCTCTTAAAGCACTCCCTGGCCCCTTTGGCGCAACTAAAATCGCGCCAACGCCTTTTGGGAGAACAACCTGATTGAAATGCACGCTAAAACCATGAGCAAAGCCTATAATTTGCCCCTCTTTTAAAAAAGGGATCACTTCTTTTTCTAACACTTCCTTATGCAATTCATCCGGGAGTAACACCATGATCACATCCGATTGTTGGACTAATTCCTTGACTCCTAGCACCTCAAAGCCCTCTTTTTTTGCTTTTGAAACGCTCAAACTCCCTTGATACAAGCCAATACGCACTTTTACTTTAGAGTCCCTCAAATTGAGCGCTTGGGCTTCTCCTTGCGCGCCATAGCCAATAATGCCCACTTGTAAGGATTGGATAACGCCTAAATCAATGTCTTTATCATAATAAACGGGTAATGCCAAAATCAAATCTCCTAGCGTGTTTAAGCAAGTATTTATTTTACCATAATGGGAGCGATAATGTTTAAAAACATGCAGAATGTTAAGAAATGGTGTGCTCGGAGGGATTCAAACCCCCGACCTACAGGACCGCAACCTGTTGCTCTATTCAGCTGAGCTACGAGCACTTTTAAAGGAGTGAAACGATGATTATAGCAAGAAAAGCTAATTTTTCACTTAAACGATGCGTTTTTTCTATTATAATTTAAGGCATGCAAAAAGATTACCAAAAACTCATCGCTTATCTATGCGATTTTTTAGAAAAAGAAGTTCAAAAAAAAGGCTTTAAAAAAGTCGTTTACGGGCTGAGTGGGGGGCTAGATAGCGCGGTCGTTGGGGTGCTATGCCAAAAAGTTTTTAAAGAAAACGCCCATGCCCTTTTAATGCCCTCTTCAGTCTCTATGCCAGAAAGTAAAACAGATGCTTTAACTTTGTGCGAAAAATTTTCTATCCCTTATACAGAATATTCTATCGCTCCCTATGATAAAATTTTTGGCTCTCATTTTAAAGACGCGAGCCTTACTAGAAAGGGGAATTTTTGCGCAAGATTGCGCATGGCTTTTTTATACGATTATTCTTTAAAAAGCGATTCTTTAGTCATTGGCACGAGCAATAAAAGCGAAAGAATGCTAGGCTATGGCACTTTATTTGGGGATTTGGCGTGCGCGATTAACCCGATTGGGGAATTATTTAAAACCGAAGTTTATGAACTCGCTCGCCGTTTAAATATCCCTAAAAAGATTTTAAATAAACCCCCCAGCGCGGATTTATTTGTGGGGCAAAGCGATGAAAAAGATTTGGGCTATCCTTATAGCGTGATTGATCCTTTATTGAAGGATATTGAAGCGTTGTTCAAAAACAAGCCCATCCATTTAGAAACGCTCACCCAACTAGGCCATGATGAAATTTTAGTAAAAAGCATCATAAGCCGTATCCAAAAAAACGCTTTTAAATTAGAATTACCCACTATCGCCAAACGATTTAACCCTGAATGAAAAGCGATAAACCCTTTTTAGAACGCTATTTTTACGCCCCCACTCTTTTGCAAAAGGGGTTGATTTTCGCGCTCTATCCTTTTTCTTTAATCTATCAATTTATTGCCACAATTAAACGAAAAACCGCTAAAAAGCATGATTTTAAAATCCCCCTTATCAGCATAGGCAACCTCATCGCTGGGGGAAGCGGTAAAACGCCCTTTATTTTAGAGATTGCTCCAAGATACCAAGAAGTGGCTATTGTTTCTAGAGGGTATCAACGAGATTCTAAAGGCTTGGTGGTGGTGAGCGTTAAAGGAAACATTTTAGTTCCTCAAAAAACAGCGGGCGATGAAGCCTATCTTTTGGCCTTAAATTTAAAACAAGCGAGCGTGATTGTAAGCGAAAAAAGAGAGTTAGGCGTTTTAAAAGCCCTTGAATTAGGGGCAAAAATCGTGTTTTTAGACGATGGTTTTAGGTTTAATTTCAACCAGTTCAATTTGCTTTTAAAGCCTAAAATCCCCCCCTACTACCCTTTTTGTTTGCCTAGCGGGTTGTATAGAGAAAATATTAAAAGCTATAAAGAAGCCCATTTAGTCGTTACAGAAGATAAGGATTATAAAAGAATCACCTCTATTTCTCACCCCACCAAACGCATGCTTTTAGTAACGGCTATCGCTAATCCCAGCAGGCTTGATGCATTTTTACCCAAAGAAGTGGTTAAAAAATTGTATTTTAGAGACCATGCCCCTTTTAATTTGGAGCTTTTAGAAAAAGAGTTTTATCAAAATAACGCCACTTCCTTATTGGTTACTTCAAAAGATCTCGTCAAATTACAAGATTGTAAATTGCCTTTAAGCGTATTGGATTTAAAACTAGAAATTGATCCTAAGATTTTAGAGAGGATTGATCACTATATCCTTTCTTATCCTTGTAATACAAAAGAACGTCTATAAATTCCTTATCTTTAAAGATGAAGCCTTTCAAACGCCCCTCTAATTCATAATGGTTTTTTTCATAAAAAGCGATCGCTTTAAAATTGTTTTCCATCACTTCTAAGTGCAAAGAATGCAATTGGAACTCTTCAAAAGCGATGCATTCTAAAGCTTTTAAAATCGTTTCTCCCCCATTTTTCAAAAAAGGGTTTTTATAAATCCCCAAATACCCATGCTTATGAAAAAAATTGATTTTAGTGATAGAGCCAACCCCTAAATAAACGCCCTCTTCTTTAAACAAAAAATAGCGGTGGTTGGGTGAGTTTTTTAAATCTTCTATGAATTGCAAATGCGTTTTTAAAGAAATAAAAGCGCTATACATCCATAAAGCAGTGTTTGGGTGGTTGCGAAACTCTAAAACCAACAATTTTTCTCCATCGTTTAAATGGGTAAAATCAATCGCTTGGATATTTTTATAAGAATAATTTTTTTTCAAATTTCTAAAAACTCCCTTAATGCGCCCTCTAGCTCACTCCCAAAGGCTAGGGTTTTTGCCCAGGCTTGATTTTTTTGAATTTGTAAATTTTCAAAATCTCTAGCTAAAGTTTTTAAACTCGTTTGTTTGAAAATACCCAAACTTTCAAATTCTTGGCTTTGAATGATTTGATTAGAAGCAATGGGAAGGATAAGAGAGGGCGTTTGAGAAAGGGCTAATTCATAGAGGGTTTGACCAGAAGCGCTAATAGCGCAAGCGCAAAATTTCATCAAAGAACTGAACTCTAAAGGGCTTAAAGGGCTGTAATAGCACGCGTTTTTGGGAGGATTTTTAGGCGTATAAGGTGAAATGATATGCAAATTCACATTCTTATTTTCTAAAATTTTGACTATCTCTTTGAGCGTTTTTTGCTCGCTCCCCCCTAGAGTGATTAGCACTTCTTTGTTTGCTGTATTGATAGGGCGCTCATAAATAAAACGAGCATCAACAGGGTAAAACCCCACCCCCAAATAATGATCTTTAGACGCATGGTTATAGTGTTTTAAGGCGTTCAGCGTGAAATTTAGGATCTTAGTGTTTTTAGGGTAAAACCCCTTAGCATGCTCTTCATCTTCTATCACCATAAGGCTTTTGGCTTTTTCTTTTAAAAGGTAAAAATCCTTTGAATTTAAACAATAGCTATCCATAATCAAAAAATCATCATTGCCAACGCCCTCTAAAAAAGCGCTTATATCGTTTTGCTTATATAAATAAAGGCTTGCTTCAACCCCTAATTTTTCTATAAAAGAAAGGATTTTTTCACAACGCCTCACATGCCCTAAACCGCTTGTTACAAACGCATCGCACAAAATTTTTACTGGCATGCGTTTTTCAAACGGCTGTATTTGAGCTTGGCTAATTCTAAATCTTCTAAAGTGTCAATATCTTGGACTTCTAAGGGCGATAATTCTAAAGCGATAGAATTTTGACTAAAAATAGGCCGCATTTCTTTGAAGGCTTGAGCCTTCCCCATATAAAGCAACCCTGCGTCATGATAGAGCGTTTTTAAATCTTGCGTGCGCGCGTTTGAATGCTCTTTAAAAGCCATTTGAACGCCGTTTTCAAGGCTAAAAGAACGATAGGGCGAAGCGCTAAAAGGAGAGCATGTGAAAACATAATCCGCATTTTGATTTTGTTTTAAAGTTTCACAAGCGTTTTTTAAATGTTTTTCTTGCAAAAGCACTGAAGCGCCATACAAACAACACGCAATATCTTCATCTTTTAACTCTAATTCTTTCATGTGATAGGCCATCACCTCTAAAGTCGTGGCCCTGTCGTCCGCTAAATTTTTAGGGCGCAAATTCAAAAAACTCGCCCCATAATTTTTAGCTAAATTCACATACTCCATGCTATCGCTAGAGATAAACACCTTGTCAAAAAGCTTGGAATTTAGCGCCGCTTCAATAGAGTAAGCGAGCATGGGTTTATTGAAAAAATCAATAATATTTTTATTCTTGATCCTCTTACTAGAACTTCTGGCTAAAACAATAGCGATCGCTCTCATGCTAGGCTTTGCTCTTTTTAATAAGGCATTTGGGTTTCCATCGCATCAGCAGCGAATTTCTTTTTGTTGGAATCGCTCAAATGCCCTAAATTCGTGTATTCAATCTTAGCGTCAGCTAAAAACTTGGATTGGATGGTGTTATTCCTTTCAATATCATAAGGGCGGATCACCCCACTCACCTTAAGGATTTGCTTTTCCCCATCCACTAGCACTTCCTTATTCCCATAGATGAAATAATTCCCGTTTTCTAGCACCTTAATGATTCGAGCGCTCAACACGATTTCTAAATCTTCGCTCTTTTTTTGCGAGCCGCCGCCTTTAAAATTCGTGTTATTGCTGGATTTGGTGAAATTGTAATTATTCTTATCGTCTAAATACTCCGCTTCTTTTTTCTTTTTCTCATCTAAGCCGTTATAAGTGAGTCTTGGGGGCGTGGAATTACCCCCTGAAGCGCTTTTATAATCTTTAGAGCTGGAATAATTCGCGCTCGCTTTTTCAGAGACAATGATTGTGATCAAATCGTTAGGCTTCATCGCCCTCCTGTCTGCAAATAAAGGGCGCTCACCCTGCCCAAACAAACTCCCCAACTTGTTCAATTCAGGGATAAATTCTTTAGAGGGGGTTTCTTCTACATAATTAGGAGGGTTAAAATCAATTTTTGGCTCATTGGCTGATGCCATGCTGAATATAACGCTAAACGCAACAGCCCCTAAATAAAGCGCTTTTTTCATCCACTAGCCTTACTTTTGAGTTATTTTAAGCCCTAAATTATACTCTCTTATAAAGAATAAATGCTTAATTTTGAGTAAGTTGTTGTAAAATTTAGATCTTTATAATGAAACTTACTATGCAGGAGATAAAATTGAGAACCTTGTTAAAAATGTTAGTTGGCGCAAGCTTACTGACACACGCCTTAGTAGCTAAAGAAGAAAGCGCAGCGCCTTCTTGGACAAAAAATTTGTATATGGGATTCAATTACCAAACAGGTTCTATCAATTTAATGACTAATATCCATGAAGTTAGAGAAGTGACTAACTATCAAACCGGTTACACCAATATCATAACTAGCGTTAATAGCGTTAAAAAGCTCACCAACATGGGATCTAATGGGATTGGCTTAGTCATGGGCTATAACCACTTTTTCCATCCGGATAAAATCTTGGGTTTGCGCTATTTTGCTTTTTTAGATTGGCAAGGCTATGGCATGAGATACCCTAAAGGCTATTATGGCGGCAATAACATGATCACTTATGGCGTGGGCGTGGATGCGGTGTGGAATTTCTTCCAAGGGAGTTTCTATCAAGATGACATTAGCGTGGATATTGGCGTTTTTGGGGGGATTGCGATTGCGGGGAATAGCTGGTATATTGGCAGTAAAGGGCAGGAATTGTTAGGCATCACTAACAGCAGTGCGGTTGATAACACTTCTTTTCAATTCCTCTTTAACTTTGGCCTCAAGGCTTTATTTGTAGATGAACATGAATTTGAAATCGGCTTTAAATTCCCCACCATTAATAACAAATACTACACTACTGATGCGCTCAAGGTTCAAATGCGTAGGGTCTTTGCCTTTTATGTGGGGTATAATTACCACTTCTAAAAGGGCTTTTAAAACCCAACGCAACTCCCTAACATCTTTTGATAGTAACTCTTGGCTTTGAGAATTGTCTCTGTGTCATCGGTTTTTAAAAGCACTTCGTAATTGTTTTCAAAAGCGTTTTTGCTCCAATTCGCTGAGCCTAAAAACACGATCTTATCATCAATGATCGCTACTTTCTGGTGCATGATGCCGTAATAATTCCCGTTTTTAGCCTTAAGCCCTTTCAATAAGCACACTTTCGTGTTAGGGTATTTGTCTAAATAGCCAATAGTGGATTGCTTGTTATTATGATTGCTTTCATAATCATAAATGATTTGCACCTTAATCCCCCTACTCGCTACGCTTTTAATGGCTCTTGCAATATCTCTGTGCGTGAAACTATAGATAGCGATTTGCACGCTCTCTCTAGCGTTACTAATGCCAGAAACTAAAGCATTCAAAGCGTCTTTTTGCTCATAAGGTAAGACAAATAAGCTGTTTTTAGCTTGCAAAACCCCTAAACAGCCCACTAACACACCCACGCCAACGATTTTTTTAAATTTGTTGAACATCAAATGATCCTTATTAAATAATGCGATAAAAATAACCAACCCAGTGGATTTTTGATTGTATTTTTGATTATAATAAAAAATTTAAAAAAAGCGATGAAAATTGATAGGCTTAAAAAGCGTTTCTTGTAAATAAGGAGTTCCTAAAATGAAAATGATTCTATTCAACCAAAACCCCATGATTGAAAAGCTGCTTGAGAGTGTTTCTAAGAAATTAGAATTATCTATAGAAAATTTTAACCACTATCAAGAGTTATCCGCATGCCTTAAAGGAGATCCAGAATGGCTTTTGATAGCCGATGATGAATGTTTGGAAAAACTAGACCAAGTGGATTGGCTAGAATTAAAAGAAACCATCTCTCAAAATAAAAACAGCGTGTGCATGTATAAAAAAGGCAATGAAATGCAGCCCTTTTTAGAGGGCTTTGAGATGAAAATCAAAAAACCTTTTTTACCCACTGAAATGTTGAAAGTCCTTCAAAAAAAGCTTGGTTCTGACATGAGCGAGCTAGAGCCTAGCCAGAATTTAGACCCAACTCAAGAAGTTTTAGAAACCAATTGGGACGAATTAGAAAATTTAGGCGATTTAGAAGCTCTCGCCAAAGAAGAGCCTAATAATGAAGAGCAACTACTCCCCACTTTAGATGCACAAGAAGAAAAAGAAGAGATTAAAGAAACGCCCCAAGAAGAAGAAAAGCCTAAAGATGATGAAACGCAAGAGGGTGAAACCTCTAAAGATGGAGAAGTTTCTAAAGAGTTGGAAACGCAAGAAAAATTAGAAATCCCTAAAGAAGAAACGCAAGAAGAGCAAGTCAAAGAACAAGAGCCAATCAAAGAAGAAACACAAGAAATTAAAGAGGAAAAACAAGAAGAAACACAAGATTCCCCAAGCACGCAAGAATTAGAGGCCATGCAAGAATTAGTCAAAGAAATCCAAGAAAACTCTAACGGCCAAGAGAATAAAGAAAAAACGCAAGAAAGCACAGAAATTCCACAAGATAAAGAAATCCAAGAAGTTGTTACCGAAAAAACCCAAGCGCAAGAATTAGAAATTCCTAAAGAAAAAACGCAAGAAAGTGCAGAAGCTCTCCAAGAAACCCAAGCACAAGAATTAGAAAAACAAGAAAACGCAGAAACGCCCCAAGAAAAAGAAATCCAAGAAACCCAAGATGAAACACCCCAAGAATTAGAAGTCCAAGATGAAAAACTCCAAGAAAACGAAACCCCCAAAGATGAAAACACGCAAGAAAGCGCACAAAATTTACAAGAATTAGAAACCCAAGAAACCCAAGATGAAACGCCCCAAGAAGACCATTACGAAAGCATTGAAGACATTCCTGAGCCGGTGATGGCTAAAGCGATGGGGGAAGAATTGCCCTTTTTGAATGAAAGTGTTGCAAAAACCCCTAATAATGAAAACGCCACAGAAACCCCTAAAGAGAGCGTTACAGAAACCTCCAAGAATGAGAACGACACAGAAACCCCGCAAGAAAAAGAAGAAAGCGATAAAACTTCCAGCCCCCTAGAATTGCGCTTGAATTTGCAGGATTTATTAAAAAGCCTGAATCAAGAGTCCTTAAAAAGCCTTTTAGAAAACAAAACCTTAAGCATTAAAATCACTTTAGAGGATAAAAAACCTAATGCATAATGATTTTAATTTACTCATCCTTTCAGGCCCTAGCGGAGCGGGTAAAAGCACCCTTACAAAGTATTTGCAAGAAAAAATCCCCAAAACCCATTTTTCCCTTTCCACCACCACGAGAAAACCCAGAGAGGGCGAAGTTGATGGCTTGCATTATAATTTTGTCAGCGAAGAAGAATTCAAACAAGGCATAGAAAAAGGGCAGTTTTTAGAATGGGCGATCGTGCATAACCACTACTATGGCACTTCTAAAATCCCTGTAGAAAAAGCCTTAAAAGAGGGCAAAATCGTCATTTTTGATATTGATGTGCAAGGGCATGAGATCCTTAAAAAGCATTACCCTAACGCATGCTCAGTCTTTATTAGCACCAAAAACCAAGAAATTTTAAAAGAGCGCTTGCTTTTAAGGGGGACGGATTCTAAAGAGACGATAGAAAAACGCTTGATCAACGCTTATAAGGAAATGCAGTGCTTGGAAAGCTTTGATTACCTCATCATCAATGAAGATTTAGAAAAATCCAAAGAAATCATCTTAAGCATCGCAAAAACTTTAGTCTATCGCTTAAAAGCGTTTAATTTTGAAAAAATATGCAAGGCCTGGAAAAACGAATCCTTATAAAACCTATCAATTATTTTTTAAAAAAGCTATAATTCAAATAAAAACCAACCAATAGTTTAAGGAGTAACATATGGGCGGATTCACAAGTATATGGCATTGGGTCATTGTTTTATTAGTGATTGTGTTGTTGTTTGGGGCTAAAAAGATCCCAGAGTTGGCTAAAGGTTTAGGCAGTGGGATTAAAAATTTCAAAAAAGCCGTGAAAGACGATGAAGAAGAGGCTAAAAACGAGCCAAAAACCCTAGACGCTCAAGCAACGCAAACCAAAGTGCATGAGAGTAGCGAGATTAAAAGCAAACAAGAAAGTTAAGCATGCACACTCTCATTAAGGGCGTTTTAGAAGAGATTTTAGAAGAAGAAGTCATTATTGAATACCCTAAAGACAGAGAGCATGGGCATTACGCTACGCCCATTGCGTTCAATCTCGCCAAAGTTTTTAAAAAATCGCCCTTAGCTATCGCTGAAGAGTTAGCCCTTAAAATCAGCACGCACGAAAAAACTCAAGGGTTTTTTGACAGCGTAGTGGCTTGTAAGGGCTATATCAATTTCACGCTTTCTTTAGATCTTTTAGAGCGTTTCACCCAAAAGGCTTTAGAATTAAAAGAACAATTTGGCTCTCAGCCTAAAAGCGAACATTCTCAAAAAATCTTTTTAGAATTTGTGAGCGCTAACCCCACAGGGCCTTTACACATAGGGCATGCTAGAGGGGCGGTTTTTGGCGATAGTTTGGCTAAAATCGCTCGCTTTTTAGGGCATGAAGTTTTGTGCGAATATTATGTCAATGACATGGGTTCTCAAATCCGCTTGTTAGGGCTTTCGGTATGGCTCGCTTACAGAGAGCATGTTTTAAAAGAAAGCGTAACTTATCCAGAAGTCTTTTACAAAGGCGAATACATCATTGAAATCGCTAAAAAGGCGAACAACGATTTAGAGCCAAGCCTTTTTAAAGAAAACGAAGAAACTATCATTGAAGTTTTAAGCGGCTACGCTAAGGATCTAATGCTTTTAGAAATTAAAGATAATTTAGACGCTTTAGGCATTCATTTTGATTCCTATGCGAGCGAAAAAGAAATTTTTAAACATAAAGATGCGGTGTTTGAACGATTAGAAAAAGCGAACGCCCTTTATGAAAAGGATTCTAAAATCTGGCTCAAATCTTCACTCTACCAAGATGAAAGCGATCGGGTGCTCATTAAAGAAGATAAGAGCTACACTTATCTAACCGGCGATGTTGTCTATCATGATGAAAAATTCAAGCAAAATTATACCAAATATATCAACATTTGGGGGGCAGATCACCACGGCTATATCGCTAGAGTGAAAGCCAGCCTTGAGTTTTTGGGCTATGATTCCAACAAGCTTGAAGTCTTACTCGCTCAAATGGTGCGCTTGCTCAAAGATAACGAGCCTTACAAGATGAGTAAAAGAGCGGGTAATTTCATTTTGATTAAAGATGTGGTTGATGATGTGGGTAAGGATGCTTTAAGGTTTATTTTTTTGAGCAAACGGCTTGACACTCATTTAGAATTTGATGTCAATACTTTAAAAAAGCAAGACAGCTCAAACCCCATTTACTATATCCATTACGCTAATTCGCGCATCCACACCATGCTAGAAAAATCCCCCTTTTCTAAAGAAGAAATCTTACAAACCCCTTTAAAAAATTTAAACGCTGAAGAAAAATACTTGCTTTTTAGCGCCTTAAGCTTGCCTAAAGCAATTGAATCCTCTTTTGAAGAATACGGCTTGCAAAAAATATGCGAATACGCAAAAACTCTCGCTTCAGAATTCCACCGCTTCTATAACGCTGGCAAAATCTTAAACACCCCTAAAGCGAAAGAGCTTTTAAAAATTTGTTTAATGGTGAGCTTGAGCTTAAGCAACGCTTTCAAACTTTTAGGCATAGAAATCAAAACCAAAATTTCCGCTAAAGATTAAGCCAATATTTAATTTTTTGTTATAACATTCCCCTTATTTTTTGAAACTAAGGAGAATATTTTGCTTAATCGTATTATAGAGCACATGAACGCTCACCATGTAGAAGACATGAAAGGTTTATTGAAAAAATTCGGGCAAGTCCATCACGCTGAAAATGTCGCCTTTAAAAGCGTGGATCCTCAAGGTATTGTGATTGGTTATAACCACAATCAAACCTTAAGGATTGAATTTAACCACGAAGTTAAAGACCCCAAAGACTACAAAAACGCCATCATTGAATTGTGCCAAAGCGTGGAAAAAACCCATGACTTAAAAGGCGTGGAAGAAGAAGTTAAGGCTTTTAAAGAAGGCTTTGATTCTGTTTGTTTAGCGACCTTACACCCTAATGGGCATGTGGTATGCTCTTATGCGCCTTTAATGAGCGATGGCAAACAATACTACATTTATGTGAGCGAAGTGGCTGAGCATTTTGCGGGCCTTAAAAACAACCCCCACAATGTGGAAGTGATGTTTTTAGAAGACGAGAGCAAGGCTAAATCAGCTATTTTGAGAAAACGCTTGCGTTATAAAACCAACGCTCGTTTTATTGAAAGAGGGGCGGAGTTTGACAAAGCGTTTGATTCTTTCATTGAAAAAACCGGCGGCGCTAGGGGCATTAAAACCATTCGTGCCATGCAAGATTTCCATTTGATCGCATTGGATTTTAAAGAAGGGCGTTTTGTGAAAGGCTTTGGTCAAGCTTATGACATTTTAGGCGACAAAATCGCTTATGTTGGGGATAAAGGCAACCCACACAATTTCTCTCACAAGAAATAAACTTTCTCACCCATAAGGGGCAAACGCCCCAAAAGACCGCTTTTTAAAGAGATTACGGCAAAATCAAGCTCTTTACTATTTAACCTTAAAAAAAGCTAAAAGCCTTTTTATGGGCTAACACCACACAAAAAGCGTCAAAATCAAAAAAATGACAAAATTTTCCCCAAATGACAAAAAAAAAAACGCTTTATGCTATAATACTCCAAATGCATTCCAATACAAATGCATTCTAATGTATGAAATCCCTAATACTACAATCCAATTTAAAAAGGAGAAAACATGAAAAAAACCCTTTTACTCTCTCTCTCTCTCTCGTTTTTGCTCCACGCTGAAGACGACGGCTTTTACACAAGCGTAGGCTATCAGATCGGTGANGTTTTGTTTCTTGTTTTTGATTTCTTGCGTGTTAAGTTTTATTTTTTGTGAAATGCATATAAGGGAGTGGTTATTTTAATTTTTTAACGCCCTGTATTTCTAGAGTTTTAAACGCTCAAGGATTTGGGTTTTAATTTCTTTCGGATCTAATTGAACAAGTTGTTGGTATTCAAAATTGCGTGCTTGAAAATCAATGCAATGCAATAATTCAAAAATAATAGAATCGTTTTCATAGGGGGCAACTAGGTGCATGCCTGAATAATGGAATTGAGTGCAAGAAAGCGCAATAAATACGCTGTAGGGTTTTAATAGGGGATTTTCATTATGTGGATTGAGTTTGATAATACTTCCAAAAGCAATTGGTTTTATACTTTTGTTTTCATCAGATTGGCTTTGTAAAATAACTTGTTCTAACTTGTTCTAAAAAATAATTGATGAGTAAAGCTCTATGCGCCGATGTGGGTCTAGGGATAGATACCTTTTGTAATGCTAATGCAAGACTTCTTCCCATCGTATTGTTCTTTAAAACTTGCGTTTTAGGGCTAGAGTGAAAGAGTTTGAAGAAGAAAAAAAAAGGATCTAACAATGAGTAATATTTATTCTGTATTAAAATGGGTCAATGTAGTTTTTATGCGAAGGGCATTTTTTACCTTGTTTATTTTTTGTTGTTTGCGGGAACGCTAAGAAAAAGTCCTTGCTTTCATATTAAAGCCCTATTTTACTGAACTTATTGGATAAAACCTGCTTAAGTTAAATTGATCCCATTCTGTTATAAAATATAAAAAATCAAATCTTAAAGGAAAATCATGCAAGAAAATCAAACCATTCCTTTTAAATGCCCAGAGTGTCAAGCGCCAATTAATGTGAGTGAAGCGCTATACAAACAGATTGAGCAAGAAAATCAAAGCCGGTTTTTAGCCCAGCAAAGAGAGTTTGAAAAAGAGGTGAATGAAAAAAGAGCGCAGTATCAAAGCTATTTCAAAAATTTAGAGCAAAAAGAAGAGGCCCTAAAAGAGCGGGCAAAAGAGCAACAGGCTCAATTTGATGATGCAGTCAAACAAGCGAGCGTGCTAGCCTTGCAAGATGAAAGGGCTAAAATCATTGAAGAAGCCAGAAAAAACGCTTTTTTAGAGCAGCAAAAGGGCTTGGAATTGTTGCAAAAAGAATTAGACGAGAAGTCCAAACAAGTTCAGGAATTGCACCAGAAAGAAGCGGAAATTGAAAGGCTCAAAAGAGAAAATAACGAAGCAGAGAGCCGATTGAAGGCTGAAAATGAAAAAAAATTGAATGAAAAATTGGATCTGGAAAGGGAAAAAATAGAAAAAGCCTTGCATGAAAAAAATGAATTGAAATTCAAACAGCAAGAAGAGCAATTAGAAATGTTAAGAAACGAGTTGAAAAACGCTCAAAGAAAGGCGGAGTTAAGCTCGCAGCAACTCCAAGGCGAGGTGCAAGAATTAGCGATTGAAGAGTTTTTGAAGCAAAAATTCCCCCTAGATAGCATTGAAGAAATCAAAAAAGGGCAAAGAGGGGGCGATTGCATTCAAGTGGTGCATACTAGGGAATTTCAAAATTGCGGGAAAATTTATTATGAGAGCAAACGCACCAAAGAATTCCAAAAAGCTTGGGTGGAAAAGCTTAAAAGCGACATGCGAGAGATTGGGGCTGATGTGGGGGTCATTGTGAGTGAAGCGCTGCCTAAAGAGATGGAGAGGATGGGGTTATTTGAAGGGGTGTGGGTGTGTTCGTTTGAAGAGTTTAAGGGGTTGAGCACAGTGCTAAGAGAGGGGGTTATTCAAGTGAGTTTGGCTAAAAAAAGTCAGGAAAATAAGGGCGATAAAGTGAACCTGCTCTATCATTATTTGACAAGCTCTGAATTTTCTATGCAAGTGAATGCGATTATAGAGGGGTTTGAGCAATTGAGAGCGGATCTAGAAAGCGAAAAACGCGCGATGGCTAGGATTTGGAAAAGCAGGGAAAAGCAAATGGAAAAAGTGTTTGAGGGTACGATTAACATGTATGGCTCTATCAAGGGCATTGCAGGTAATGTGATAGGGCAAGTGAAAGCGCTAGAGCTTGGGTATGATGAGGGGGATTTAGAGGATTAGTTTTAGTCTTTGTGGTATGCTTTGAGGTAATATTAGGAGAAAATATGGGCAATAAAGATCATAGTAAAGGTTCAAGTTGGCATAAATGGGATTTGCATGTGCATACGCCATATACATATTTAAATAAGGCGTATCAATGTTGTGAAGAGGAGTTTATACAAAAACTATGCGATAGCCAAATTGATTGTATTGGATTAACGAACTATTTTAAGTTTAATGAGAAAGAATTTGATTTAAAAGAAAAAATAGAAAAGAAAGGCATCAAGGTTTTTTATAATTTAGAAGTTAGGCTGGATTATCAAAATAAGGAAGATCAGTGTTTGGATTTCCATATTATTTTTTCAGATAAGGTTACACAACAAGAAATAGATAATTTTTTAAAGAATGCAGATGCCAATGTTGGTGGAACTGAGAAAAAACTTGCAGATTTAGAAAAAGATGATTTTGATAAAGCGGTAGTTAATTTTGATCAATTGTTGGAATGTTTAGAGAAAGAGTCTTTAAAATTGAGAGGAAAGTATTTATTAGGGTTTTTATCAAGAGGGCATGGCAGTTCTCGCAGTAGCAGTAATTATGAAAAAATAGTTAAAAAAGTGCATTTTTTAATCCACTCATCAAATAAGCAAGAAAACCTTAAAAAGGATAGAGAATATTGGCTTAAATATAACAAACCTCTCATACAGAGCAGCGATGCCCACGAAGAGGAGCAAATAGGGAAAAAATACACTTGGATAAAGGCTGAAAAAACCTTTGAAGGGTTAAAACAAATTATTTATGAGCCAGAAACAAGAGTGAGCATTGATGAAGAGAAACCTCAAGATCCTTTGTATAAGATAGATTGTGTGGGGTTGCACTTTAATGAAGATATAAAAATTACCAATGAAAAAGGCGATACTCCTTTTTGTTATGCAGGATTTAATGAAACACTATTTTTTAGTCCGAACTTTACTTGTGTGATAGGGGGTAGAGGGAGCGGTAAAAGCACTTTGTTGCAATTGATAGCCTCAGCAATTAAAAATAATAGTTTTGTGAAAGGCTTAAAGCATGAAACTATTCAAAAATATATAGAGATACAACCAGACATAGACATAGTAGATAGCGTAGAGTATTTAGCTCAAAATGAGGTAGAAGAATTTGCGACTAATGTCTCAAAATTCACGGAGGCTATTTTTAACCGAATAGATAGCAAGTCAAGTGGAAAACCTAAGGAGTTAGAAAAACAAATTACAAAAAGCATTGAAAAATTTGATGAGCAAATTAGATATTGGCAAGAAAAGAATAAGCTAGAAGAACAACTAAAAGAGAGCGAGAAAATAAGAAAGAAATACCAAAGCATTATAAACACTTTTACAGATAAAAACTATTTGGACAAAAAAAGACAAATTGCAAAAAAACGCAAAGCGCTCATTGATTTAGAACAATCTAAAGAAGGATTTTTGACTTTTATTAAAGAATTAAAACGGGTGGTGAATTTTGAATCAAAAGAAAACATGAAAGAAAATAGCTATGATAAGGTCTATAACCAACTCAAACAAGATATTTGTAAGGAACTTGAACGGATAGATATAAATATAAAAAACGGGTGTTTTAAAAGCGAAGATGAGAAAATAAGGACGCTAGGAGCAGAACGCGAAGCATTGAGCCAAGAGATTAGGGAATTTCTTAAAGAAAAAGGCGTGAGCGATGAAAGTATAGGAGATATTAGAAACGCTAATGACCATTTAGCAAAAATAAAAATGGATATTAATGATTTAAAGCATGAAATAAAAGAGAACGCTAACAAAATAGAGAATTTTTCTTATGAAGATATGGATAAAAATATTGAAGAATTTAAAGATCAAATCAATGAGAAATTAAGCAAAATCAATTCGGCTTTTGAAGAAATTTCAAAAAATCACAAAGAAGTGAAACCAATTACCATAGAATATCGTTTGAATGAAGATATTTTTGAAGAGGTTTTTGAGGATTTTGATAAGTTGGTGGATAAGGATTTTAAGATCCAAAAACACCAATCAAAAATCAAGGAATATTTAAAAGAAATTGGATTAAAAGACATTATAAATAAGCAACACGCAGAATTTATAGAAGAGCTTTATAACTCAATTGACAATAAAAAAGCGGCATTTTATGAAACCATGAAAGATATATTTGATAGAGAAATTCATTTTCAAATCTATCGGCTTCTCATTCTCAAACATTTAAGGAATGTTGAAAAATATAAAATTTTTGAAGTCCGTTATGACAAAAGAGCTTTAAATGAAACTTCATTTGGGCAAAAATGCACGGCTGTATTGGTTGTCCTTTTATCTTTAGGGAATAACCCCATCATTATTGATGAGCCAGAAGCGCACTTGGATAGCGCTTTAATCGCTAATTATTTAGTTACTCTAATTAAAAAGCAGAAACAAAAAAGACAAATTATTTTTGCCACACATAACGCTAATTTTGTTTTGAACGCTGATGCAGAGCTAATTATTCAGTTAAAAAATGAGAATAATAAGATAGTTGCACAGTCTTTTATGATTGAGAGCGATGCATATAAAGAGGATTTATTAAAATTAGAGGGAGGCGAAAAAGCTTTTAAGGATCGTGAAAGAAAGTATGGTATTACAAAAGATAAAAATTAAGGGTTGGTAACATGCGTATCGTATTTATGGGAACGCCTGGTTTTGCTGAAGTGATCTTAAGGGCGTTGGTTGAAAATAAAAATAACCAGATAGAAGTGGTGGGGCTATTCACTCAAATAGATAAACCTTTTGGGCGCAAAAAAGAATTGAAAGCCCCAGAGACTAAAACATACATTTTAGAAAATCATTTAAATATCCCTATTTTCCAGCCACAAAGTTTGAAAGAGCCTGAAGTTCAAATCTTAAAAGATCTAAAGCCTGATTTTATCGTGGTGGTGGCTTATGGTAAGATCTTGTCTAAAGAGGTTTTAACCATCGCTCCTTGCATCAATGCGCATGCCTCTTTATTGCCCAAATACAGGGGGGCTTCGCCCATTCATGAGATGATACTCAATGACGATAGGATTTATGGCATAAGCACCATGCTTATGGATTTAGAGTTGGATAGCGGGGATATTTTAGAGAACGCTTCTTTTTTAAGAGAAGATTATTTGGATTTAGACGCTTTAAGTTTAAAATTAGCGCATATGGGAGCGGATTTACTTCTTTCAACGCTCAAAAATTTTCATTCCATCACAAGAAAGCATCAAGATCACACGCAAGCTACTTTTTGTAAAAAAATCACCAAAGCCGATGGTTTAGTGGGTTTTAAAGACGCTAAAAGCTTGTTTTTAAAATCGCTTGCGTTTAAGAGTTGGCCAGAAATCTTTTTAGAAAACAGCCTTAAACTTTTAGAAGTGGAGTTGGTGGAGAATGAAAAGAGCCACAAGGAAGGCGAGATTTTAGCAATTGATGAAAAAGGCGTTCTTGTAGGCTGCTTGAAAGGCAGCGTGCGTATAGCACAGTTGCAAGCGGTGGGTAAAAAGCCCTTGAAAGCGAAGGATTATTTGAATGGCAAGCGTTTGAAAGTAGGCGGTATTTTGGCATGAGACAATGTGAAAAAAGGGTTTTTGATAGCCTGCCTTCCACGCAAACCTATCTTTTAGAAAAACTTAAAAATAACGAACTCAAAGCCCCTATTTTGATTGTGGCTAAAAACCAAAGCGCTGGGATAGGCAGTAGGGGGAATGTTTGGGAGGGTGCAAAAAGCGCTTTGACTTTTTCACTCGCTTTAAACGCAAGCGATTTGCCTAAAGATTTGCCCATGCAAGCGAACGCTTTGTATTTGGGGTTTTTATTCAAAGAAGTTTTAAAAGAATTAGGCTCTCAAACCTGGCTCAAATGGCCTAACGATTTGTATTTAGGGAGTCAAAAAATAGGGGGCGTGCTGGTTAATGTTTATAAAGGCATGCGGGTGTGCGGCATTGGCGTGAATAGGGTTTCAACAAAATGGGCATGTTTAGATATTGGCGCGAGCGATGATTTGATTATAGAGGGCTTTTTAAAAAAAATAGAAGAAAATCTTTTTTGGGGGGAAGTTTTAAGTAAGTATGCGTTAGAATTTCATAGAAGCAACTCTTTTAGTTTCCATAATGATTGGGGCGAATTGGTGAGTTTGAAAGATGCGGAATTGTTAGAAGACGGTCGCATTTGTATTAAAGGTAAGATTTATGATAGGATGTGAGTATGATGAGTGAAATCATTGCAGTGGCTAATCAAAAAGGGGGTGTGGGCAAAACGACAACAGCGGTTAATTTAGCGGCTTCTTTAGCGGCGCATGAAAAAAAAATCTTGCTGATTGATTTTGACCCTCAAGCCAACGCCACTTCAAGCTTGGGTTTTAGGCGCGATAAAATTGATTATGATATTTATCATGTGTTGATTGGTCGTAAGCAAATTTCTCAAGTGATCTTAAAAACCCAAATGCCTTTTTTGGATCTAGTGCCTTCTAATTTGGGTTTGGCCGGGTTTGAAAAAACCTTTTATGATAGCCAAGATGAGAATAAACGAGGCGAGCTCATGCTCAAAAACGCCTTAGAGAGCGTGGTGGGACTTTATGATTATATCATTATTGATTCCCCGCCAGCTCTAGGGCCTCTCACGATCAATTCGCTTTCAGCAGCCCATTCGGTGATCATTCCTATCCAATGCGAATTTTTCGCCCTTGAAGGCACTAAATTATTGCTCAACACCATTAGAATGCTGCAAAAAAGCACGAACCCTAAGCTCAAAATCAGAGGGTTTTTACCCACAATGCATGTCCCTCAACTCAATTTGACAAAAGGGGTTTTAGCGGAATTGTTCAAGTATTTTGACTCAGAGTTTTTTAGAGATTCAGCTACAGGAGAGTATATTATGATCCCTAAAAGCGTGAAACTAGCGGAATCGCCTAGCTTTGGTAAGCCCATCTTGCTCTATGATATTAAATCTAATGGCAGTATCGCTTATCAAAAATTAGCTCAAAGTATTCTTCAAGGGTAGCATATGGCAAAAAATAAAGTGTTGGGTAGGGGTTTAGCGGATATTTTCCCTGAAATTAATGAAGTGTATGAGCAAGGGCTGTATGAAAGAGCGAATCGAGTTGTGGAGCTTGGTATTGATGAGGTGATGCCCAATCCTTACCAGCCCAGAAAAATCTTTAGCGAAGATTCTTTAGAAGAGTTAGCGCAATCCATTAAAGAACATGGTTTGTTGCAGCCGGTTTTAGTGGTGAGTGAGAACGGGCGTTACCATTTGATCGCTGGTGAAAGGCGCCTAAGAGCGAGCAAATTGGCTAAAATGCCCACGATTAAAGCGATTGTTGTGGATATTGAGCAAGAAAAAATGCGTGAAGTCGCTTTGATTGAAAATATCCAGCGAGAAGATTTAAACCCTTTGGAATTGGCTAGATCTTATAAAGAATTGCTTGAAAGCTATCAAATGACCCAAGAAGAGCTGTCTAAAATCGTTAAAAAATCCCGAGCCCATGTGGCTAATATCATGCGTTTATTGACGCTCTCTTCTAAGGTTCAAAACGCTCTTTTAGAAGAAAAAATCACTTCAGGGCATGCAAAAGTTTTGGTGGGTTTGGATGAAGAAAAACAAGAATTGATTTTAAATTCCATCATAGGGCAGAAACTCAGCGTGCGCCAAACAGAAGATTTAGCACGTGATTTTAAAATAAACGCAAATTTTGACAATAAAAAACATGGTTTCAAGCAAACCCAAACGCTCATCGCTGAAGATGAATTAGAGTGCTTGAATCAAAGTTTGTGGGATCGTTACAAGCTTAAAGCGGCTTTAAAAGGGAATAAAATCATTTTACGATGTTATGAAAATTCTCTTTTAGAGGCTTTTATGAAAAAAATGATGTCTTAACGCTTAGATATTCTCAATTTTTAAGCGATTTTTTGTTAAGATAGAGTTAATGTTTTTATAACAAGTGCGAGTTTCAAATATTTTTAGGATGAAAGAAATAGGTCATGAATATATCGGTTAACCCCTATTTAATGGCGGTCGTTTTTGTAGTGTTTGTGTTGTTGTTGTGGGCGATGAATGTTTGGGTGTATAGGCCTTTGTTGGCTTTTATGGATAACAGACAGGCAGAGATAAAGGATAGCTTGGCTAAAATCAAAACGGATAACACCCAAAGCGTGGAGATTGGCCATCAAATTGAGACTCTTCTTAAAGAAGCCGCTGAAAAGCGCAGAGAAATGTTAGCAGAAGCGATTCAAAAAGCCACAGAGTCTTATGACGCTGTGATCAAGCAAAAAGAGAACGAACTCAATCAAGAGTTTGAAGCGTTCGCAAAGCAATTGCAAAATGAAAAGCAAGCGCTAAAAGAGCAATTGCAAGCGCAAATGCCGGTATTTGAAGACGAATTAAACAAGCGTGTGGCTATGGGTTTAGGGAGTTGATAGATGGTGTTAGTTAAAATAGTGTTAGGGTTTTTGATCCTTTTAAGCCCTTTGTACGCTACTGGATTGGATATTTCACAAACAGACATTATAGAGCGATCTTTAAATTTTCTCTTGTTTGTGGGGATCTTGTGGTATTTTTTGGCTAAAAGATTGCGTTCATTTTTACACTCCAAAAGCCTTGAAATCTCCAAACGCTTAGAAGAAATTCAAGCCCAACTCAAAGTGAGTAAAGAAAATAAGAAAAAACTCCTTAAAGAATTAGAGCAAGCCAAAGAAAAAGCTGAATTGATTATTTCTGATGCGAATAAAGAAGCCTACACGATCACGCAAAAATACGAATTGCAAACCAAAATAGATGTGGAAAATTTGATCAAAAATTCTAAGTCGTTGATGGATTTAGAAGTTAAAAAGATCAAAAGAGAGCTGGTTGAAAGCGTTTTTAAAGATCTAAGAGAGAGCAAAAAAGTGTCTTTCAATGCGCAAGATTGCGTGAATATTTTGAAACAAAGGCTTTAAATGCAAGATTTAAAAGTGATCTCCAAGCATTACGCTAAGGCGTTGAAAAACCACACTAAGGATAATTTGGCGTTATTAGAAGAAATTGTCGTGGGGCTTAAAAATTTAGCAGAAGCTATAAAATTGCACAAACTCCATCAAGTGTTAGCCCATGTTTCTTTAAAAGTTAAAAAAGAGGTTGTGTTAGAAGTTTTAGAAAAAATAACTCCCACAAAAGCATGTTCAATTTTAAAGCCTGTAATGGAAGTGGTGTTAAAAAATAACAGGCTTGACATGCTGGAATTAGTCGCTGAAGAGCTGTCCTTTGATTCTAAAAGGACTTTAGAAGCCACGCTTTTAGTCCCAGAAAAGCTTGAAAATAGTGAACTAGAAGCCGTGCAACAAAAATTGCAAGCGCGTTTTAACGCCCCTGTAGAAATCGCTCAAGACACTTGGTCTAAAAAAGGGGTTTCTTTGAGCGTTTCAAGCCTGGATTTAGAAATAGGCTTTTCTAAAGAAGATATTTTAAAGAAAATAGAAAAACAGGTTATTCAATCTATTTAATCAATCTAAGGAGATAAAGATAATGTCCCAACTAAAATTGGAAGAAATCAGCTCGGTTATTGAAGAAAAAATCAAGAATTTTGAACTTGATTGCGATATGGCTGAAGTAGGAAAAGTCGTTTCATACGCTGATGGTGTGGCTAAGGTTTATGGCTTAAATGGTGTGATGTCGTATGAAGTGCTGGAGTTTGAAACAGGGGATAAAGGCGTTGCGGCTAATTTAGAAGAAGATAGCGTTGGCGTGATTGTGTTTGGTTTTGGCAACAATATTAAAGAGGGGACTAGCGTTAAACGCACGAAGAGTTTGATGAAAGTTCCTGTTGGCGATGCGGTTGTAGGGCGTGTGCTAAACGCTTTGGGTGAGCCTATTGATGGCAAGGGTGAGATAGAAACGAATGAATTTAGTCTCATAGAGCAAAAAGCCCCAGGCATTATGGACAGGAAATCGGTGCATGAGCCTTTACAAACTGGCATTAAAGCCATTGATGCGTTGGTGCCTATTGGGCGCGGGCAAAGGGAATTGATTATTGGGGATAAACAAACCGGTAAAACCACCGTAGCGATCGATGCGATCATTAACCAAAAAGGGCAAAATGTGATCTGTATCTATGTGGCTATTGGGCAAAAAGAATCCACTGTCGCGCAAGTGGTCCGCAAATTAGAAGAATACGGAGCGATGGAATACAGCGTCGTGATCAACGCTTCGGCTTCAGATTCAGCTGCAATGCAATATTTAGCCCCTTATTCAGGTGTGGCTATGGGGGAATACTTTAGAGATCATGCCCGCCATGCCTTAATCGTTTATGATGATTTGAGTAAGCATGCTGTCGCTTACAGAGAGATTTCTTTGATTTTGAGAAGACCCCCAGGTAGGGAGGCTTTTCCTGGAGATGTGTTTTATATCCACTCACGGCTTTTAGAAAGAGCGGCTAAACTTTGCGATGAAAAAGGTGCGGGTTCTTTGACCGCACTCCCTATTGTGGAAACTCAAGCGGGCGATGTTTCAGCTTATATCCCTACGAATATCATTTCTATTACAGATGGGCAAATTTTCTTAGAAACGGATTTGTTTTATTCAGGAATCCGCCCGGCTATCAATGTGGGCTTATCGGTTTCAAGGGTTGGAGGGGCCGCTCAAATCAAAGCGACCAAGCAGGTTTCAGGGACTTTGCGCCTGGATTTAGCGCAATACAGAGAGTTGCAAGCCTTCACGCAATTCGCTTCTGATTTAGATGAAGCGAGTAAAAAGCAATTAGAAAGGGGGCAACGCATGGTGGAAGTGCTCAAACAAGCCCCTTATTCGCCCTTGCCCATTGAAAAGCAAGTGGTCATTATTTACGCTGGGGCTAAAGGTTTTTTAGACAGCGTGAGCGTGAAAAAAGTCGTGGATTTTGAAGAGCAACTGCACCCTTTCTTGGAAGCAAAATACCCTCAAGTTTTAGAAGAAATCCACACTAAAAAAGTGCTAGATAAGGATTTAGAAGCCATGCTAAGAAAAGTCTTAGAGGAATTTAAGCTCACTTATAGCGAGTAGGAGACGGCTAGAATATGGCGAATTTAAGAGACATTAGAAAGAAAATTGGAAGCGTTAAAAACACGCAAAAAATCACGCATGCGATGAAACTCGTTTCCACTTCCAAGCTAAGAAAAGCTGAAGAAGTTGCAAGAAATTCCAGAGCGTATGCACTGAAACTAGACGCTGTGTTTGATGATGTGCTATCCAAGATGAAAAATCAAGGGATTGAAGACATTCAAAGCAAGTATTTTAGGGAATTAGAAAGACTTGAAATCAAAAAAGTGGATATTATTTTTATCACAGCTGATAAGGGGCTTTGTGGGGGCTTTAACACCAATACCATTAAAAAAGTTTTAGCATGCACGAATGAATACAAAGAAAAAGACATTAAAGTGCGTTTGCGCGGTATTGGTAAAAAGGGTAATGAGTATTTTAGCTTTAACGGGATAGAGGTTTTAGACAAGATCAATAATTTGAGTTCTATGCCTAATTATGAACGTGCGCAGGAATTCATGAAAAAAGTGGTAGAGGATTATTTGAGTGGGAAAACCGATAAGGTCATCATCATTCATAATGGCTTTAAAAACATGATCAGTCAAGAAATAAGAGTCAAAACAATTTTGCCTATTGGGTATAAAATCATCCACCAAAACCCTCATCCTAATGAGGCGCAAGAGACTATTACTAGTGAGCCAAGCGGGAGTGAAGATGAAATTTTAGACTCTTTGGCAGAAAAATATGTGGAGTATAGTTTATACTACGCTTTGATTGATTCTTTAGCCGCAGAGCATAGTGCTAGAATGCAGGCTATGGATACAGCGACGAATAACGCTAAAGATTTGGTTAAAACTTTAACTATTTCTTATAATAAAGCCAGACAAGAGGCGATTACGACCGAGCTAGTAGAAATCAATGCTGGCGTAGAAGCCCTAAAATAAAAATTACATTAAAATAAGGAGCGATGAAAGCGATGGAAGGTAAAATCATTCAGGTTTTAGGCCCTGTGGTAGATGTGGAGTTTGAATCCTATCTACCGGCGATTTTTGAAGCACTAGACATTAATTTTGAAGTCAATGGCACTCAAAAATCTTTAGTTTTAGAGGTGGCAGCCCATTTGGGCGGTAATCGGGTGCGAGCGATTGCTATGGATATGACAGAAGGCTTGGTGCGTAACCAGATCGTCAAAGCTCGTGGCAAGATGATTGAAGTGCCTGTGGGCGAAGAAGTGTTGGGGCGTATTTTTAATGTTGTGGGCGAGAGCATTGACAATTTAGAGTCTCTTAAGCCGTCCTTGACTTGGCCCATTCACAGAAAAGCCCCTAGTTTTGAACAACAAAGCACTAAAACAGAAATGTTTGAAACCGGCATTAAAGTCATTGACTTGCTCGCGCCTTATTCTAAGGGCGGTAAAGTAGGCTTGTTTGGTGGGGCTGGCGTGGGGAAAACGGTGATCATTATGGAGCTTATCCACAATGTGGCTTATAAGCATAACGGGTATTCAGTGTTTGCGGGTGTGGGGGAGCGCACCAGAGAAGGGAATGATCTGTATTTTGAAATGAAAGAAGGGGGCGTTTTAGACAAAGTCGCGCTGTGCTATGGGCAAATGAATGAGCCACCAGGCGCTAGGAATCGCATCGCATTCACCGGCTTGACGATGGCGGAGTATTTTCGTGATGAAAAGGGCTTAGATGTGTTGATGTTCATTGATAACATCTTTAGATACGCTCAAAGCGGTGCAGAGATGAGTGCGCTATTAGGCCGTATCCCTTCAGCGGTGGGGTATCAGCCCACGCTAGCCGGGGAAATGGGGAAACTTCAAGAGCGCATCGCTTCCACTAAAAATGGCTCTATCACTTCCGTTCAAGCGGTGTATGTGCCAGCAGACGATTTGACTGACCCAGCCCCTGCTTCGGTGTTTGCGCACTTAGATGCGACTACGGTGTTGAATAGAAAGATCGCTGAAAAAGGGATTTATCCAGCAGTTGATCCCTTGGATTCCACTTCAAGGATTTTAAGTCCTCAAATGATTGGCGAGAAGCACTATGAAATCGCCACCGGTATCCAGCAAGTTTTGCAAAAATACAAGGATTTGCAAGATATTATTGCGATTTTGGGATTGGACGAATTGAGCGAAGAGGATAAAAAAACGGTTGAAAGGGCCAGAAAAATTGAGAAGTTTTTATCCCAGCCGTTTTTTGTGGCTGAAGTGTTTACGGGAAGTCCCGGTAAATACGTGACTCTCCAAGAGACTTTAGAGGGCTTTGGAGGGATTTTAGAAGGTAAATACGATCATATTCCTGAGAACGCGTTTTACATGGTGGGCAGCATTCAAGAGGTTTTAGAAAAAGCTAAAAACATGAAAAATTCCTAAGGGTTTTGTGATGGCTTTGTTGAAAATTAGTGTGGTAGTTCCTGAGGGGGAAGTTTATACAGGAGAGGTTAAAAGCGTTGTGTTGCCAGGAGTGGAAGGGGAATTTGGGGTGCTTTATGGGCATAGCAACATGATCACCTTGCTTCAGGCGGGAGTGGTTGAGATTGAAACGGAGAGCCAAAGAGAACACATCGCGATCAGTTGGGGCTATGCAGAAGTGACTGGTGAGCATGTGGATATTTTAGCCGATGGGGCGGTCTTTATCAAAAAAGAATCAGATGACAGAGACGATGCGATTTCTAGGGCTAAAAGGCTTTTAGAGGACGCAAGCTCTGACAGGTTAGCGGTTTCTAGCGTGCTGGCTAAGATTGAGTCTCTTTAAGGGGATAATCATGTTCGATTCAATCGTTTATTTTTTCAATAAGAGCGGGTTTGTTACCACGCTTGTTTTAGTTTGGATTTCGCTTTATTTGGTGATGACTTTATGGGTCTTTTTGTATAAAAGCATTGTGTTAAAGATTGAACTCAAGCGCGAGATGCAATCTTTGTCTAACATTCTTAATGGGGTGCAAGACGCTCCAGAGCATTTTATGTTTAATAAAAAAAGAAATGATGAGACCAAAAGGTATTCTAATGAATTGTTGCAGGCTTGGAAACACCAGGTTCTTAAGCAAAGCACGACGGGTTTAGTGGTGTTGAGCATCATCTCTTCTACAGCCCCCTTTATTGGCTTGTTTGGAACGGTGGTTGAAATTTTAGAAGCGTTTAACAATTTGGGCGCGTTGGGTCAAGCTTCTTTTGGAGTGATCGCACCCATTATTTCTAAGGCTCTTATTGCCACCGCTGCAGGGATTTTAGCGGCCATTCCAGCCTATTCTTTTTACTTGATTTTAAAACGCAAGGTGTATGATTTATCGGTTTATGTGCAGATGCAAGTGGATATTTTGTCTTCTAAAAAAGAAAGCTTTTAAGGGGATTTTATAAATATCTTAAATAGGGAGTTAGAAGGTTTTTATGAATTATGATAACTATTGGGATGAAGACAAACCAGAACTCAATATCACGCCCTTAGTGGATGTGATGCTTGTTTTATTGGCTATTCTTATGGTAACGACGCCCACTCTCACTTATAAAGAAGAGATTGCTTTGCCTTCTGGTTCAAAAACTGCTAGAGCCACTCAAGATAAAGTGATAGAGATACGCATGGATAAAGACGCAAAAATCTATATAGATAGTCAAACCTATGAATACAACTCTTTCCCGGACACTTTCAATTTGCTTTCTAAAAAATACGATAAAGATACTAGGGTGAGTATCCGTGCGGACAAGCGATTGACCTATGACAAAGTGATTTATTTGTTAAAAACGATTAAAGAAGCGGGTTTTTTAAAAGTTTCTTTAATTACAAGTCCTTAAAAAGTAGGGCTAATTTGCATGAGTAAGAGCGCGATCTTTGTTGTTTCTGGCTTTTTAGCGTTCTTGCTCTATGCTTTGTTATTATATGGTTTGTTGCTAGAAAAGCACAATAAAGAAGCGGAGAAAATCCTTTTAGGTTTAAATAAAAAGGACGAACAAGCCATTGACTTGAATTTAGAAGATCTGCCTAGCGAGAAAAAGAATGAAAAAATTGAAAAAGTAACGGAAAAACAGGGCGATTTTTTAGAGCCTAAAGAAGAACCCAAAGAAGAGCCTGAAGAAAGCCTTGAAAATATTTTTTCTTCACTCAATGATTTTCAAGAAAAGACAGACACAAACGCTCAAAAAGATGAGCAAAAAAATGAGCAAGAAGAAGAGCAAAGGCGTTTAAAAGAACAGCAACGCTTAAGAAAAAACCAAGAAAACCAAGAGATGTTGAAAGGTTTGCAACAAAATTTGAATCAATTCACGCAAAAATTAGAAAGCGTTAAAAACAAGACTTTAGATTTGCAAATTCCTAAACAAGATGGGGTTGATGAAAAGGCTTACCAAGAGTGGTACGCTCAAATCTATCAGATTTTATATAAAGGCTGGAGGGGCGTTTTTTATCACAAGGCTTCAGTGAGCGCGCTGATTATGATCACTAAAGATGGAGAGTTTGATTATACCATTCTTAGTTACTCTGATTTTAAGGATTATAACAAGAGCGTGATGACCCTTTTAGATGATTTAAAGAAAGTGGATTTCCCCCCATATCCTGGAGGAAACATGGTTTCTATTAAAGTTAATTTCACCACTAAGGAAGAACAATGAAATATTTATGGCTTTTTTTAATAAGCGCTATAGGGCTTTTTGCAACAGATAAAACGCTAGATATTATTAAAACCATTCAAAAACTTCCTAAGATTGAAGTGCGCTACTCCATAGACAACGATGCCAATTACGCTTTAAAATTGCATGAAGTCTTAGCGAACGATTTAAAGACTAGCCAGCATTTTGATGTTTCTCAAAACAAAGAGCAAGGCGCTATCAATTACGCAGAACTCAAGGATAAAAAAGTCCATCTTGTAGCGCTTGTGAGCGTGGCGGTAGAAAACGGCAATAAAATTTCACGATTAAAACTTTATGATGTGGATACAGGAACGCTCAAAAAGACTTTTGACTACCCCATTGTAAGTTTAGATCTATACCCTTTTGCAGCGCACAACATGGCCATTGTGGTGAATGATTATTTAAAAGCCCCTTCTATCGCTTGGATGAAGCGCCTGATCGTTTTTTCTAAATACATTGGACCAGGAATCACAAACATCGCACTAGCGGATTATACGATGCGTTATCAAAAAGAAATCATCAAAAACAATAGGCTCAATATTTTCCCTAAATGGGCGAACGCTGAGCAAACGGAGTTTTATTACACGCAGTATGGCGAAAGAACGCCCATGATTTTAAAATACAACATTCAAAAAGCCACTCATGAGAATATCGCTAGCTCTCAAGGAATGGCTGTGGTCTCTAGCGTGAGTTCTGATGGCTCTAAAATCTTAATGTCTTTAGCCCCTGATGGCCAACCGGATGTGTATTTGTATGACACGCATAAAAAAACTAAAACTAAAATAACGCGCTATCCTGGGATAGATGTTTCAGGAGTGTTTTTAGAAGATGACAAGTCTATGGCTTTTGTTTCGGATAGATCCGGTTATCCTAACATCTACATGAAGAAATTGGGGTTAAAAGAAAGCGCGGAGCAACTCCTTTATGAAGGAAGAAGCAATGAATCCATTGACGCTTATAAAGATAGTATTGTGTATGTGAGCCGAGAAAACCTTAATGAATTTGGCAAAACGGTGTTTAATTTGAATCTGATCACTCTAAACAGCAAATATATCCGCAGACTTACCGTGAATGGCTCTAACCAGATGCCTCGTTTTTCTACGGATGGGAGAAATATCATGTATATCAAAAAGACACCCCAAGAATACGCCATGGGGCTTATTTTGCTAGACTATAATCAGAGTTTTTTATTCCCTTTAAAGAATGTGAAAATACAAGCCTTTGATTGGTAAGGTTAAATTAAGCGAATGTGAGTTAATATTTACATTTATTAAAATTTGATTCTTGGAGAATTTATAATGAAGAGATCTTCTGCATTTAGTTTCTTGGTAGCTTTTTTATTGGTAGCTGGCTGTAGTCATAAAATGGATAATAAGACTGTGGCTGGCGATGTGAGCGCTAAAACGGTTCAGACTGCACCTGTTACTACAGAACCAGCTCCAGAGAAAGAAGAGCCTAAACAAGAGCCAGCTCCAGTGGTTGAAGAAAAACCGGCTATTGAGAGCGGGACTATCATCGCTTCTATTTATTTTGATTTTGACAAGTATGAGATCAAAGAATCCGATCAAGAGACTTTAGATGAGATTGTGCAAAAAGCTAAAGAAAACCACATGCAAGTGCTTTTGGAAGGCAATACCGATGAATTTGGCTCTAGCGAATACAACCAAGCACTTGGCGTTAAAAGGACTTTGAGCGTGAAAAACGCTTTAGTCATTAAAGGGGTAGAAAAAGATATGATCAAAACCATCAGTTTTGGTGAAACCAAACCCAAATGCACCCAAAAAACTAGAGAATGTTACAAAGAAAACAGAAGAGTGGATGTCAAATTAGTGAAGTAATTCTAGGATGAAAAGGCTTTTTTTTATCCCTTTTATCGCTCCCTTTTTTCTCAATGGGGAGCCTTCAGCATTTGATTTGCAAAGCGGGGCTACTAAAAAAGAACTCAAGCAGTTGCAAGTCAATAGTAAGAATTTTTCTAATATTTTGACCAAAATCCATTCGCAAGTAGAGGCTAACACTCAAGCTCAAGAGGGTCTAAGGAGCGTTTATGAAGGGCAGGCTAATAAGATTAAAGATCTCAATAACGCTATCCTTTCCCAAGAAGAATCCTTGCGAGCCTTAAAAGCCTCGCAAGAAGTGCAAGCTAACACATTAAAGCAGCAATCGCAAACTTTAGAGGATTTGAGGAATGAGATTCGCGCTAACCAGCAAGCTATCCAGCAGTTAGACAAGCAAAACAAAGAGATGAGTGAATTATTGACCAAGTTAAGCCAGGATTTGGTTTCACAAATCGCCTTAATCCAAAAAGCCCTCAAAGAACAAGAGGAAAAAGCTGAAAAGCCGCTCAAATCAAGCGTTCCGGCCAATAAAAACCCCTCTTTAAAAGCCGAAGCCTCAAAAAATCAAGAGAAAAAAACCCAAGAAAAGGCGAAAGTGGAGTTTGATAAAGATTTGTCCAAGCAAAAAGAGATTTTTCAAGAAGCTCTGTCTTTTTTTAGAAACAAATCCTATGCAGAAGCCAAAGAGCGTTTGTTGTGGTTAGAAGCCAATAGTTACAGACTTTATTATGTGCGTTATGTTCTTGGAGAAGTGGCTTATGGAGAAAAGAAATACAGAGAAGCGATCAAGTATTACAAAGAGAGCGCTCTTTTAAATAAAAAAGCGTCTTACATGCCTGTGCTTTTGTGGCATACGGCATGGTCGTTTAAAAAAATCAAAGACGATCAAAACTATTATAAATTTTTAAACACTTTGCAACACTTGTATCCTTCAAGCGAACAAGCTAAAATGGCACAAAAAATCTTAGAAAACAAGGAGAAACACCACCATGCAAAACCATGATTTAGAATCAGTCAAACAAGCCGCTTTGATTGAATATGAAGTGAGGGAGCAGGGCTCTAGCATTGTGCTAGACAGCAATATTTCTAAAGAGCCTTTAGAGTTTATTATAGGCGCTAATCAGATCATAGCAGGGTTAGAAAAAGCGGTATTAAAGGCTCAAATTGGCGAGTGGGAAGAGGTTGTTATCGCCCCAGAGGAAGCTTATGGGGTTTATGAAAGCAGCTATTTGCAAGAAGTCCCTAGAGATCAATTTGAAGGCATTGAATTAGAAAAAGGCATGAGCGTTTTTGGGCAAACTGAAGACAACCAAACCATTCAAGCCACTATCAAAGACTTTAGCAACACGCATGTGATGGTGGATTATAACCACCCGTTAGCTGGGAAAACTTTAGCGTTTCGTTTCAAGGTTTTAGGTTTTAGAGAAGTGAGCGAAGAAGAAATTTTAGCTTCACACCATGGCGGTGGGACAGGTTGCTGTGGCGGTCATGGGGGTCATGGCGGAAAGAAAGGTGGGGGTTGTGGTTGCTCATGTTCGCATGGGTAGTAAGGTATAGGAGTCTTTAAAAGGCAAGGTCATGAATAGTTCTAACCTCAAAAATTGGCTATTCCCTACCATTTGCTTTTTTTTATTTTGTTATATTTTAATTTTTTTAATGTTTTTTATGTTTAAAAGTTTGCAATCGCAATCGTTTGGCTCTGTGGCAGAAACCGGAAAAAAACCCATCACCACCACCAAGAAATTTGGTAAGGAATTGCAAAAACAGATTTCAAAAATCCATTAACTTTTTTTCTTTTTTGCCGATACTTGCTGTAATGGAATGAATATCAAATTAAAGGATTTTACAATGATCAATGCCATTTCTTCTCTTGCTCCGGTGCAGTCTTTGGGGAATTACAAGCGTGTGGAAAAGAATGAAAAAGTTGAAAACAATGAGGTTGCTCTTGATAGGGTAGCTGAGATCAAGAAAGCGATTGAAAATAACCAGTATAAAATCAACTTGCATGAGACTTCTCACAAAATGGCACAGGATTTATTGGGGATAAGCTAGGGGGTTTAAGGGCTTCATTTCTAGGGGGTTTATTCTTGCTGTGATTTTGCTTTTCATTAAATTTTAGTTTCTTTATGTTTTTGAATGGATTTGTCGCTCTCTTAAATAGGGCGTGTTTTTAGTCGTGTGTCAGGAATGATTGATTGGGAATTTTAACTTTTATGGATTTTTGCTCTGGTATTGGTGGAGGCCGTTTGGGCTTGGAGCAATACCATTTAAAATGCGTAGGGCATGCCGAAATCAATCATGAAGCCCTTAGAACTTATGAATTATTTTTTAAAGATACCCATAATTTTGGGGATTTGATGCGAATCAACCCTAATGACTTACCCGATTTTGATGCGCTCATTAGTGGGTTTCCTTGTCAGGCTTTTTCTATCAATGGCAAAAGGAAGGGGCTTGAAGATGAAAGAGGGACTATTATTTATGGGCTTATTCGTATCTTAAAAGTTAAACAGCCCAAATGTTTCTTGCTTGAAAACGTTAAGGGCTTAATCAATCATAAGCAACAAGAAACTTTTAAAACCATTATCAAAGCTTTGCAAGAAGCGGGCTATACAACTCATTATCAAATTTTAAACAGCGCTGATTTCCAATTAGCCCAAAAGAGAGAACGCCTTTATATCGTAGGGTTTAGGAAGGATTTGAAACACCCATTTAATTTCCCTTTAGGTTTAGCCAATGATTATTGTTTTAACGATTTTTTAGACGCTGATAATGAATGCTATTTGGATGTGAGTAACGCTGCATTTCAAAGATACTTGCACAACCCATACAACCATAACCGGGTTTTTTTAGAGAATATTTTAACTTTAGAAAACGCCGTTTTAGACACAAGACAATCTGATTTAAGGTTGTATTTTAATGTTTTTCCTACTTTAAGGACTTCTCGGCATGGTTTGTTTTATACCCAAAAAGGTAAAATCAAAAGATTAAACGCTGTTGAAAGCCTGCTTTTACAAGGATTTCCTAGGGATTTGATCGCTAAGATTAAAGATAGTCCTAATTTTAAAGAAAGCCATTTATTATCCCAAGCAGGGAATGCGATGAGCGTGAATGTGATTGCTGCTATCACTAAGCAAATGTTAAAGGCGATTTAATAAGGGAGCTTTAAGGGGAAAATGATTTCAAAATACCCCCTATCCCCTTAAGAAATTGAATTTTATAATAAAACTAAAAATGGCATAGTATTTGCTTGAATACGGCTGAAACAAGAGCTAAAGGATTTGTTATGGTCGTTTTACATTCTCATTTAGAAAACGCGCTAAACCAATTGAAAGAATTGATTGATTTAACCGAGCGCGATATAAGAGACATTAAGCTCGCTAAACACACCGAAATTTTTGAAAGAAACCATCAAAAACAGCTAGCGATTCAAGCTTTTGAGAAAGAAAAAGCGAATATAGATGCACAAATGTTGTCTTTAAAAAATCAATTCCCTAATAAAGAAATGAGTGAATTATTAGACGAAAAAACGAGCGATTTTTTAAACCAAATGCGAGAGTCCTTGCTTGTTTTGAAAGAAAAAAACTTGATTTATTCGCGCATGGCGTTTGCGGTTTCTGAGTTTTATTCTTCGCTCATCCAACAAATCATTCCCCATGACACTTGCGACTATAAAGGCTCTAGGCATGTGGGGAGTCATTTTTTAAGAGTGCAGGCGTAAAATGGGCGGAATCTTATCTTCACTCAACACTTCTTACACGGGCCTACAAGCCCATCAGAGCATGGTGGATGTTACCGGGAATAACATTTCTAACGCTAGCGATGAATTTTATAGCCGTCAGCGCGTGATTGCAAAGCCCCAAGCGGCCTACATGTATGGCACTAAAAACGTGAATATGGGCGTGGATGTGGAAGCCATTGAAAGGGTGCATGATGAGTTTGTTTTTGCTCGTTACACGAAAGCTAATTACGAAAACACTTATTACGATACAGAATTTTCACACTTAAAAGAAGCGAGCGCGTATTTTCCGGACATTGATGAAGCGAGCCTTTTTACGGATTTGCAAGATTATTTTAACTCATGGAAAGAATTGTCTAAAAACGCCAAAGACTCCGCTCAAAAACAGGCTCTCGCTCAAAAAACAGAAGCTTTAACGCACAACATTAAAGACACCAGAGAAAGATTAACGACCTTACAGCACAAGGCGAGTGAAGAATTAAAAAGCGTGATTAAAGAAGTCAATAGCTTGGGTTCTCAAATCGCTCAAATCAATAAACGCATTAAAGAAGTGGAGAATAACAAGAGTTTAAAGCATGCCAATGAATTAAGGGATAAGCGAGATGAATTAGAGTTTCATTTGCGAGAGCTTTTAGGGGGGAATGTTTTTAAAAGCAGCATTAAAACTCATTCGCTCACAGATAAAGATTCAGCGGATTTTGATGAGAGCTATAACCTTAACATTGGGCATGGGTTCAATATCATTGATGGTTCTATTTTCCATCCTTTAGTGGTTAAAGAATCCGAAAATAAAGGGGGTTTGAACCAAATCTATTTTCAAAGCGATGATTTTAAGCTCACTAATATTACTGACAAGCTCAATCAAGGGAAAGTGGGGGCGTTATTGAATGTGTATAATGACGGCTCTAATGGGACTTTAAAGGGCAAGTTGCAAGATTATATTGATTTGTTGGATTCTTTTGCTAGGGGCTTGATAGAATCCACTAACGCGATTTACGCTCAAAGCGCGAGCCATCATATTGAAGGCGAGCCTGTGGAGTTTAATAGCGATGAAGCCTTTAAAGACACTAATTACAATATCAAAAACGGCTCGTTTGATCTTATTGCTTACAACACCGATGGTAAAGAAATCGCCAGAAAAACCATTGCTATCACGCCCATTACAACCATGAACGATATTATCCAAGCCATTAACGCTAACACCGATGACAATCAAGATAATAACACCGAAAACGATTTTGATGATTATTTCACAGCGGGCTTTAACAATGAGACTAAAAAGTTTGTTATCCAGCCTAAAAACGCTTCGCAAGGGTTGTTTGTTTCTATGAAAGATAACGGCACGAATTTTATGGGAGCGTTAAAGCTCAACCCTTTTTTTCAAGGCGATGACGCTTCTAACATCAGCTTGAATAAAGAATACAAAAAAGAGCCTACCACTATCCGCCCATGGCTTGCCCCCATTAACGGGAATTTTGATGTGGCGAACATGATGCAGCAATTGCAATACGACAGTGTGGATTTTTATAACGACAAGTTTGACATTAAACCAATGAAAATCAGCGAGTTTTATCAATTTTTAACCGGTAAAATCAACACGGACGCTGAAAAATCAGGGCGTATTTTGGACACTAAAAAGAGCATGTTAGAGACCATTAAAAAAGAGCAACTCTCTATTTCGCAAGTGAGCGTGGATGAAGAAATGGTGAATTTGATCAAGTTTCAAAGCGGTTATGCCGCTAACGCTAAAGTCATTACCGCTATTGATCGGATGATAGACACTTTATTGGGGATTAAACAATAAGATTTCTATCAGTAGCGTTTTTATCAAATAAGCCTTATTTAACTTATTTTTAAGCTTTATTTGTTTTAAAACTCATTAACGATAATGGTTAATAGTATTATATAAGCTATAAACGAGAGGGTGTTTTGTAAATCTTGTGTTATAATAACAACGAAATTTTAAGCGTAACTGATTGAAAGGAAAACAGATGAGACGGAGTTTTTTAAAAACGATTGGCTTGGGTGTGATAGCGCTCTCTTTGGGCTTGTTAAACCCTTTGAGTGCGGCGAGTTACCCTCCCATTAAAAACACTAAAGTGGGATTAGCCCTTTCTAGCCACCCGCTAGCCACTGAAATTGGGCAAAAGGTTTTAGAAGATGGGGGTAATGCGATTGATGCGGCCGTAGCGATGGGATTTGCTCTAGCAGTCGTCCATCCGGCAGCAGGCAATATTGGTGGGGGAGGTTTTGCGGTTATCCATTTGGCTAATGGTGAAAATGTTGCCTTAGATTTTAGAGAAAAAGCACCATTAAAAGCCACTAAGAACATGTTTTTAGACAAGCAAGGCAATGTAGTCCCTAAACTCAGTGAAGATGGCTATTTGGCGGCCGGGGTTCCTGGAACGGTGGCGGGCATGGAAGCGATGTTGAAAAAATACGGCACCAAAAAACTATCGCAACTCATTGATCCTGCCATTAAATTGGCTGAAAATGGTTATGCGATTTCACAAAGACAAGCAGAAACCCTAAAGGAAGCAAGGGAGCGGTTTTTAAAATACAGTTCTAGCAAAAAGTATTTTTTTAAAAAAGGGCATCTTGATTATCAAGAAGGGGATTTATTTGTCCAAAAAGATCTAGCCAAGACTTTGAATCAAATCAAAACGCTAGGTGCTAAAGGTTTTTATCAAGGGCAAGTCGCTGAGCTTATTGAGAAAGACATGAAAAAGAATGGAGGGATTATCACTAAAGAAGATTTAGCCAGTTACAATGTGAAATGGCGCAAACCGGTAGTGGGGAGTTATCGTGGGTATAAGATCATTTCTATGTCGCCACCAAGTTCAGGAGGCACGCATTTGATCCAGATTCTCAATGTCATGGAGAATGCGGATTTGAGTGCTCTTGGGTATGGGGCTTCTAAGAATATCCATATCGCTGCAGAAGCGATGCGTCAGGCTTATGCGGACCGATCGGTTTATATGGGAGATGCTGATTTTGTTTCAGTGCCGGTGGATAAATTGATTAATAAAGCGTATGCCAAAAAAATTTTTGACACTATCCAGCCAGATACGGTTACGCCAAGCTCTCAAATCAAACCAGGAATGGGGCAGTTGCATGAGGGGAGCAACACCACGCATTATTCTGTAGCGGACAGGTGGGGGAATGCAGTCAGCGTTACTTACACCATTAACGCCTCTTATGGGAGCGCTGCTAGTATTGATGGGGCAGGATTTTTATTGAACAATGAAATGGATGATTTTTCCATAAAGCCTGGGAATCCTAATCTCTATGGTTTAGTGGGGGGCGATGCGAATGCGATTGAAGCCAATAAGCGCCCTTTAAGCTCCATGTCGCCTACGATCGTGTTGAAAAACAATAAGGTTTTTTTGGTGGTGGGAAGCCCTGGAGGGTCTAGGATTATCACTACGGTGTTGCAAGTGATTTCTAATGTCATTGATTATAATATGAATATTTCTGAAGCGGTCTCAGCCCCAAGATTTCACATGCAATGGTTGCCTGATGAATTAAGGATTGAAAAGTTTGGCATGCCCGCTGATGTGAAAGATAACCTCACTAAAATGGGCTATCAGATTGTTACTAAGCCGGTTATGGGTGATGTGAATGCGATCCAAGTTTTGCCTAAAACTAAAGGGAGCGTTTTCTATGGATCAACGGATCCAAGGAAAGAATTTTAATCCTAATTTAGCCTTATTTTTTGGGAGGGGGACTTTTTTAGCGAGAAAGTCTTGAATTAGTTTTAAGATTTATAAAAATAGTGTAAAATTTCTCATTACAAGAGACGATATTAGATCTAAAATGGTGTATGCAGAATGGAGTTTGAGAATGTTTGCTGGTTCTAGGACGCATGCAGTTTCTTTTTTAAGATTGGTAGCCATTAGCATTATGTTTGATCTTATTAAAGCAGAGGAGTAACGATGGGATACGTAAGCAAATTAGCTTTGAAGATTTGTTTGGCAAGTTTATGTTTATTTAGCGCTCTTGGTGCAGAACACCTTGAACAAAAAAGGAATTATATTTATAAGGGAGAGGAAGCTTATAATAATAAGGAATATGAGCGAGCGGCTTCTTTTTATAAGAGCGCTATTAAAAATGGTGAACCGCTTGCTTATGTTCTTTTAGGGATCATGTATGAAAATGGTAGGGGTGTGCCTAAAGATTACAAGAAAGCGGCTGAATATTTTCAAAAAGCGGTTGATAACGATATACCTAGAGGGTATAACAATTTAGGCGTGATGTATAAAGAGGGTAGGGGCGTGCCTAAAGATGAAAAGAAAGCCGTGGAATATTTTAGAATAGCTACAGAGAAAGGCTATACTAACGCTTATATCAACTTAGGCATCATGTATATGGAGGGTAGGGGCGTTCCAAGCAACTATGTGAAAGCGACAGAGTGCTTTAGAAAAGCGATGCATAAGGGTAATGTAGAAGCTTATATCCTTTTAGGGGATATTTATTATAGTGGGAATGATCAATTGGGTATTGAGCCAGACAAAGATAAGGCGATTGTCTATTATAAAATGGCGGCTGATATAAGTTCTTCTAGAGCTTATGAAGGGTTAGCAGAATCTTATCAGTATGGGTTAGGCGTAGAAAAAGATAAAAAAAAGGCTGAAGAATACATGCAAAAAGCATGCGATTTTGACATTGATAAAAATTGTAAGAAAAAGAACACTTCAAGCCGATAACTCTTAAGCTTGGGCTTGATTCAAGGATTTTTGTTTTTTTATGCTAGGTGGCATGTTTTTTGAACAATTGATTTGAAGCAATTAGATTAAAGATGTTGTATTTTTCATGGCTAAGCGGCTTTATATTAAAAACTTTAGCCAGAAAGCATTGCTTGCTATAACTTTGCTTTGTTGGTCTCGCCTAAATATTCTCTTAACAAACCCCTAAATTTACAAACTCCAAACAATAGCGAGCGGTTTTCACAAGCTTTTTAAAAATGACGCTAAGATCGCAGAAAGCCTAAAACCCGCTATCACTAAGAACTTAAGCCAAGGTTTAGCGACCTCGTTAGGCGGAGCGTTAAAATACCAATGGACTAAATTCACTTTAGGGACTTTATACAGAAACGCGCCCGATCGCATTTTAGGGATTAAATTACCCAAAGCTTTAAACGAAGCCACCGCAGGCGCAGCCTTGAAGTATCACCTAAAAAGAGCGTTAGAACGAAGCCACTCTATAAGCGAATTTAGTAAGAATTTAGAATTAAGCGCACAAAACGCTAAATTTAGCAACAACACGCTTAAAATCATTGAAGAGCTTACTAACGGAATCAAACAAGCGAGCGAAGAAATCAAAGAAAAAGCGTTTGATTTTTCTAATCAAAAACTCACTAACGAGCAAATTAAAGAGCTATTAAATAACGCAGAAATCCCTACAAGCGGGAGAGACGCTATCACTTTTGGAGTGAATAACCTAAACCCTGAAATCGTTGAATTTTTACACAAAAACAACAAAAAAATGATTATAGAAAAAGCCTCTAACAAAGAATTAGAGCTTTTAAAAGACGCTAACTTTAAGCACCCTGAAAACATAAGAGCGAGTTTAGATCATGATGCTATCGCTCATATACTTAAAAGGCATGGCGTTAATTCTGTTAATGTTAAAAATGGTGAAATCCCTGTTACGAACGAAGACATAGCGAATTATAGATATATCATTAATAACGCTGATGCAATTATTAGGACTTTAGACAAATACGATAAAGAAGCTATAACGGCGTTTAAACAAATAAACGGCTATGCGGTAGTGGTAGAACAAGCGATCAATAAGAAAAATGAATTAGCTTTAAAAACAATGTATAAGAACAATGGGAGCTATAAAAATAATGAAGTTTATAAAGCATTTTCAAGCACCTCACTCGACGCTGATGCGAAGGTGCGCCATAGGTTGAGTTCCTATAGTGGTGCTACAGGGAATACTACCCAAAAACCGCTAAATAGTCAAGAGGATTTATTAAAAAATACAGAATTAAATAACGAACCACCCAAGAAGCTACAAATTTATCCCCCCTTGAACTTGCCAACGCCGAAAAGTTAGCGAAATTAGAAAGCGAACAATTACAAAGCGAACAAGAATTTTTAAAAGCTAAAGAGCAAGAAAAACAACGCAAGGAAGCGTTAAAAAAGAAATTAGAACACGAGCGAGGGAATGCAGGCAACATTGAAAGCCAGACTAAAATAGAAGTAGGAGAGGATATACCCGCAGAGATCCAAGTGCAGATCCCAAAGAGTAGAGTTCGGTTGAACGAACGAGAGATTTACGATTTGGATTATGCGATCGTGAAAGCTAAAGATCTAAAGCCAAGTTTTACCACAGGCGGGACGCAAAAGAGAACGGACATGAACGAAGAACAGATTAAAAGCATTGCGCAGAATTTTGATCCTAAAAAGATATTTGGGAGCGGAGGGTTTGAAGATTTACCGATCATTCTACATGACGGGCAAGTGATCGCAGGGAACCACCGCATCCAAGGCATGCTGAATTTCACGCCTAAAAGCAGATACATTTATAATAAAGCGATCAAGGAATACTATCACATAGACTTAAAACCGGACGAGTTGTTAGTGCGAGTGCCACACAACCGCCTAAACAATACCGAGATCAACAATTTAGCGGCTTCAAGCAATCAAGGAAGATTTAACAGCGAGAGCGATCATGCAATAGCGGTTTTAAGCCACTATGAAGCGAAATTGAAAGAATTAGAGAAAAAATTAGACGCCGATAGCATCTACTCACTTAAAAATATCGTAGCTAAAAATTTGAATTTTGATAAGGCTACTCATCCTAATGTGGGCGATAGTAATTTAGCGCTTTTAATGTTTAACATGCCACGAACGAAAACGCAAGGGATAGAGTTACTCAACCGATGGCAGAAAGAATTTTCTAACGACATTAAAAGCTATGAAAAAGTAAAAAAAATGTTTGTAGATAACGCCGGAAGCTTTCACAATCTAATCCATGATATGAATTTTCCTAAGGTGAGTTTAAACGCTTATTTAAGCGATATTATGGATCGCAGTTTTGCTAACTTAAAGAATTATCAAACCACGAGCGAGAGCTTAAAAGATTTGAGCGAAAAATTTTATAAAACGAGTTCTTTAGAGATGTTTGAAAAGAGCGATCAAAGCGTGAGCGATATCAGCGAGATTTTAGGAGGTGCGATCGCCAGGTTTGCGAGGTTTGATGATCCTTCTAAGGCGTTATTTGAAGCGTTAAAGAGCGATAACATTAAAAAAGGTTTGAAAGAATTTAAGATCGCAGATGTTACTAAGGATATGTTTAACCCTGATAGTAAAGAGTTTAAGGACATTGATATTTACGATTTCACGCATTACCTTTTAATGGTGAATAGAGAGCCGAATGAAAATAACCCTACCTTAAAGCGCTTGATAGAAGCCGTTAAGGACATGCAAAAAGAGAGCGAGAAAGGGAGTAAAAAACCAAAGCTTGAAGCGCCTAGCGAATGGGGACCTAATTACAGCGAGTTTAAAAATGATGGCTTAGGAGCGATTAACAAGCTATTAGAAACTAAAAAAGGTTTTGTAGCGGGAGCATTTCATAAGGAAGGTTTAGGGGATATTGATTTAGTTTGGGGTAATAAAGATTACGGGTTAGAACACATTTTGAAGCGCCGAGAGAAGCAAGCCAAAAACCAAGGATTAAACGAACAACAAGCCAAAGAATACGCCCTAAATATCGTTAAATCTATCCCTGAAGTGTTAGAGAAAGGCACTAAAGGAACGGATCATTTAGGGCGTGTGTTTGTAGATTATGATAATAAGAGAGTAGGTTTAAATAACACATGGAATAACAAAGATTTAGAAAATCACTGGGTAGTAAGCAGTTATGAAGAATAGCGAGAGTGAGTCACCGGTCCTCCTTATGACTCAATTACAAGGGGTAGGTTTGGGAACCCCTAAACTCACAGAACCTAATCCTACCACAAAAAAATTAAATAAGGATTAAAAAATGAATTACCCAAATCTACCTAACAGCGCTTTAGAGATAAGCGAACAGCCAGAAGTGAAAGAAATCACTAACGAATTATTAAAGCAATTACAGAACGCTTTACATAGTAACGCGCTTTTTACGGATCAAATACAGCTAAGCCTTAAAGGGATTGTTAGGATTTTAGAAGTGCTTTTGAGTTTGGATTTTTTCAAGAATGCGAATGAAATTGATAGCAGTTTAAGAAATTCTATTGAATGGCTATCTAACGCCGGCGAGAGCTTAAAAAATAAAATGAAAGAATACGAGCGCTTTTTCAATGATTTCAATACGAGCATGCATGCTAACGAGCAAGAAGTCACAAACACCTTAAACGCTAACACCGAAAACATCAAAAGCGAGATTAAAAAGCTAGAAAATCAATTGATAGAAACCACGACAAAGCTTTTAACGAGCTATCAAATCTTTTTAAACCAAGCGCGAGAGAACGCTAATAATCAAATTAACACGAATAAGACCGCAAGCCTTGAAGCGATAACGCAAGCTAAAAACAACGCTAACAATGAAATAAGCGAAAAACAAACCCAAGCGATAGCTAACATTAACGAAGCGAAAAAAACCGATCATTATCAAAACATTGATTTTTTTGAGTTTGAATAAGGCGTGTTAAAAACCACTATAATACCCCTAAAAAATGCGAGTTTAAAGATGCCTTTATTTGATTTAAAAAGCCCTTATCCACCAGCAGGCGATCAGCCCCAAGCCATAGAAGCCTTAACAAAAAGCTTGAAAAATAACAACCATTATCAAACTCTAGTGGGGGTTACAGGAAGCGGTAAGACTTACACGATGGCTAATGTCATCGCTCAAACCAATAAACCCGCTTTGATCATGAGCCATAATAAGACCTTATGCGCGCAGCTTTATAGCGAGTTTAAGGCGTTTTTCCCGCATAATAGGGTGGAGTATTTTATCTCCCACTTTGATTACTACCAGCCTGAGAGCTATATCCCTAGAAGGGATTTGTTCATTGAAAAAGACAGCTCTATTAACGATGATTTAGAGCGTTTGAGATTGAGCGCAACCACCTCGCTTTTAGGTTATGATGATGTGATCGTGATAGCGAGCGTTTCGGCTAATTATGGTTTGGGTAACCCTGAAGAATATCTAAAAGTCATGGAAAAAATCAAAGTGGGCGAGAAGCACGCTTATAAGAGCTTTTTATTAAAGCTAGTGGAAATGGGTTATAGCCGTAATGAAGTGGTGTTTGATAGGGGGAGTTTTAGAGCGACCGGAGAATGCGTGGATATTTTCCCCGCTTATAATGACGCTGAATTTATCAGGATTGAATTTTTTGGCGATGAGATAGAAAGGATTGCTGTCTTTGACGCTTTAGAAAGAAATGAGATCAAGCGCTTGGATTCTGTCATGCTTTATGCAGCCAGTCAGTTTGCCGTAGGGAGCGAGAGGTTGAATTTAGCCATTAAAAGCATTGAAGATGAACTCGCTTTAAGGTTGAAATTTTTTAAAGAGCAGGATAAAATGCTTGAATACAACCGCCTCAAACAACGCACCGAGCATGATTTAGAAATGATTAGCGCGACCGGTGTGTGTAAGGGCATTGAAAATTACGCGCGCCATTTCACCGGTAAAGCCCCTAATGAAACGCCTTTTTGCTTGTTTGATTATTTAGGGATATTTGAGCGGGAGTTTTTAGTCATTGTAGATGAAAGCCATGTGAGTTTGCCGCAATTTGGGGGGATGTATGCAGGGGATATGAGCAGGAAAAGCGTTTTAGTGGAATATGGTTTTAGATTGCCCAGCGCTTTAGACAACCGCCCTTTAAAGTTTGATGAATTTATCCATAAAAATTGCCAATTCCTTTTTGTGTCTGCTACGCCCAATAAGCTAGAATTAGAACTTTCTCAAAAGAATGTCGCTGAGCAAATCATTCGCCCTACAGGGCTTTTAGACCCCAAATTTGAAGTGCGAGACAGCGATAAGCAAGTCCAGGATTTATTTGATGAAATCAAGTTGGTGGTGGCCAGAGATGAAAGGGTGCTAATCACCACGCTCACTAAAAAAATGGCAGAAGAATTGTGTAAATATTATGCTGAATGGGGCTTGAAGGTGCGTTACATGCATAGCGAAATTGATGCGATTGAAAGGAATCACATCATCCGCTCTTTAAGGCTTAAAGAATTTGACATTTTAATAGGGATCAATCTTTTGAGAGAAGGGCTGGATTTGCCTGAAGTCTCTTTAGTAGCGATCATGGATGCGGATAAAGAAGGGTTTTTAAGGAGCGAAACAAGCCTCATTCAAACCATGGGGCGAGCCGCTAGAAACGCTAATGGCAAGGTTTTATTATACGCTAAAAAGATCACTCAAAGCATGCAAAAAGCCTTTGAGATCACGAGTTACAGGCGTGCTAAGCAAGAAGAGTTCAATAAAATCCATAACATCACCCCTAAAACCGTTACTCGCGCTTTAGAAGAGGAATTGAAATTAAGAGACGATGAGATTAGAATCGCTAAAGCCTTAAAAAAGGACAAAATGCCTAAAAGTGAAAGGGAAAAAATCATTAAAGAATTGGATAAAAAAATGCGAGAATGCGCGAAAAATTTGGATTTTGAAGAAGCGATGCGTTTGAGAGACGAAATCGCTCAATTAAGAACGCTTTAAAAACTATAAGTGTAGTTGAAATAAACCGAGTAATTGCGCCTGAAATCAACTTGGTATAACAAGCTGTTGATCCCGTATTCTAAAAATCGTAAAACCTTTAGGACATCTCCACTATTATTGCTAATGTTATTCATGGAATAATAATGGTTAAAATAATAAGTAGGGACTTTAATCCCAAAGCCAAATTGGTTGCGCTTATTCCCTAAACGAACCCCTAAATTTACCAAAAATTGGAAACCATTTGGATCCACTTTCCCGCCAAAAGTGTCTAAAAGAAGGGCTTGATACAATAACGCATCGCTCAATTTGTCATGCACTCCAGCAAAAGCAATCCCCAGATTGAACCCGGCAAAAAACTTATCCCCATTATAAGCGTTAAACAATAAATCCATATAAGTGCCGTAAGTGGAAATGATGATAGATTGCGATTCTTTTGGGCCATAAAGAGAAGCGCTCAAATCATAAAATAGTCCCCACCTAAATCCAAACCACTTCGTTTCTTCATGCTTACCCACCCATTTATAGCCCGCTTGCACGCCAAGGCCGTTAGACACATACGAATTTTTAAAAACAGGGCTTAAACTATCGCTGAAAATGATTTGGCTTTTATTGAATTGCTGGGATAAATTCAAGTTGCTGTAGTTGTGCTGAATGCTCCCTAACTGATACCCAAACCCCAAATAAAACGCCGATCTATCCGCATAGCGTTTGATGGGCGAAACCACCTTTTGATTAAAAAAAGTGTAATCCCCTTTAGTCAAAACATCTTTAAAACTATCCGCATGCAAGGCATAAGAAAGCCCTAAAATTAAGTATAACGCCCGTTTCAAAAAACCCCTTAAAACCTCAATTTTTACCGCTTATTTTATAATTTTGTTTTTGTAAAAACGCGCCTTATTCAAACACCCTTTTAAAAATCGCTCCCACATTTTTAGTGTAATAGCTGTAATCAAAACATGCTTTGATTTCGTCCTCGCTCAAATATTTTTTCAAGCGTTCATCGTTGAGTAGGGCGTTTAAAAACAAATTTTCATCAGCGTTTTTAAAAGCGCCTTGTTGCAAAACCTCCCATATTTTCATCGCATTTTCTTGCACGATAGAATAGCTTTCTTCTCTGCTCAAACCTTTTTTAGGCAATTCCAATAACACCCGTTGCGAAAAGACTAGCCCCCCACTCAAAGCTAAATTTTTAAGCATGTTTTTAGGATAAACCACCAAATTTTCAATCACGCTATTTAGGCGGCTGAGCATAAAATCGCTCGTGATAAACAGATCGGGCAAGGCAAAACGCTCCACAGAGCTATGGCTCATGTCCCTTTCATGCCATAAGGCGACATTTTCTAGCATGGGGGTCGTAAAAGAGCGAATCACCCTGCAAAGCCCGGTGATATTCTCGCTCAATATGGGGTTTCTTTTGTGAGGCATCGCAGAGCTTCCTTTTTGCCCTGTTGAAAAAGCTTCTTCCACTTCATAGACTTCACTGCGTTGCAAATGGCGGATATTGACAGCGATTTTTTCACAACTGCTCGCTAAAAGAGCCAGATCACATGCAAGCCTAGCGTAGCGGTCTCTTTGAATGACTTGATTATTGATATTGGCGGTTTTTAAGCCTAAAAATTCGCACGCTAATTCTTCTAATTCTAAAGGGGCGTGCGCGAAATTCCCCATAGCCCCACTGATCGCTCCCACGCTGATAAATTCCATCGTTAAATCCAAGGCTTTTAAATGCCGTTTGATTTCATCAGCAAAAAGGGCTAACACTAAACCAAAAGTAATGGGTTCGCCAAACACCCCATGGCTTCTGCCCACCATTAGCGTTTCTTTATGCTCTAAAGCCCTGTTTTTAAGGGTTTCATAGAGGTTTTTAACGCCTTTTTGAATGAGTTTTAAGCTTTTTGTCATCAATAACGCCATAGCCGTATCAATGCAATCGCTAGAAGTGATCCCATAATGAAAGAAGCGGGATTCTTCGCCCAGGCTTTCAGCCACGCAAGTGGTGAAAGCGATTAAATCATGCTTGGTGGTTTTTTCAATTTCTTTGATGCACTCAAGATTGAATGCCGCCTTTGAGCAGATTTTTTCACAATCGCTATCTTGGATTTGCCCAAGCTTATTCCACGCCCTAACGACAGCTTTTTCCACTTCTAAATAGGTTTCAAACTTGGTTTGCTCATTCCATAGGGCTTTCATTTCTTCATTCGCATAGCGTTCTAACACCGACAATCCTTAAAATCAAAATGGGATTTATGTTACTTTAAAGGGGTTTAAAGAATCAAGGGGGAAAATCGCACAAGGCACAAGAAAGCCCCTTGATTTCAAATTAAGGGTTATACTTTAGCTTCTTCTCTGCGTTGCAAGTATTCCCAACGCTCATTCACATCTTTTTGCAATTCTTCAATGATGTGTTCGTTTTCTTTTTTGAAAAGGTGTTTGAAGCGCTTTTGAGCCGCTAAATAATCCCTTACAGGAATGATATTTCTGGGGCGGTAAGTGATTTTCAATTCCCTGCCATTAAAGATTTCAAATAGGGGGAACATCAAGCTATCCACAGCCATATCCGCTAATTCAATGGTTTTATTGGATTCAAATTTCCATTCAGTCGTGCATGGGCTAAGAGCGTTAATAAAGCAAGGCCCTTCAGTGTCTAGAGCGGTTTTAATCTTTTTGTTCATGTCTTTCCATTTGTTAGGCGAGAGTTGCGCCACATAAGGGACTCCATGGCTTGCCATGATATTGACGATGTCTTTTTTCTTTTCTTTTTTACCAAAGCTCACCGATCCCGCTGGCGTGGTAGAAGTGCTAGCCCCTAATGGCGTAGAGCCGCTTCTTTGACCGCCGGTATTGGCGTAGTTTTCATTATCCAAGCAAATGTAAGTCATGTCATGCCCTCTTTCCATGCAACCGCTGATGAATTGAAAACCAATATCATAACTGGCCCCATCGCCTCCAAACGCCACAAATTTTGGCTTTTGACCTTGATAGCGGCCCTTATTCACTAGCGCTTTATACATCGCCTCCACCCCTGAAATCGCTGTAGAGCCATTTTCAAAACCAATATGGATCCAAGGCACATCCCATGAAGTGTGCGGATACACAGCCGAGCATACCTCTAAACAACCGGTAGAATTGCCTAAAACGATAGGCCCATCTACAGCGTTTAAAACTTCGCGCACAATAATGCCATGCCCACAACCCGGGCAAAGCAAGTGCGAGCCTTGAAATTTTTCAGCGCTTTGGCTAAAACCTTTGAGTGTTTTGACTTCTTTTACCATGATATTTCCTTTTTAAAAAAAGCTCATTTTAGGGCCGTGCAAACCTACGAATTGTTGGGTAGGGTGCGTGAGCGTGCCTTTAAGAGCGTCTTCATTGATTTCTTCAAAAATTTCGCATAAATGCACGATCGTCATATCCCTTTCGCCTAAACCATAAATGTAGTTAGACACCACGGGGTGTTTAGTCCCTTGCGTTTGATACACCGCGCTCGTTACTTCATTAAACATCGCTCCCATAGCACCTGCTGGAGAGCTTTTATCTAAAATCGCTAAAGCTTTAAGATTTTTCAAATCCTGCCCTAATCTTTCATAAGGGAAGGGGCGTAAGGAATGGATAGTGGCTACGCCGGCCTTAATGCCTTTTTTACGCATTTCTTTAGCCGCTACGATCGCGGATTCATAAGTAGTGCCTAACGCAAAAATAGCGATTTCAGCGTCTTCTAGCTGGAAAGTTTTAGTCAAATGGTATTGCCTGCCTGTGAGTTTAGCGAAATCATTAAACACTTCTTCAATCACAGAAGATGCGCTCATGATCGCATGGTGGAGTTGGGCTTTATGCTCATAATGCCATTCTTCTTCAGCTTGCGCACCATAGCTTACCGGTTTGTCAAAATCCAAAAGGGAATGCTTGGTTTGGTATTCGCCTACGAATTGATAAGCCACTGCATCGCTCAAAGGGCGGACATTTTGCACGGTGTGCGAGCATAAAAACCCGTCTTGATTGACAATAGTAGGCACGCGCACCTTTTGGTGCTCTGCGATTTTAAACGCCATTAAAGTGAAATCGTAAGCTTCTTGAGGGTTGCATGTGCATAAACTGATCCAACCAGAATCCCTGCTTAAATACATATCAGAATGATCGCCATGGATATTCAAAGGGGCTGCTAGAGCGCGATTGACTAAATTCAAAACGATAGGCAAACGCATGCCAGAAGCCTGGTATAAAACCTCTACCATTAGCGCCAAACCTTGAGAGCTGGTCGCAGTGCTGACTCTCCCTCCAGCTGCAGCAGCTCCCACGCATGCACTCATGGCGGCATGCTCAGATTCCACTAAAACGAATTCGCCATCAACATAGCCATTGTCCTTAAATGAGCCATAATTTTGCACAATGGGCGTTGATGGGGTGATAGGATAGGCTGCAATGACATCAATTTGAGCCTGTCTTAAAGCGTTAGAGCTAGCGGTGTTGCCATCCCACACTTCTATCTCTTGCAATTCAATACTTTTTGCCATATTTTTTCCTTATGATTTTTTCTTTTCTTGTTTTTGCGGCCATTGAGTGAGAGCGGTAGCAGGCTCAATTTGCTCTTCAAACATCCATAGCGATTTAGGGTTAGTGGGGCAGACATCCACGCACACGCCACAGCCTTTACAATGAGAATAATCCACGCCTTTTAACTTACCCTCTCTTGAAAGAATGGCAGCGTCTGGGCAATAAACCCAACAATTAAAGCAATTGATGCAAATATTATTGTTATGCACAGGCTTAGCCACGCGCCAATGAGCCACTGAAGTGGTGAAGTAGCTTTGTTCGGTGTAATGGCGCTCATCATTGTGTTTTTCCATTTCGCTTTGCGCGTTTTTTTCAAAAGGGAAGAGCACCGCTCCCATTTCAAATTCATTCCAATCTTTCATCTTTAATCCTTAATGTTATTGAACTTCTTCATAAGCTCTTTGGATAGCGAGCATGTTAGCGTCAATGACTTCTTGCGTGAGTTTTTTGCCTAAAACTTTCTTAAAAGCTTCTTTAAAAGCCTCAATTTCAAGCATGCCAGACACTTTCATTAACGCTCCTAGCATGGGCGTGTTGGGGATGGGGCGTTTTAAGGTTTCCATAGAGATTTTTAAACAATCCACTAAAAACACCTTACGGGTTTTTAATTCAGGTTTCTTTTCAAACAATTCTTCTTTACTGAGATAGCTAGTGATGATATAAGTCGTGTCTTCTTTTTCATTAGCGAAAATATTTTCAATGAAAACCAAACCAGGGTCAATCACCAGTACATAGTCCGGTTGCATGAAGCGTTCATGGTTTAAAATAGGCTCATCATCAACGCGGTTATAAGCCATCATAGCAGCCCCCCTTTTAGCTGAACCATAAGAAGCGAACGCTTGCACTTCTTTGCCTGTTTTTGAAATCACATCAGCCAACCCTTTAGCGCCGGTGATAGCACCTTGACCAGCTCGTGCATGCCATCTAATTTGAAACATGGTAATATGTCTCCTTAATATCGTATAAAATAAATTGAATTTAGCCCAAATATTATACAAGAAAAACTATTAATGTGTCTTATAACAATATCTTTTTAGGAATTTTTATAGGAAAATGGGGGCATACTTACAAGAATTATGGCTATTTTATGGCTATTTATTCTAAAAAGATAGGCGTTCTTAATCAAAACCACTAATATTTATTTTAAACTTTGTTATTATTAGGGCGTGATTTGATCTTAGTCTATAATAGGGCAAGTGTGGGGCAGGATAACAAAAGGAATTGGGTTATGGATAAAACAATGGTTAAAATATTGATGGGCATGGCGTTATTATCATCGCTTCAAGCCGCAGAGGCAGAGCTTGATGAAAAATCAAAAAAACCTAAATTTGCGGACAGGAATACCTTTTATTTAGGGGTTGGGTATCAGCTTAGCGCGATCAACACATCTTTTAGCACCGAGTCTGTAGATAAATCGTATTTCATGACCGGCAATGGCTTTGGTGTGGTGTTAGGGGGGAAATTTGTGGCTAAAACGCAAGCTGTAGAGCATGTGGGTTTTCGTTACGGGTTGTTTTATGATCAGACCTTTTCTTCTCACAAATCCTATATTTCTACCTATGGTTTGGAATTTAGCGGTTTATGGGACGCTTTCAATTCGCCAAAGATGTTTTTAGGGTTGGAGTTTGGCTTAGGCATCGCTGGGGCGACTTACATGCCAGGAGGGGCTATGCATGGGATTATCGCTCAAAATTTAGGCAAAGAAAATTCGCTTTTCCAATTGCTTGTGAAAGTGGGTTTTCGTTTTGGCTTTTTCCACAATGAAATCACTTTCGGGTTGAAATTCCCTGTCATTCCTAACAAAAGAACGGAGATTATTGATGGCTTGAGCGCGACCACTTTATGGCACCGCTTACCGGTAGCTTATTTCAATTATATCTATAATTTTTAGATATGGTTATTTAGAGGTTTTAGATTTGACAAAATCAATTAACTCTCGTGTGTCTATGGTTAGGGTTAAGAATTGCTGATAGGTAGTGATCCACTTGCCCCCTTTCCCATACAAATGATACCCATCGCCCCCACCTAAAAAGTTAAAAAACGCATCCGCTCGCACGCTTATCCATTTATTTTTATAAACATAATAAAGCCCTATCATGTCAAAATTAGGGGCTCTATACCATGGCAAGCCGGTATAAAGGGATTGGCCATAAGTGGCGTAAAAATGCATTTGGGGTTTGTTGGAAAAATAGTATCTGTTAAAAATCCCAAAGCCTTTGTATTGCGCTTGAGCGTAAAATTCCCCCCCAAAGCTGTTATAAAATCGGGCGTTTTTACACTCGCTAGCATAACGCACGCAATAATGGGTTTGAGACGACTGCGTGCCAAAGGTCATAAAAATATTGTCCATATAGGGCATGAGATTCTTAAAATCTGCTTTTAAATAAGCGTGGTAATAGACCCTGTCTAAAATGGTAGGGTTAGAGTATTTCCCTATTTCTCCGCCTTGTGGGTTATTTTTTTGACTGAAATAGGGGTAGCCATTAGGCCATTGTGGGGTTACATCGCCTGGTTTTAAGTAAGAATTACCGCCGTAAGGGTAGTTATCCCCCATGCTATGAGAGCTGGCGTTATGAAAAATCACAAGCTGTCCCCCCAAACCTAAATACCCTTTAAGAAACTGAAATTCTGAAGAAACAAAATACAAGAATTGGTTAAAATCGTAATTTTTCTTTTTGGGTTGGTTGTTCCAATTGCGCCCCCCATACCAATCCACAACGCCCTCAAACCACCCATTCCACCAGCGGTTAGGATCATAAGCCGGTTTGAATTGGAACGCTCCTCCCCTAAAAGTAGGGTCTATAAACCAAAAAAGTTTTTTAAAAGCGCTTAAAGGGTAATGCCCTATTTGATAGCTTCGTGGCACAATGCCTAAAAAAAATCTCAAATTTTTCCCTATGTATTGGTAATACATGGTAACCCCCCATGAATAAGGGAAATAGCTATAATGCGTGTGTAAATTTTGAATGAACCACGCTCCAAACATCAAGGCCTGTCTTTTGTCCAATTGAACGCCAATTTGAGGCATGAGACGACCTTGCATTTTGGTTAGGCTATTCCAATAGGGGTTGTTATTTGGGGCCACTAAATTGAAGTTAAAGCTCATAAACTTCAAGTCATAGACAAAACTAGCCGCTTTCATTAAGGGTGGTATTAAAAAACTTGAAATTAACAACGCATAAAGAGATTTTTTTAAGAAAATCAAACTAAAATTCAGCCCCTTTCATCATCTTTTAAAATTGCAACATTTAAAATGGCGGCACTTAAAGACAAGATACGATTTTAAATTAATTTTCATTAAAAACAACATAAAAACCAAAAACAGAACTCTTCAAGTTCGGTTTTTTTTTTTTTGGATAAAATAGCCATTAAAAAAGGGTGTTTAATTTTTCATGGATTCAGCTTCAAATCATTCTTTTAAAGAACAAGATTTTCATATCCCTATCGCTTTTGCTTTTGATAAGAATTACCTCATTCCTGCGGGCGCGTGTCTTTATTCCTTGCTAGAAAGCATTGCTAAAGCCAATAAAAAAATCCGTTACACCCTACACGCTTTAGTGGTAGGCTTGAATGAAGAAGATAAAGCAAAGCTTAATCAAATCGCAGAGCCTTTTAAAGAATTTGCTGTTTTAGAAGTAAAAGATATTGAACCTTTTTTAGACACTATCCCTAACCCTTTTGATGAGGATTTCACCAAGCGTTTTTCTAAAATGGTGTTAGTGAAGTATTTTTTGGCGGATTTGTTCCCCAAATATTCCAAAATGGTGTGGAGCGATGTGGATGTCATCTTTTGCAATGAATTTAGCGCTGATTTCTTAAACATTAAAGAAGATGATGAGAATTATTTTTATGGGGTTTTAGGAGGTGGAGAGCACCATGTGTTGGAAGGGTTTTTGTTTTGTAATTTAGATTACCAGCGCAAGAACCATTTTGTCTCAAAAACCCATGCACTTTTGGAAGAAAACAAGGCTACAGAAGAATTGGATTTCACCCAATGGTGTTGGCCTAACATGAAAGCTTTAGGGATTGAATATTGCGTTTTCCCTTATTATTACACTGTCAAAGATTTTTCTGCATCCTTGCCTGAGAATTATTTTTTGCATGAGATTTATAAGAAAACCATCTCAAACGCGCTCAAAAACCCTATAATCATCCATTATGATGTTTGGTGGGGGGCGGTGAAGCCTTGGGATTATCCTTTTGGTTTAAAAGCGGATTTATGGCTGAACGCTTTGGCTAAAACCCCATTTATGAGCGACTGGATTGATTCGATTGCTAGGGTGGAAATAGGCAGTGAAAAATGGCATCGCTACCACAGCATCGTTGCCTATCACTACTACTTTCCTTTATGGAAAGCAGAAGAACAGATTGCCCACGACGCGCTCAAGACCTTTTTAGACCATTATTTTTCGTGCATCCATGCCACAATCAAGCAAGAAAATCTCGGAATGTTCTTGAACCACTACTTCTCGCATGCCCATGCAGAGATCAAAGAAAACTCCCTTGAAGCGTTCTTGAACCACTACTTCTCGCATGTTTATAGGCTCCCTAAAAACGCGCAAAAGAAACTCTTTAGGGTGTTTATCAAACACTGCATCCTCATACCACTCAAGAGCCTTGTGGGTAAGACTCTGCGATTCTTAAAACTCCATGCACTGGTGAAAAAAATCCTAATCCAACTCAAGCTCTTGAAAAAGAGCTAGAGTAAAAAGCCTTTAATCAAACGATTTTTTCATGTCAATCACATAGCGGAATTTCGCTTTCCCATGGGTTAGGTTGTGATAAGCCGTGTCAATATCCTTGCCTAAAATCAAATCCACTTCAGGGTAAATATTGTGTTTGATAGAAAAGTCCATCATCTCTTGGGTTTCTTTAATGCCCCCAATCAATGAGCCATAAACCTTGCGATTGCCTAAATGGGTAAAATCAAAAACGCTAAGCACTGGAGCGACTTCTACAGGGGGGAGTCCCACAAGGGCTAGATCGCCATTATAAGCTAAGAGCTTGAGGTAGTCTTTTAAATCATAATGGGTAGGAATGGTTGAAATGATAAAGTCCAATTCCTCTTTGCATTGTTTGGGGTCAGTGTAGAAATGTTTAACCCCCATGCTCAAAGCGTCTTGCTTTTTGTGTTCGTTTCTTGCAAAAACGCTCACTTCAGCCCCCATAGCCACAGCGTATTTAACCGCCATGCCTCCTAGCCCGCCAAACCCAGCGACGCCAACTTTTGTGCCTTTAGTAACCTTAGAAAATTTTAAGGGCGAATAAGTGGTGATGCCCGCACAAAGCAAGGGGGCTACTTTTTCTAAAGGAGCGTTTTTATCCACGCTAATCACATAGTTTTCATCCACGACAATATTATTAGAGTAACCGCCCATGTGGGGTTCGTTGTCATGGAAATAATCCAAACAATCGTAAGTGAATACCGTTTTATGGTTGGCACAAAATTGCTCTTGGTGTTCTTTACAGGGCTTACATGTTTTGCATGAATTGACAAAACAGCCCACGCCCACCACATCGCCAACCTTAAATTTCTTAACTTCCTTACCCACTTCCTTGATCACCCCAGCAATTTCATGCCCAGGAACCATGGGATAAATGCCTTCTTTCCATTCGCTATAAGCGCTATGAATATCGCTATGGCAAATCCCTGCATAAAGGATGTCAATCAGCACATCTTTAGGGCCTACAGCATGACGGCTAAAGTCATGGGGTTTGAAATGCCCGTCTTTAGAAAAAATAGCAAAACCTTTAGATGGAACTCTCATTAAAACTCCTTGTTTCATTAAAATACCGCTATTGTATCGTTTTTGTGGTTTGCTTATGTTTCTATAGGTTTAACTAATTTTGTAGCTGTTGGTTATATGGTATCGTTGCTTGGCGCGCTTAAACGCACCCCTTGCGCTAATCGCTTTTATCTTAAAGCGTTACTATTTGCTAAATTCTATCATGCAGTAAATAATTTTCTAACGCAATGCCTGCCCCATCAAGTCCGGGAGTTTTTTTCATCACGACATGCACTGGGATGGAAGCGAGAAACGCCCCCATGCGCCCTTTCGTTTCAAAACGCGCTCTAAAGGGCGAAGTTTTAAAATAATCAATGAATCGTGGGATAATCCCCCCACACAAATACACCCCCCCTCTAGCCCCCAAAGTGAGAGCCACATCAGCAGCGAGCGTGCCAAGCATGGAGCAAAAAGTGTCCAAGGTCAATCGGCATATAGGGTAATCCCCATTCAAAGCGCGTTCGCTAATGATTTGTGGGGTCAATTCAGCCTTGCTCAATTTCGCCACTTTTTCTAAGCCTTTTCGTTTGGATAAAGCTTCATAAATCAGCACCAAGCCGCTACCGCTCAAAAACCTTTCCGCGCTCACATGGTTGAATTTAGAGCGGGCGTATTGCCACACTAAAATTTCCAAATCATCAAAAGGGGCAAAACTCACATGCCCTCCTTCACCGGGCAAGACTTTCAAAGAGCCATCGCTGTTTTGGATAAGAGTGCTTACCCCAAGCCCGGTTCCTGGCCCTAAAATCGCTTTAGGAGCGTTGATTTCGCACTTAATCCCACCTATTTGAGCCAGATCGTTTTCTTGCATCGCGCTAATGGCATAGGCTTGCGCGACAAAATCATTGATGACAAGCAGTTTTTTTAAAGTCAAACATTGCCGTGTCGTTTCAATAGAAAAAGTCCAATGGTTGTTCGTCATTTGGACAAAATCCCCCATAATGGGCGTAGCCACAGCAAAAGAGCCATAAATAGGGTGCAGTTTAAGGCTTTCTTTGCATTTAGAAAGGTAAAACCGCACCGCATCGCTCAAGCTCTCAAAATCTTCGCACCTCAAGACTTCAATGCATTCAATCTGTTGTGGGGCGACTTCCAAACCAAAGCGCGCGTTCGTGCCGCCAATATCGGCTAAGAGTCTTGGGTAAGTTTCAGTTTTTGGCATAAAACACCTCCGTGGTAACTTTTTTAGAATGTAAAATCCGAGCAATCGGCAGAGAATAGGGGGCGTTTTCTTTTAAAGCTTTTTCTAAAACCTCCCTTTTTTCTACCCCGCTAATGTTTAAGAAAAGTTTTTCGCAATTTTCTAAGGCGTGAACAGACATGCTCAGGCGCTCATAAGGAGCGTTAGCGGGCTTAGTCAAAACGATATTTTCTTTTTCTTCGTTTAAAAAAGCGCTCGTTTCGGGAAAAAGGCTAGCCGTATGCCCGTCAGTCCCCATGCCCAAAATGGCTAAATGGGGCTGTTTGAAATGCTGGTTAGCAAAATGAAAAAGCGCGTTTGTATCGCTAGAAATCTTTTTGGGCAAAAGCGGGGTGAAAGAAGCTTTTAAGGCGTTATTTTGCAACAAGTAGTCGTGCAATAATTTGGTGTTGCTATCCTTGTGGCTTGTGTCTATAATGCGTTCATCTACCAAACTGATTAAACACTCATGCCATTTGAGATCTAAAACGCTTAATTTTTGCAACAAGCTAATGGGCGAACGGCCCCCAGAAAAAGCGATAGAAACTTGATGATGCTTTTTTAAAGCGGCGTTAAAAAACTCTTTAAAACGCTCTATTAAAGCCTTGTGGCAATCTTTCAAATTTTCAAATTCAAACAATTGATAACCCATGAAATCCCTTTCATTGATAGAGTGGTTTTAAAAATTCTAATTCGTTTAAATTATGGCTTTCATAGGAGTATAAGGGCGTGGCGTTATTGATAAAACCCTCTATGAGCGTGTCAATAAACACCCATGACGCTTCTAATTCCAATTGGTGGGCGAAATTATTGTGGTTATTTTGTATCGCATCATAGAGCAATTTAGCGTAGGGCTGTAAAAATTCTTGTTGGTTATGGGTTTCTAAAATAAGGGGGTTTTGATGATCTTTTAGGGTGAGGGTGATTTTATCTTGAGAGAGGAAAAATTCTAGCGTATTGATTGCATTAAAATGGATTTTCACGCTCGCTTGATTATGGGGCATTTTTTTAGCGTGCTTAAGGTAGAAAGGCACGCCTTTAAATTTAGGCGTATCCAAAAAGGCTTTAATAGCGACAAAAGTCTCTGTCTGGCTTTCTTTATTAACCTTATTTTCATCTCTATAGCCTTGATATTGGGCCCGAATAACCTGTTTTTTAAAATCTTTAGGGGGTTGTAAGGTTTTTAAAACTTTGATTTTTTCTTTCCTTAAATCTTTTAAATCGTTGGGTAAATCTGTAGCGATAAGGGATAAAACTTGCAAGAGATGGTTTTGAACCATATCCCTTAAAGCCCCAATTTTATCGTAAAATTCGCCTCTTTCTTCCACCCCTAAAGTCTCATACACGCAGATTTCAACCGCGCTGATTTGATCCCATAAAATGTTTAAGATAGGGTTATTTAAGCGCAATTCAAGGATATTTTGAACGCCCTTTTTCCCTAAATAATGATCGATTCTAAAAATTTGCTCTTCTTTAAAAAAAGCGCTAATGCTTTGGAAAATCTCTTTACAAGTCTTTAAATCATGCCCTAAGGGTTTTTCTAAAATCAAACGAGTGTTGGCGTGATTGAGTGCGTTTTGGGCTAAATTTTGAGCGGTCGTTGCAAAAAAACTAGGGGAGATAGAAAAGTAGAAGATCAAGGGCTTATTTTTTGTAGCGATTTTACTCAATTCTTCAAAGTCTTTAGGGTTATCCAAACGGACGCGCAAATAACTGATATGGGCTAAAAATTCCTCACCCTTTTCTCTTGAATGCAGTTGTGTCTTTTCACAAAGAAGCGTTAAAAATTCTTCATTGGATAGTTCCTTACGCCCCGATGCGATAATTCTAGAATCTTTTTTAAAACCATAATGGGTATAAATTTCATAGAGCGAAACAAAGAGCTTTCGCATGGCTAAATCCCCAGTCGCGCCAAAAAGAACCAAATCAAAATCCAACATCAATAACCCTTTTGGAGTGTTTTTAAGTTATTATTATATATTAAATCTTAATTGAAGGGGTGTTCATGCCTAAGCATTCTTTAGAACAAATCAAAGAAAAAATTACAGAGCGTAGCAAAAAAACCAGAGAGCTTTATTTAGAAAATATCTTTAACCCTAAAAACCAGCCCAAGATTGAGAGCTTGGGTTGTGCGAATATTGCGCATGTTACAGCGAGCATGCCAGAGCATTTAAAAATGCCTTTAGGTTCGCATAAAAGAAAGCATTTTGCGATCATCACCGCTTATAACGACATGCTTTCAGCCCACCAACCTTTTAAAAATTACCCTGACTGGATTAAAAAAGAGTTGCAAGAGCATAACGCTTATGCGAGCGTCGCTAGTGGGGTGCCAGCGATGTGTGATGGTATCACGCAGGGTTATGATGGCATGGAATTGAGCTTATTCAGTAGAGATGTGATCGCGCTAAGCACCGCCGTGGGGTTAAGCCATAATGTTTTTGACGGGGCGTTTTTTTTAGGCGTGTGCGATAAAATCGTGCCAGGCTTGCTCATAGGAGCGTTAAGCTTTGGGAATTTAGCGAGCGTGTTTGTGCCAAGCGGGCCTATGGTGAGCGGGATAGAAAATTATAAAAAAGCCAAAGCGCGCCAAGATTTTGCAATGGGAAAGATCAACAGAGAAGAGCTTTTAAAAGTGGAAATGCAAAGCTATCATGATGTGGGCACTTGCACTTTTTATGGCACGGCTAATTCCAATCAAATGATGATGGAATTTATGGGGTTGCATGTGGCTAATTCTAGTTTTATCAACCCTAACAACCCCTTACGAAAGGTTTTAGTAGAAGAGAGCACGAAAAGATTAGCGAGCGGGAAAGTTCTGCCTTTAGCCAAACTCATTGATGAAAAAAGCATTCTTAACGCTCTTATAGGCTTAATGGCAACCGGAGGTTCTACCAACCACACTTTGCATTTGATCGCTATCGCTAGATCTTGTGGGGTCATTCTCAATTGGGACGATTTTGACGCCGTTTCTAATCTCATACCTCTTTTAGCTAAAGTCTATCCTAACGGATCAGCGGATGTGAACGCTTTTGAAGCGTGTGGGGGATTAGCGTTTGTGATCAAGGAATTGTTAAAAGAGGGGCTTTTATTTGAAGACACTCATACCATCATGGATACAGAAACGCAAAAAGGCATGCAAAATTACACCAAAACCCCCTTTTTAGAAAACGACCAATTGGTGTATAAAGACGCCATCAATCATAGCCTGAATGCGGACATTTTACGCCCTGTGAGTGAGCCTTTCGCCGCTAATGGGGGGCTTAAAATCTTAAAGGGTAATTTGGGGCGGGCCGTGATTAAAATTTCAGCCATTAAAGATGAGCATAGGAAAGTCAAGGCCAAAGCGATTGTTTTTAAAACCCAAAGCGAATTTTTAGAACGCTTTAAAAATAAAGAATTAGAAAGGGATTTTGTGGCCGTCTTGCCTTTCCAAGGGCCTAAGTCTAATGGCATGCCAGAATTGCACAAACTCACCACGAATTTAGGGGCTTTGCAAGATATGGGCTATAAGGTCGCGCTGGTTACGGATGGGCGCATGAGCGGGGCGAGCGGGAAAGTGCCTAGCGCGATCCATTTAAGCCCTGAGGGAGCGTTAAATGGGGCGATCATTAAGATTAAAGATGGCGATTTGATAGAATTAGACGCTCCTAATAACGCCTTGAATGTGCTTGAAAAGGATTTTGAAAATAGGGGCATCAACCCCTTGTTTTTAGAAACCTTAGAAAATTTAGAAAAGCCTACTTTTGGGCTGGGTAGGGAATTATTTACGAGTTTGAGATTGAATGCCAATACCGCTGAAGAGGGTGGCATGAGTTTTGGCATAAAGGTATAAAAATATAAAGGAGATAAAATGCAAGATAAAATAATAGAAATTTTACAAATCAGCCCCATTGTCCCTGTGGTGGTGATTGAGAATATAAAAGACGCTGTGCCTTTAGCGCAAAGCCTGATAGAGGGGGGTATTCCAATCATAGAAGTAACTTTGCGATCCAGTTGCGCTTTAGAGGCCATAGAGCTTATTGCTAAGAATGTGCCAAAAATGCGCGTGGGCGCTGGCACGATCTTAAATCTTACTCAATTAGAGCAAGCGCAAAATAGGGGGGCAGAGTTTTTGATTAGCCCGGGCCTTACGATAGAGCTTTTAGAACACGCAAAGAAAAAAGGCATGCCTTTAATACCTGGGGTTTCTAGTAGCAGTGAAGTCATGCAAGCCTTAGAATGGGGCTATAGCGCTTTGAAATTTTTCCCGGCAGAGTATTGCGGAGGCGTTAAACTTTTAAACGCTTTTAATGGCCCTTTTAAAGGGGTGAAATTTTGCCCTACTGGGGGGATTAGCGCAGATAACATGCGTTCTTATTTGAATTTAGAAAATGTTTTGTGCGTGGGGGGGAGCTGGCTTACTCCTAAAGATTTAATTCAAAACAAAGAGTGGGATAAAATCACAGAAATTTGCAAGCGGGCGTTAGCTTTAAGATAACAAAGAGATCATGGCGTTTTGTATTTGCTTAATAATACTATAATAAAATTTTTAATAAGGAGATACATCATGTTAGAAAATGTCAAAAAGTCCTTTTTTAGGGTTTTGTGTTTGGGTGCGTTGTGTTTAGGGGGGTTAATGGCAGAGCAAGACCCTAAAGAGCTTGTGGGTTTGGGGGCAAAGAGCTACAAAGAGCGAGATTTTTCTCAAGCGAAGAAATATTTTGAAAAAGCTTGCGATCTGAAAGAAAATAGCGGGTGTTTTAATTTAGGGGTGCTTTATTATCAAGGGCAAGGGGTGGAAAAGAACTTGAAAAAAGCCGCCTCTTTTTACGCTAAAGCTTGCGATTTGAATTACAGCAATGGGTGTCATCTATTGGGGAATTTATATTACAGTGGGCAAGGCGTGTCCCAAAACACCAATAAAGCCCTACAATACTACTCTAAAGCGTGCGATTTGAAATACGCTGAAGGGTGCGCGAGCTTGGGGGGGATTTATCATGATGGTAAAGTGGTAACTAGGGATTTTAAAAAAGCGGTGGAATATTTCACTAAAGCGTGCGATTTAAACGATGGCGATGGCTGCACGATATTAGGGAGCTTGTATGATGCAGGCAGAGGCACGCCTAAAGATTTGAAAAAGGCGCTCGCTTCGTATGACAAAGCTTGCGATTTAAAAGACAGCCCAGGGTGCTTTAACGCAGGGAACATGTATCATCATGGCGAAGGCGTGGTAAAGAATTTTAAAGAGGCTCTCGCTCGTTATTCTAAGGCATGCGAATTGGAAAATGGCGGAGGGTGTTTCAATTTAGGGGCTATGCAATACAATGGCGAGGGCGTAACAAGGAATGAAAAGCAAGCCATAGAAAACTTTAAAAAAGGCTGTAAATTAGGTGCTAAAGGGGCGTGCGATATCCTCAAGCAGCTTAAGATCAAAGTTTAGTTTAATAAGGCTTGATCAAACGGCTTTAAAAAGCGAAATTTTAGGGGGTTAGGGGATTTTAAAAGGAGGTTTTAGGGGAGTAGGGGAGAATAATTTCAAAATACTTCCTATCCCCTTAAGATAATGAGCTTAAAATAAAGCAACCAAAATTCTTTTTTTTTAAAACTTAAAGAGTCGTTAAAGTTTTAAAAAACCTTAAGTATTTAACTAAAACAAAGCCTTTATTTAAAACCCCTTAAGGGCTTTTATGGGTGGGTAGGGGAGCGAAAGTTTGGCTTATGGGCATGATTTCTATGCGGTTGATATTGACATGTAGGGGTTGTTCGTAAATCCATAGCACGATGTTAGCAATATCTTGTGGTTTGAGGTAAAGGGTGTTTTCATAGACGGATTGGGCTTTGATTTTATCGCCCTTAAAGCGTACCATGCTGAATTCGGTTTCGCCGCACAAACCGGGTTCAACATTGCTCACTCTAATGTTAGTGCCAGCTAAATCCGCTCGCAAATTTAAAGAAAATTGCTTCACAAACGCCTTGCTCGCTCCATAGACATTCCCACCAGGATAGGGGTAAGTGCCAGCGATAGAGCCAAGATTGATGATAGTCCCTTGGTCATGCTCTATCATAGAGGGCAAGATCAAACGGGTGAGATGCAACAACCCCTTGATATTCGTGTCTATCATGATTTCCCAGTCGTCTAACTCGCATTCATAAGCCTTGTTCAAGCCTAGCGCTAAGCCGGCGTTATTGATTAAAGCGTCAATGCGATCCGTCATGGAGAAAATAGTTTCTAGCGCTCGCTTAGTTTCAAGCTTGTTCTTAAGATCAAAACACAGGGGAATGAAACGCTTGGGATAAGCGAGCTGCAATTTTTGTAAATTCTCTTGCCGCCTCCCTGTGCCAAAAACCACATGGTTTTTTTGTAAAAACGCCTTAGCGATTTCTAACCCAAACCCTGAAGTCGCCCCGCTAACTAAAATGTGCGCCATTTTCTATCCTTTAAAATTTTAAAAAAGCCCCTTAAGCCCTTTTTCAAGCTTTTCTTTGAGCTTATCATCTTTAAGCAAATGGTCTAAACCTTTTTTAAGGGTGTCGTTTTTTAAGATTTCTTTCAAGCCTTGTTGCAAGTTTTGCTGAATGGCTTTCTCATTTAAAATGAGGGAAAATTTTGGCTGGTGCATGTTGCCTTGAAGTTTCATTTTAAAAACGAATTTTAAAATTTCTGCATCCATGAGCATGTCCATTTGCTTGGTGTTTAAATCCAATAAGCCGTTATGGATTTTCAATTGGGTTTTAGGGCTTTTTAAACTCAAATCAGAGAGCAGGCGTTGCTGGTTGATTTGGCTTACCAGATTGGCATCGTTATAAATTTCTTTAGTAATATCAAATTTGGAAATGGAGTAGAGGAAGTCGCTGAATGCATTTTTGAGGAATCTTGCATTTTTTAGGCGGGCTTTCAATACGCCTTGCTTAGCGATAAAATCATAATCCAAGTTAGCGTCTGCAATGGATTGGAAAAATTTAGGGTAATGGAATAAATCTAGGACTTTTAAAGTGGAAATATTGGAAAAATGGGCTTTCAAATTTTTATTTAAAAGCGTGAAATCCAGAGCGCCGTCTAGTAAATTTGAATGGCCGCTGACTTTTAAAAGTTTGGGGCTTTGCTCTATAGCGCCTTTTAAAGTCAAGCTCCCTTTTAAGGGGTGGTTGGTAATGTTTTGGAGTTTGGCTAGGTTGGGTATTTCTAAAGTGTAGGGGGCGTTGAGTTTTAAAACAGAGAAAAGATATTCGCTTTTTAGGGCTTTGAAATTAACTAAAGGGCTAGTTAGGGTGGTATCGCTGATGGCTTTGTTTTCTTTAAAATCGCTTGAGTGCGAGAGGTTGAAAACGAGCGTGTCTTTAAGGTTTAAATGAAAAATTTGATTGATTAGGGCGTTATTGATTAAAGCGTTATTAGCTGTTAGGATCAAATGCCCTTCTAAAGGCTTTAGAGAGTTAAAATCCGCCTGTAAGGACACTCTTGCACTCGCATAAGCGGGGCGGTTGAGTAAATAAAGCAAATCTTCTAAATTGGCGTCTTTTGCGTTCAAGCTTAAATGAGAAAGTTTGAAATCATCTAAAAGGGCGTTGTAGGCAGTGTGGGATTGAGCGACATTAGAGACGCCTTGAACTATAAGGGCTTTTCTATGCCCTTTAATATTCCCAGAAGTAACAATAGCCCCCCTTAAAGGGTAGGGTATCCATTCTTTGAAAGAGTGTAAATTTTTAATGTCTATATGGTAATTCAAATTTACGCTTTGCTTTAAAAGCGAGAAATCCCCCTTAAGAATGAGCGTGGAATCATCGTTGGCTTGAGCTTCAAAGTCTAAAGAGTTGAATCTCAATTTAAAGGTTTTAACGCTCAAGTAGTGCTCGTTCGGGTTGATTTTTTTCTCTATATACGAAGCGATGATCTTATTCCCCCATTCTGTAAAAAGGATAAGATAGGCCGTTAAAAGGCCGATTAAAAGAAGCACAAGTAGGGTATAAAGAAATTTTTTCATGTTTGTTTGTCCTTGAAATAAATTGAATAGAATATATTAGCTTGTTTTGTAAGGGTTTCTAACATTTTTTCCACGCTCTAACGAAAGGCTTGAATTGAGCCAATAAAGAAAGAATCAAGCGCTCAAAACCCACAATTTAGTAACAACACGCTTACAACCATTGAAAAACCCAAAACCCTAAAATTTTAAGCCCCCTAAACAAGCGAACGCTGAAAAGCTTGCGAAATTAGAAAGCGAAAAGTTATAAAGCAAAAGAGATTTTGCACCATTTAAAGAACAAAGCAAATAAAAAATCCCAATCCAACCCAATCTTTTATCAAGGAGCTTTGAGTTAAAAGACTTGCGGCGTTAAACAAGGACGATCCAATCGTTTAGGATTTCTCAACCAAGACACGACTGATAAAAAGAAAAAATTTAAGGAGAAAACAATGGTGGAGAATAGCGGGATCGAACCGCTGACCTCCTGCGTGCAAAGCAGGCGCTCTCCCAGCTGAGCTAATTCCCCAAGGATTGTAAAAAAATGGTGGGCTTAGGAGGAGTTGAACCTCCGACCTCACCCTTATCAGGGGTGCGCTCTAACCACCTGAGCTATAAGCCCTTAAAAGCCAATAAAGATGAAATTATAGGTTAAACTTTCTTAAAAAATCCTTAAACAATAAATGGGATTAAGATGTTATAATAGTTGTTATTTTTTCATTTCAAAAGGGGTTTTATGGCATTATTATTCACAGGGGCGTGCGGGTATATAGGCTCGCATACCGCAAGGGCGTTTTTAGAAAAAACCAAAGAAAACATCATTATTGTAGATGACTTAAGCACCGGTTTTTTAGAGCATATCAAAGCGTTAGAGCGTTACTACCCTAATAGGGTTACTTTTATTCAAGCGAATTTGAATGAAACCCACAAATTAGACGCCTTTTTGAATAAGCAACAGCTAAAAGACCCCATTGAAGCCATTTTGCATTTTGGGGCTAAAATCTCAGTAGAAGAATCCACACGCTTGCCTTTAGAATACTACACCAATAACACGCTCAACACTTTAGAGCTTGTCAAACTTTGTTTAAAACATGCGATCAAGCGTTTTATTTTTTCTTCCACGGCCGTGGTTTATGGCGAATCTGATTTTAGCTTGAATGAAGAAAGCCCCTTAAACCCCATTAATCCTTATGGAGCGTCTAAAATGATGAGCGAAAGGATTTTGTTGGACACTTCTAAAATAGCGGATTTTAAATGCGTTATTTTGCGCTATTTCAATGTGGCTGGGGCATGCATGCGCAATGATTATACCACGCCTTACACGCTAGGACAACGCACGCTCAACGCCACGCATTTAATCAAAATCGCATGCGAATGCGCGGTGGGGAAAAGGAAAAAAATGGGGATTTTTGGCACTAACTACCCCACAAGAGATGGCACTTGCATTAGGGATTATATCCATGTAGATGATTTGGCTAACGCGCATTTAGCGAGCTATCAAACCCTTTTAGAAAAAAATAAGAGCGAGATCTATAATGTCGGCTACAATCAAGGCCATAGCGTGAAAGAAGTGATAGAAAAGGTCAAAGAAATCTCAAGCAACGATTTTTTAGTGGAAATTTTAGACAAGCGACAGGGCGATCCAGCAAGCCTTATTGCCAATAACGCTAAAATCTTACAAAACACCCCTTTCAAACCCCTTTATAACAACCTAGACACCATTATCAAAAGCGCTCTAGATTGGGAAGAACACCTTTTGAGTTTTCAATAATACACCCTGTGCAAATACAAACCATTAGCCATTATGGGCGTTCTTATAGTGGCTTTGATGTTGTGGATTTGCATTTCAATTTCAGCGAGCGTGATTTTTTCTAGTGAATATTGAACGCATGCTTGAATGATCAAACGCACGCTGGAGCGTAAAAACGCATCGCCAATGATTTTAAACACCACGCACTCATGCCCCATGATAAAGGCTGTATAAGCAAAAGCGTTAAAAATGATGCGATTAGGATTGGTTGTAGCCCCGCCTTCTTTCTTAAACATGGAAAAATCATGCTTGCCTGTGAATTGCTTTAAAGCGGTGTTTAACGCATCTAGTGAGCCATAATCCCCACAAGCGATATAAGGCGCTAAAAAAGGCGTTTTTAAATTCTTCGTCAAAAGGTAACGATACGCTCTTTTTTGAGCGTCAAAACGCGCATGGAAGTTTTTTTCTTCTAGCTTTTTTAAGACAATATGCGGAGCGAGTTTAGGGGCTAGATAATAAAATAATTTATCAGCGCTCCAGTGTTTTGGAGCGTGAAAAGACAAAACCTGGTTGTTGGCATGCACGCCTTTATCCGTGCGCCCAGCCGCAACCACAACGCTTTTAATCCCTAGCGCGTTTAAAGTGCTTTCTATTTTATCTTGAACGCCGAGTTTGTTGGGCTGTTTGGCATAGCCTAAAAAATACGCCCCATCATAAGCGATAGTAGCCTTAAAACACCGCATTTAATAACGCTTTAAAATGAATTTTCTAAACAACAAATAAGAGCCAAACGCCCAAATAAAGGGGAAGAAAAAAGTCATCAAAAACAAATCCGTAGAAATCACATGCACCATTAAAAAATAAACCCCAACCGCTCCAAGGACATAAAAATAACTCCAATTCGTTTTGAATCGTGGGTTGGCGATGCCAAATAAAGGGATTAAAAACATGCTCGCTAAAGGGAACAAGGAAACTAAAATCGCTTGAGAAAAACGGCGTTTTTGATTTTTATTAGCGTTTTTACCAAAGGCTTTTTTCCAATAACCTAAATAATCCGTGCCCTGCAAATAAGCCGCATCATTAGAATTGAAAGACTTGAGCTTGTTGCGCAAATGCAATTCTTCAAAATCAACTTTACGCATTTTATCGCCTTGAGTGAAATACGCATGACCGTTGTATAAATTCAATTCAAACACGCCGTTTTGATTGTTGATATTGCCTTTTTGAGCCAGAATAAAGCTTTCTTGAGAGAGGCTTTTATTGGAAAAAAGCACTAAATTATCATAGGAATTGTTTTCAGCTTTATCCACATACACGAGCCAATCGCCTAATTTTTGCCCGAATTCACCCGCTCTGATGTTAATATCAATCTTGTCTTTTTTTTGACGCAAAAACCCGTAATAAGCGCTCTTAGAGGTGGGGATTAAAATAAGCGAAAACACTAATAAAATCGCACTCACTAACAAACTTAAAGGCACAAACGCTTTAGTCATTTTTTTAGGCGAAACCCCTAAAGAGAAAAACACCAACAATTCATGGTCATAGCTAAGCCTTGAAAGCCCCAAAGCGCAAGCTGCAAAAAAAGTGATCGGCAAAATAAAAAAAATGGTTCCTGGCAAGGAATACAAAAAGAGTTGCACTAAGTCCAAAAAGCTCACTTTAATCACGAGCGTTACGCTTGCAATACTGATTAATAACACAATGGAAGAGATAAAAAACAGCACTAAAAAGAAGGAGAAAAAGACCTGCGAAACCGCCATAAAAAGATAGTGTTTAACCATGCTTTAATCTTTTTTCATTCTTTATTGCACCCCATCTACAACAGGCACAAACGAGCATTTTTCTAGCACTTTTTGGACGTGCAAAGCGTTATTTTGCTTCACAAAGCGTTTGATCACTTGCTCGTTGTTTTCTTGAATGGGCGCGACTAATATCCCGCCTTCTTCAAGCTGATCAATAAGCGCTTGGGGGATATTTTTAGCGCAAGCAGAGAACAAAATCCTATCATAGGGGGCGTATTGATCCCAACCCTTATTCCCATCAGCGAATTTAACATGAACGTTGTCTAAACCGAGATTTTTAAGGCGCAAACGCGCTTCTAAATACAGGCTTTCAATCCTTTCAACGCTAAAAACGCGCCTGAAAATTTGAGACAGCACCGCCGCTTGATAGCCGCTCCCGCAGCCAATTTCTAGCACGCTATCCACATGATCGATTTCTAAATATTGCGTCATTTTGGCCACGGTTAAGGGCGAAGAAATGTATTGTTGCGCTTGCATAGAAAGCGCGTTTAAAGTGTAGGCAAAGTGTTTAAAGGGGGCTGGCACAAAAACCTCCCTTTCAATGCTTTCCATAGCCTCTCTCACTTTGGGGTGCAAATTGAAACGCTTATTGATTTCTTCACACATCAAATGGTTTTTGATACTATTCAAACAAGCCCTTAAAAATCATCAAAACTCACGCTCCCTTTAGCGTAATTGCTCACCCTAGCCTCAAAGAAATTAGAGCGTTGCTCATTGAAACTTGAAAAGCTCTCTACCCATTTAATGGGGTGTTGGACGCCATAAACTTTAGCGATACCCACCTTACTCAAACGGCTATCTGCTAAAAACTGGATGTATTGCTCAATCAAACTTGAAGTGAGCCCTAAAATCTTGCCTTGCGTGATATAATCCCCCCACAAGGCTTCAATTTCTACCGCTTTTTTAAACATTCCTATGACTTCGTTAATCAATTTTGGCGTGAATAGATCCGCTCTTTCATTCCTTAAAGCGTTGATCATGTTTTGGAATAAAATCAAATGCGTTACCTCATCTCTTTGGATAAAACGAATCATTTGTGCTGATCCTAGCATTTTTCCGCTCCTAGCCAAAGTGTAAAAATAGCTAAACCCGCTATAAAAATAAATCCCCTCTAAAATCTGGTTAGCAAAAAGCGCTTTGAGGATGTTTTCTTCTGTGGGGTTTTTGGCTAATTCCATATACACTTGCGCGATATAGTCGTTCTTGCTTTTTAATTGCATATCGTTACGCCACATGTCATAAATTTCTTCAGTATTCGCGCTAATGCTTTCTACCATCACCGCATACGCATGGCTGTGTAGGGCTTCCTCATAAGCTTGACGCACCAAACACAAATTGATTTCGGGACTGGTGATAAAGGGATTGACATTGTCAATTAAATTATTGGTTTGCAAGCTGTCCATAAAAATGAGTTGCGCTAAAGCTCTGTCATAGCCGATCTTTTCTTCTGCACTTAATTTCAAATAATCTCTTTTGTCATCGTTCATGCTCACTTCTTCAGCAAACCAAGTGTTAGCGAGCATCGTTTTCCACAAATGATCCGCCCATTGATACTTGATTTTATTCAAATCAAACATGCTTGTAGGATTACCCCCAAAAATCTTTCTTTCATTCACACTTTCTGTAGAATCGGGGTTGTAAATTTTTTTGCGTGAAACTTCCATTGTGTTCCTTAATTTCCTTAAAACTATCTAACAATATAGTCTCGTTAGAATACCTTAAAAGAATTTAAAACCCCCTAAAAACCAGAAAAAACTCCAAATTTATAAAAAACTTCAATTTTTCAGTATTTTTAAAGGATTAAACAGCTAAAATGCTGCTTCTTTATTTTCTACTCTTATGTGCATGCGATGGCGTGCGGTGTGCGGAAGTGGCGAAATTGGTAGACGCACTAGACTTAGGATCTAGCGCCGCAAGGCATGAAGGTTCGATTCCTTTCTTCCGCACCATTCTTAATGATTAAGATTTGAAGCCCTAAATGGAACTTATTCTATTAAAACTTTCAAAAGTTTTTAAAACGCTATGAGCGATGTTTTGAACGCTCTCTAAATTTAAATTCGCATGACAAGGCAAGGAAATTTCAGCGTTATAAAAATCTTCTGCGCTTTTTAATGGGGCTGTATTGAAGAGCTGTTGGTACAATTGGTATTGGTAAATGGGCTTGTAATGCACTTGGGCTAAAATGCCAAGCTTGTGCAAATTTTCTAAAATGAGTTTTTTAAATATAAAAAATTTTTGGTGCATTAAAATAGGGTAAAGGTGGTTAGAGCTTTGATGTTTTAACAAGGGGTGTAAAGGGGTGAAATAAGGGTTATCTTTAAAAATCCTGTCATAAACTAGAGCGACTTCTTCTCTTCTTTGCATTAAAAAGGGGGCTTTTTTGAGCTGGCTCAAACCCAAAGCGCTTTGGATTTCATTCAAGCGGAAGTTATGCCCTATGCTTTTGACTTCGCCTTCAAAAAAATCTTTTTTGAGCATGCCATGAGAGCGAAACAATTTCATTTTTTCATACAATTCGCTATCGTTAGTAACGACCGCTCCCCCCTCAGCCGTAGTGATAGGCTTAATGGCATGGAAACTGAACACGCTCGCTAACGCAAAGCCTCCTACTTTTTTGTTTTGATACTCGCTCCCTAAAGCATGCGAGCTGTCAGAAAGAAAACTCAAAGAATGCTTTTTGCAAAGCTTTTGAATGCTTTCTATTTCCACGCTTTTACCGGCATAATCCACGCTCACTATGGCTTTGGTTTTTTTAGTAATGAGCTTTTCTAGGGCCAATTCATCTATATTACCATCGTTTTTAATTCCAGCAAACACGGGTGTATAACCGCTTTCTAAAAGCATGTTAGCCGTCGCTACAAAGCTCATAGGGGTGGTGATTATTTCATTACAATCAGCACTAAAATCGCTAAAATTCCTATAGAGCGTTAAAAGGGCTGAAGTCGCGCTATTAAACGCTAACGCATGCTTAACGCCCAAAAACTCGCATAAAGCTTCTTCAAATAACAGAGAGCGTTTGCCTTGCGTGAGCTGTTTGGAATTTAAAACCTCTAAAACAGCCTTTTTATCTTCTTCATCTAAACAAGGCTCGCTATAAGCAAACTCTTTCAAGCGAGCAAGTCTTGCAAGCGAGATGGGGTGATCTTGCTTGTGTCATGGACATCTTGGAATTTTTGAGCGTTCAGTCTCGTTTTATCTAAGGTGTTATATTCCTTGTTCAAATGATTCGTTTCAGCGAGCTGTTTTTTCCACTGGTGCAAAGAGTTTTGAATGTTTTCTTTCTCACTTTCTAATGATTTTGAAAATTTCTCCAAAGCTTTCGTGTCGTCAATGTCAATATTGCCAGGGAGTTTCAAGCTATCATTGCCTGATTTTTGATTGAAAGAATCAATCGCTTTGTCCAAACGGCTTTTAAAACGCTCAAAATCGCTTCGATCTTTTTCATTATTATGAGCGTAAGATTTAGAAATGCCCACCAATTCCTTAGCGTCTTTATCCATGCCTTTTAAGCTTTTAAGACGGCTTTCTAAATCCCCTATGGCTAGGTTATCCTGCTTAGCTTGTTTGGCTAATTTGATTTTTTCATCATTCTCTGAAAGATTTTGAATTTCCTTATTTTCTTCTTTTCTTGCGTGCGGACTAACCCTTTGACTATGGTAATCCCTCATCGTTAAAGACGGGTTATAATTGTTTGAAATCTTAGACATCCTATCCTCCACTTCATTTTATTTCTTAAAGATAAGATAAGCAAACTCTATTCCTAAAAACATTTTAATCCACTTAATTCTATCTAAAAATATTAATCTAATCCTAAAACCCTTTCTAACTCTTTGATGAGGTTTGTAATTTCTTTCAATTCTTTAATATTGAGAGTGAGCTTATAATTGACTTGATTATCAGGATTCATTGGCACCAATTGCTTTTTAAATTCATTTTGTTTCATAAAGTATTTTCTTTCTTTATGAATGTAATGGATTTCATCTTTTTTAAAAACTCTATAAAGCAATTGGTCTTCGCACACTCCTAAGCAAATCAAAAAATCATAGTTGTATCGTGGGTTTATACCATTGAACTAAAAAAGTGTTGTTAGTTCTGCCTTTTTGCGCTGTTTTAACTTCAAAGGACACACCGCTTTTTGTCATAATATCGTATTCATCATGAATAATGCCATCATTGATCACTCCATCTATAGCGTTAAGCACGCTTTTTAAAAACTCTTCACCAATCTGCCCTATAGCGTTGGCTTCAAAATCTCTAATTTTTGAAAAAATAGCGTTGTAATCTTGTCCTAAATTCAATTCTTCATGTTTTTTTTCAATAATTTTTAAAAAAGTTTGTTCTAAGTCCATCAATTATCCTTTAAGCTATCCAAATGATCATATAAGGCTTGAAAAATATGGCTTTTGCCTAAATGATAGCAAGAATTAGTCGCTAAACTTGCGTATTTTGTCCAATCAATTTCTTTGAATAGTTTTTTTAATTTAGCGTTTAAAACCTTGTCAGTGCTAGTAAATACCACAGCAATACCAGATTGATACTTAACTTCCTCAAAGTTCTCTACAATTTGTGTGCTTTTATAAAAAGTTGATGAAATGTAAAAAGACGCTTTTTGATTAAAAATCCACTCTTTACCGCATTCTCTGTTTTTAGCTAATGAAACCGTGAAAACCTTGATATACTCGCCAAAGGGTTCTTTATGGCGATTCTTATACCAAGAAAATTCACTTTTTTTATTTTGATGCTTTTTGCTCCAAATTTGAAACACGCAATGCACATCCACTTCTTTATTTTTAAAGTCTATAAACGCATTTTTTTCTAAGCGTTCGCTATAAAGCAGATTCAAACCTTTCACACGATATTTAATAGAGCCTTTTCCTTGACTTTCAAAGAACATGGGTAGGATAAAACACACAAAATCACAATTTCTAGCATGGTTGATAAATTCTAACGCCATAACCCCACGATGCCCAAAAGGAGGGTTTCCCAAGCAAATCACTTTTTGATGCGTGGGCAATTTATAATTTAAAAAATCGCATTGAATAAATCCATCTCTTTTAGGTTCAATGTCTATACCAATGCGTCTATTTTTAGGAAACAAGTCATAAAATACCCCATCGCCTGCACTTGGCTCTAAAAAAATAAAGTCATCCAGATTTTCGTATTTTTTAATCACTTCACAAGCTTTTTGGAAGCACTTTATAAAGCCACACTAGGCTTAGTGAAATACTGATCTAGAACATTGCTAGAATTTTCTTTCATCTCATTGCCATTGACATAGCGTTTAGGGGTAATTTCTTTAAACAAGGTTTGCATGAAAAAACTTTACTATAAAATCATAAAACTTAATGCTGATTTTTTCTGATCGCTTAAAACCCTTAAACTATGCTTAAAAAATCCTTAAAACTTAAAAATTTTCTTCTAAATACTTCGTGTGGATTTTTGCTTGCCTGAAATCCGCATTTTCAAGCATTTCAAAACAGAAAAACTTCAGTCTCCATACCAGTTTCTGGGTAAAATAAGCGTGGGGTTTTCAATCACATTGTCAGCGTCTAATGGATGTGGGAACTCATCGCAATAGCCCAAGATATGTTTCACCCGATCCTTTCTGATGAAAGTGCACTCTATGACTTCAACGATACTCACACCCCTGTGATGGTGAGGGGCACAACAATTATTGGGGTGCAAATGCACGCAATAATGCGTTTTTAGAATTTTATTTAAAGCGCTTTGAACCATTTCAAAATAGTTGTTATCCCACAAATATTTCAGCAAATGGATTTCTAAAGCAATGATTCTGAAACGATTCAATAGCGTATCGCTCGCACTGATGAGAGCGAGATATTCACCCCCTTCAATATCCATTTGTAACATTAAATCCCCTTCGCCCACTTGAGAGTTATTAACCCAAGTGTCTAGTGTAATAAAATCTTCATTGTCAGTGCAACCGATGAATTTTTTGATAAAGGAGTAGTTTTCTTTAGGGATATTCAGTATCGGTTCATTGACCGACTTGTCTGCCATATATATATATATATATCGTTATGGTTTGCAAGTTTGCATTGACGATAAAAATCTTCTTCAAACGCACTTTCATTACCCACACCTGGAGAAAAGAGTGCTCTAATCCCCTTAAAATCCTTAGGTATCAAATAGCCTCCATCATGCTGGCTCCCCCAGCGCACTAGCTCATGCTCGGTCTTAATGGGATGCAAGCTCTTGATGAGCCCTTCAACCTTCTCTTTAGGGGTTTCAACAAACAATTCATTGATAGACATTACCCTTTCGGCTCGCCAAAGAATGGAATTGACATAATTGGCTATAGAGTTGATTTGCTCTTTAATCGCTCCTAAAGTTTCAATATTAGAACGAACTTGCTCTTTAATCGCTCCCAAGTTTTCAACATGACGATACGCGTTTAAAAACCGATTGGGTAACAAACCCTTAAGAACCCTTTTAATCACTTGTTTCATTAAAATCTCCTTGCAATTAAGTTTAAAAATTTTCCTCTAAATATTTCGTGTGGATTTTTGCTTGCCTGAAATCCGCATTTTCAAGCATTTCAAGGTGGAAAGGAATGGTCGTTTTAATGCCTTCTACTTTAAATTCCTTTAAAGCTCTTTTCATCTTAGCGATCGCTCTTTCTCTGTTTTCACCCCACACAATGAGCTTGCCAATCATAGAATCATAGTGCGTAGGCACGACATAATGGGCATGCGCATGCGAATCAAGGCGCACATTCACCCCACCAGGAGCGATCCATTCGGTAATTTTGCCCGGGCTTGGGTAGAATTTTTTAGGATCTTCTGCTGTGATTCGGCATTCTATCGCATGCCCTTTGAGGGAAAAACTTTCTTGCTTGGGCAGTTCTTCGCCTTGAGCGATTTTAACCATCCATTCAATGAGGTTTAACCCGCTCACCATTTCGCTAATGGTGTGTTCCACTTGCAAACGAGTGTTCATCTCCATGAAATAAAAATCTTTCATGTTAGAATCAAGCAAAAATTCAAAAGTCCCCGCCCCCACATAGCCGATATATTTAGCGGCCTTGATCGCTGTTTCTAGCAAACGCTCACGCACGCCCTCTTCTAAAACCACCGCTGGGGTTTCTTCAATGAGTTTTTGCTGGCGTCTTTGCACCGAGCAATCCCTTTCGCCCACATGAATGACATTGCCATGCTTATCGGCTAGAATTTGGACTTCAATGTGCTTGGGCTTGTTGATGAATTTTTCTAAATACACGCTCCCATCGCCAAACGCGCTCAAAGCTTCCGTTTCTGCGGCTAGATAAAGGTTTTTGAGCCTGGATTTATCTTCTACGACGCGCATGCCTCTCCCGCCCCCACCAGCGGCCGCTTTAATGATGACAGGGTAGCCGATTTTATCAGCGATTTCTTCAGCTTCTTGATAGCTTTTAAGCAACCCTTCACTGCCCTCAATCACAGGCATGCCGGCTTCTTTCATCACGCTTTTGGCTTTGGATTTGTCGCTCATTAAAGCCATGACTTTCGCGCTTGGGCCAATAAATTCTAAAGAATGGTGCGAGCAAATCTCTACAAAATTCTGATTCTCGCTCAAAAACCCATACCCGGGGAAAATCGCATCCGCTTCAAACAATTCCGCTGCGCTAATGATCGCAGGGATATTCAAGTAACTCTCGCTAGATTTGGCCCCCCCTATACACACTTTTGCGCTAGCCGTATTGAGGTAGTGGGCGTCCTTGTCAGCGATAGAATAAATGGCTATGGATTCTTTACCCATTTCTTGAATGGTTTGGATCGCTCTTAAAGCGATCTCGCCTCTATTAGCGATCAAAATGCGCGAGAGTTCTTTTTTTTCTACCTTTTTATTTTCTTTATTCACTTTATTCATGGATTTTAAAGCTTTTCAACTTTGATGAGTTTCGTGCCGTATTCTACCGGTTGAGCGTCTCCCACTTCAACAGAAACCACCTTGCAAGGGTATTCCACTTCAATTTCATTCATGATTTTCATCGCTTCTACAATGCCCACGATTTGCCCTTTTTTAAGCGTATCGCCCGCTTTGACATAAGGCTCAGCCCCAGGGGAGGGTGCATGATAAAAAGTGCCTACCATAGGCGAAAGCACGAAATCTTCTTTTTTATCCACAATAGGGGTGCATACCATAGGCACAGGGGTTTGAGTGCTTGGCATGCTCGCTTCTACCATGATGGGGGCTTGGATGGAGGCTTGAGAATGAGCGGGATTTAACGCATTTTTTTTCGCATAAGCGGATTCTTTATCCAAAACCAACTCAAAATGCTCATGTTTTAATTTCAAATGCCCCAAATCAGAAGCTTTAAATTCTTTGATCAACTCTTCAATTTCAGAAAGGTTCATAACGATCTATTCCTTATATTATTTTAAAATATGCCACAAACACATAATCTTACTAGCTATAAGCGTTTTTAGCAAAAAATTATTGTTATAATAACATAATTATTAACAAACTTTAAAGGCTTTGTGCGTATGGGATTAAAAGCGGATTCTTGGATTAAAAAAATGAGTTTAGAGCATGGCATGATTAGCCCTTTTTGCGAAAAGCAAGTCGGTAAGAACGTGATCAGCTATGGTTTGAGCAGTTACGGGTATGATATTAGGGTGGGGAGTGAGTTCATGCTCTTTGATAACAAAAACGCTTTAATTGACCCTAAAAACTTTGATCCTAACAACGCAACCAAAATTGATGCGAGTAAAGAGGGCTTTTTTATTTTGCCCGCTAACGCGTTCGCTCTAGCTCATACGATAGAGTATTTTAAAATGCCTAAAGATACCTTAGCGATTTGTTTAGGCAAAAGCACTTACGCCAGGTGCGGGATTATCGTGAATGTTACGCCTTTTGAGCCGGAATTTGAAGGCTATATCACCATTGAAATTTCTAACACCACTAATTTACCGGCTAAAGTCTATGCCAATGAGGGGATCGCACAAGTGGTGTTTTTACAAGGCGATGAAGTGTGCGAGCAAAGCTATAAAGACAGAGGCGGTAAGTATCAAGGGCAAGTGGGCATCACTTTGCCTAAAATTTTGAAATGATTTGAAGAAAGATAAAAGCATTTATCCCTAGAGCGTTGTTTATTTTTTAATACAAACAATACCGCAATTTCTCAAAAATGTATTATAATACGAAACTTCAGTTTTATTGAGTTACAAACTCTTTGAGAACAAAACGCTAAACCATTTAGGAAATTTAGGAAAATACCATGCTAAAACTCGTTAGCAGAACGATTTGTTTGTCCTTAATCGGCTTGTTCAACCCTTTAGAAGCCTTTCAAAAAAACCAAAAAGACGGCTTTTTTATAGAAGCCGGGTTTGAAACCGGGTTATTAGAAGGCACACAAACTAAAGAAGAAACAATAACCCAAAACACCCAAAACACACAGAAAATCTATGAAAACCCCCTAACCCACCCCCAAACTAAAGAACAACCTAAAGAACAAAACAAAGGCGATACAGCCACCCCACAAAGCGTCTATGGGAGATACTACATCCTCCAAAACACCATTTTAGAAAAAGCGACCGAACTATTCACCACGGACAATATAGAAAATGGCTTAACTTTTTATTCTCAAAGCCCTGTGTATGTGATGGCATACAATCAAGAAAATGCCGAGTTTGAAGGCTATGGCAATAACAGCGTGGTTGTGATACAAAACTTCCTGCCCTACAATTTAAACAATATTGAGCTGAGTTATACAGACGCTCAAGGCAAGGCAGTCAATTTGGGCGTGATAGAGACCATCCCTAAAGATTCTCAAATCATTCTGCCTGCAAGCTTGTTTAATGATTCAGAATTTGAACAAGCTGATAGCTTTAATTACCAACAACTTCAAGCCACTGCCACACAATTTTCTGACGCTAACACGCAAAGTTTGTTTCAAAAGCTCAGCCAAATCACGACCAATGTAACGATGAGTTATGAAAACGCCGATACTAACAATTTTAAAGGTAATTGCCATGATTGTGTGTCAGATTTCACCCCACAAACCGCAGAAGAATTGACCAATTTAATGTTGGATATGATTGCGGTGTTTGACTCTAAATCGTGGGAAGAAGCCGTTTTAAACGCTCCTTTCCAATTTTCTAACAGCTCATCAGAGTGCGGCTCTGACTTTCCTAAGTGCGTGAATCCTTTCAATAACGGGCGTGTCGCTCCCATCTATGAAAAATATGTGCTAACCCCACAATCCGTTATAGATGCGTTTAGAAGAGCGATCAATCTTGAAGTGAATATCCTAAAATCAGGGTTTGTAGGGCTAGGGTATGAACTTGATGATAATGATGGTAATCTGGGGATAGAAGCTTCTGCCTTAGATCCTGAAAAATTGTTTGGTAAAACTTTGAACAAAGTTGATATTGTGGAATTAAGAGACATTATCCATGAATTTAGCCACACTAAAGGCTATACGCATAATGGGAACATGACTTATCAAAGGGTGCGTTTATGCCAAGAAGGAGATGGGCCAGAGGTGCGCTGTGAGGGCGGGCATGAAGTGGAGAAAAACGGCAAAGAAGAGCTAGAATTTAGTAACGGGCATGAAGTGCGAGACCATGATGGTTACGACTATGATGTGTGTTCTCGTTTTGGCGGCAAAAATCAGCCCGCTTTCCCTAGCAATTACCCCAATTCCATCTACACCAATTGCACTCAAGTCCCCGCTGGGCTTATAGGGGTTACTACCGCTGTTTGGCAACAGCTCATCAATCAAAACGCCCTCCCCATCAATTTCGCTAATCTAAACAGCCAAACCAACCATTTAAACGCCGGGTTGAATGCACAAAATTTTGCAACCTCTATGGTCAGCGCGATCGTGCAAAATTTTTCCACCACTTCCACCACCACTTACCGCTCTTCAAGTAAAAATTTTAGAAGCCCTATTTTGGGGGCCAATGTTAAAATAGGCTACCAACATTATTTCAACGACTATATAGGGTTAGCCTATTACGGCATCATCAAATACAATTACGCCAAAGCTAACGATGAAAAAATCCAACAATTAAGCTATGGTGGGGGAATGGATGTGTTGTTTGATTTCATCACCACTTATGCTAATAAAAAGCAAGGCAATCCCACTAAAAAAGTTTTTGCTTCCTCTTTTGGGGTGTTTGGGGGATTAAGGGGCTTATACAATAGCTACTATGTTTTCAATCAAGTCAAAGGAAGCGGTAATTTAGATATAGTAACCGGGTTTAATTACCGCTACAAGCATTCTAAATATTCTGTAGGCATTAGCGTTCCTTTAATCCAAAACGATATTAAGATCGCTTCTAATAATGGCATCTATGCGAACTCTGTTGTTTTGAATGAGGGGGCAGTCATTTTAAAGTGTTTTTTAATTACGGGTGGATTTTCTAGGATCTAAAATCCCCAATAATCCCCTAAACTTGCGCGATACTCGCCACAAACACGCACGCGCTCTCAGATTTTAGCACCATATCTAACGGGATGCGATAAATTTCACGCTCTTTAAAACACTCCCTTTCTGGTTCGCTAAAGCCCCCTTCAGGCCCTATGATAACGCCCTTTTCAAAACCCATGCTTGCGGGTAAGGTTTCGCCCTTAAAATCCAAAACGCTCGCCTTAGGGTAGGCTTTTAACACCTCTTTGGTGTTTGAAAACGCTTCCAATTCCATTAAAGCGCTGCGGCCGCATTGCTCGCAAGAGTGGATCAGAATCTTTTGGAAGCGCTCTAATTTGGCGCTGTCTATTTTTTCATTGCGTTGGCTAAAATCCGCATAGAATAAACTCAACTTGCTCACGCCTAACTGATTTAAAAAGGGTAGGATTTTTTCAACGCTTTTGATTTCAATCACGCTTAAAATCAAATGCGTTTTTTTACTGGCCATAACCTCTAATGGTTGTTCGCCCACTAGCCTTAAAAGGGCATGTTTTTTAGTGATTTCTGCATGTTCATAGGTGTATAAAAAGCCGTCTTTTAAATTTCTTAAATCCAAACGACTCGCGCTTTTGATACGCCTTGAGCGGTATAAATGGATATAACTCTCGCCTTCTATTTTTAAAATAGGCTCTTTGGCTAAAGGGTGGTAGACAAAACGCATTCAAAGGCCCATTAACACAACAATAAGAATCGTTTCTAAACAATACAGGATTTTAGCCTTTTTGATATACGTCTCCATCCTTTCTTTTTTAGTGATAGCGAATTTCACGCTTTTATGGCGTTTGATCTCTGCTATCAGCATCAACAACAGCCCTAAAAGCATAACAACAGCGCTAAAAGAAAATTCAAATTGTTGCATCGCCCAAATAAAAATCCCGCTCAAAAGAGCGATGCTTAAAAGAATGTAAATCGCTGGCATGACAAGATAGATTTTTTTGTTCAATTGGATAAAATTCTTTTCTTTAAAAAGGGTGTAAAGATTGATCATAAAAGCTAGGGCAAGCAAAGCGGCAAAAAAGGCATGGACAAGCAAGGATTGAGCCATCACAGAAGAATCTTGTGTATTTAATGCTTGCAAACTCATCTCTAACATTAACTTCTTTCTAACGATTTATTTTTTATTAATCGTTTTATTTTAGCATGTGCTAATGAATTTGATCAATGAAAAGCTTAATAATTTAGAAAATAACGCCACAAAATCCCCCAAAGAAGCGGTTGTTCTTTTGAATATGGGAGGGCCTAACAGCCTTTATGAAGTGGGGGTGTTTTTAAAAAACATGTTTGATGACCCCTTTATCCTTACCATTAAAAATAATTTCATGCGTAAAATGGTGGGTAAAATGATCGTCAATAGCCGCATAGAAAAATCCAAAAAAATCTATGAAAAATTAGGAGGCAAATCCCCTTTAACGCCTATCACATTCGCCCTTACAGAGCGTTTGAACGAATTGGATCCTTCTCGTTTTTACACTTATGCGATGCGTTATACCCCCCCTTATGCGTCTATGGTTTTGCAAGATTTAGCCTTAAAAGAAATAGAAAGCCTGGTATTTTTTTCCATGTATCCGCAATATTCTAGCACGACCACCCTTTCTAGCTTCAATGACGCTTTTAACGCCCTAAAATCCTTAGAAACTTTCCGCCCCAAAGTGCGAGTGATAGAACGCTTTTATGCTGACAAAAAGCTTAATGAAATCATTTTGAACACGATTTTAAGCGCCCTAAACAACCGCAAAAGCCAGGATTTTGTCTTAATCTTTTCCGTCCATGGCTTGCCTAAAAGCATTGTTGATGCCGGCGATACTTACCAGCAAGAATGCGAACACCATGTGAGTTTGCTAAAAGAATTGATACAACAAAAAAATATCCCTTTTAAAGAAGTTTTACTCTCTTACCAATCCAAGCTAGGGCCTATGAAATGGCTAGAGCCAAGCACTGAAGAATTGATAGAAAAGCACCGCAAATCTCATATTGTCATTTATCCTTTGGCTTTCACGATTGACAATTCTGAAACGCTCTATGAATTAGACATGCAATACCGCTTGATGGCAGAGCGCTTAGCGGTTAAAGAATATTTGGTTTGCCCATGCTTAAACGATTCCATAGAGTTTGCAAAATTTATCATTGGATTAGTAAAAAACCTTAAAAGTGAGTGAAATTTGCATAAAAAACGATTATTATAGTAAAATACCGAGTTTTCAAATCTATTAAAAAATAAAGGTTATTCCATGTTTTCACTTTCTTATGTTTCTAAGAAATTTTTAAGCGTGTTACTATTGATTTCGCTGTTTTTAAGCGCTTGCAAATCCAATAATAAAGACAAATTAGACGAAAATCTTTTAAGCTCTGGCTCTCAAAGCTCCAAAGAATTGAACGATGAGCGAGACAACATAGACAAAAAGAGTTACGCCGGTTTAGAAGATGTTTTTTTAGACAATAAATCCATTAGCCCTAATAACAAATACATGCTTTTAGTTTTTGGCCGTAATGGTTGCTCCTATTGCGAAAGGTTTAAAAAAGATCTCAAGAATGTCAAAGAATTGCGCGACTACATTAAAGAGCATTTTAGCGCTTACTATGTCAATATCAGCTATTCTAAAGAGCATAATTTTAAAGTCGGCGATAAGGATAAAAATGATGAAAAAGAAATCAAAATGTCTACCGAAGAATTAGAACAAATTTATGCCGTCCAATCCACCCCTACGATTGTTTTATCCGATAAAACCGGCAAAACCATCTATGAATTGCCCGGCTATATGCCCTCTACGCAATTTTTAGCCGTGTTAGAATTTATCGGCGATGGGAAGTATCAAGACACGAAAAACGATGGGGATCTCACTAAAAAATTAAAGGCTTACATCAAGTATAAAACCAACCTTTCTAAAAGCAAGTCCAACTAGGAAAGTCTAATGAAGAATCTCAAAAGCCTGCTTTCTTTTTTGCTGGCTTCTTTTTGGGTCGCTATCCCTTTAATCGCACTCTATGCCTTAGCGTGCGCGATAGCCACTTTTATAGAAAACGATTACGGCACGAGCGCGAGTAAGGCGATTGTGTATAACACCCCTTGGTTTAATTTCTTGCATGCGTATTTGTTGGTGGTTTTAATAGGCACATTCATTAAATCTAAAGCTTTGGAGCGAAAAAGATACGCCAGCCTTTTTTTCCACAGCTCCTTGATTTTAATCATTTTGGGGGCAGCCATCACGCGCTTTTTTGGCGTAGAAGGGCTTATGCATGTGCGAGAAAATAGCGCGCAAAGCTCTTTTGAAAGCGCGGACACTTACCTTAATATCACTCTTAATGACACCACCAAACTTTCTTTAAAAACGCCTTTAACCTTTTATCATTCCAAACGATTAAGACCCATTCATGCCACTTTAAATCACAAGCCTTTGATTTTAGAACCCTTAGAGATTTACAAGCAAAACGCCATTAAAAAAGATGACGCTACTATTTTAGTGTTGAAAGCGACTTATAACGGCGTGAGCCACAAATTCAACCTCATCAAAACCAACAGGAATGAAGGCATAGAAGAAAGCGAGGTGTTTAAAGACGACAAGCTCTCTTTAAGTTTTGGATCGGCTTATATTGAATTGCCTTTCCAAATCAAACTGAAGCGTTTTGAATTAGAGCGTTACGCCGGCTCTATGAGCCCTTCATCTTACGCTTCAGAAGTGGAAGTTTTGAAATTGGATAACACTTTAATCAAACCTTATAGGATTTTTATGAACCATGTTTTAGATTATGAAGGTTATCGCTTTTTCCAATCTTCTTATGACATGGATGAAAAAGGCACGATCCTTTCTGTCAATAAAGATCCGGGTAAAATCCCCACTTATTTAGGGTATGCGATGCTTATTTTGGGGGCTTTGTGGTTGCTTTTGGATAAGAACGGGCGTTTTTTAAAGCTTTCACGCTTTTTAAAATCCCAACAAGCCGCTAGTTTCTTGCTCGCTTTAATTTTAATCAGCCCTTTTACTTCTTCGTTCGCCACTGAGACTCCAATTGACATGCATGGGGGCAAAAGCGCTCAAATAGAACGACAAAGCGTAGAAAATTCTGCTAATAAAGAGGATTCTAAAAGCGCGATTTTAGAGCGTTTGAAGCATTTAAGAGAATATTCTAAAGATCACTTAAAAGCCTTTCAAAGGCTTCAAGTCCAGGATTTTGACGGGCGTATCAAACCTCTTGATACTATTAGCATTGAATATATCCATAAGATTTTAAGGAAAGATGATTTTCAAGGGTTAAACGCTATGCAAGTGCTTTTAGGGATCATGTTTTTCCCCAATGATTGGCGCAGTATTAAGATGATTCACACTTCTAATAAAGCCTTAAGAAAGCTTATCGGCACGCCTTTAGATGAAAGCCGTATCGCTTTTAGAGATGCGTTTGATAGCCGTGGGTATAAATTAAAAAATCTGGTTGAAGAAGTCAATCAAAAATCCCCTAACGCGCGCAACGAGTTGGATAAAGATGTGTTAAAAGTGGATGAACGCATCAACTTAGTTTATACGCTTTTTAGTGCTCAATTTTTACGCATTTTCCCTAGCGATAAAACCACCGCTTGGCTCTCGCCCATTGAAGCGATCAACAGCCCCAATAAAGAAATTTCAAGCGTGGCAACGGAGTTTTTAAAAAATATTTTTAGCGGGTTTGATGACGCTTTGAAAACCAATCAATGGGATAAAGTGGAAAAAACCCTAAAAGATTTAAGCATTTACCAAAAAGAGCATGCCAAAAACCTCTATTTACCCTCTTCAAAAGTGGATTCTGAAATTTTTTTAAACCACACCAATTTTTTTAACAGCCTGACCTTGCCTTATATCTTTCTTGGGCTATTGCTTTTTATCGTTGTGATCAGCTCTTTGGTTAAAAACACCCCCCCTAATATTTGGCTCACTAAAACCCTTTATATGGCTATCTTGCTTTGCGCGATCGCTCATTCTATGGGGCTAATCTTGCGCTGGTATGTGAGCGGGCATTCGCCTTGGAGTAACGCTTATGAGTCCATGCTTTATATCGCATGGGCTTCTGTTATCGCAGGGTTTATTTTACGATCCAAACTCGCGCTATCGGCTTCTAGCTTTTTAGCCGGTATCGCGCTCTTCGTGGCTCATTTAGGCTTTATGGACCCTCAAATCGGCCATTTAGTGCCGGTGTTAAAATCCTATTGGCTCAATATCCATGTCTCTGTCATCACCGCCAGTTATGGCTTTTTGGGCTTGTGTTTTGTGCTAGGGATTTTAAGTTTGGTTTTGTTTATTTTGCGCAAACAAGGGCGTTTCAATTTAGACAAAACCATTCTCTCCATTAGCGCTATCAATGAAATGAGCATGATTTTAGGCCTGTTCATGCTCACAGCCGGGAATTTCTTAGGCGGGGTGTGGGCGAATGAATCTTGGGGGCGCTATTGGGGGTGGGACCCTAAAGAAACTTGGGCGTTGATTTCTATTTGCGTCTATGCTTTAATCTTGCATTTGCGTTTTTTAGGCTCTCAAAATTGGCCCTTTATTTTAGCGAGCAGCAGCGTGCTAGGGTTTTATTCGGTTTTAATGACTTATTTTGGCGTGAATTACTACCTTTCTGGCTTGCACAGCTATGCCGCAGGCGATCCCTTGCCGATCCCTACTTTTTTATACTTTTTGGTAGCGATACCTTTTATCCTTGTGATCTTGGCGTATTTCAAACGCCATTTGAGTTTGCCTAAATTAGTTTAAAAGATAAAAATGTTCCAACCCTTACTAGACGCCTTTATAGAAAGCACTCCAATTAAAAAAATACCTCTGAGTTACCCCCCCCCCCCTAAAAATCGCTGTGGCGAATTGGTGGGGAGGCGCTAAAGAATTTAAAAAGAGCGTTCTTTATTTTATCCTAAGCCAACGCTATAAAATCACTTTACACCGAAACCCTGATAAACCTGCGGACATCGTCTTTGGCAGTCCTATTGGATCGGCCAGAAAAATCCTATCCTACCAAAACGCTAAACGAGTGTTTTACACCGGTGAAAACGAAGTCCCTAATTTCAACCTCTTTGATTACGCCATAGGCTTTGATGAATTGGACTTTAGAGATCGTTATTTGAGAATGCCTTTGTATCATGCCAATTTGCATTATAAAGCCGAGATTGTTAATGACACCACTTCACCCTATAAACTCAAAGCTGACAGCCTCTATACTTTAAAAAAACCCTCCCATAATTTTAAAGAAAACCACCCACATTTATGCGCGCTAATCCATAATAAGAGCGATCCTTTGAAAAGAGGGTTTGCCAGTTTTGTGGCGAGCAACGCTAACGCTCCTGTTAGGAACGCTTTCTATGACGCTTTAAATTCTATTGATCCAGTTACTGGGGGAGGGAGCGTGAAAAACACTTTAGGCTATAACGTCAAAAACAAAAACGAATTTTTAAGCCAATACAAGTTCAACCTCTGTTTTGAAAATTCACAAGGCTATGGCTATGTAACCGAAAAAATCCTTGATGCGTATTTTAGCCATACTATCCCTATTTATTGGGGGAGTCCCAGCGTGGCGAAAGATTTTAACCCTAAAAGTTTTGTGAATGTCCATGATTTCAACAATTTTGATGAAGCGATAGATTATATCAAATACTTGCACGCGCACCAAAACGCTTATTTAGACATGCTCTATGAAAACCCTTTAAACACCATTGATGGGAAAGCTAGTTTTTACCAAAATTTGAGTTTTGAAAAGATCTTGGATTTTTTTAAAACGATTTTAGAGAACGATACGATTTATCATTGCGATGGCTCTTCTTATTCTGCTTTGCATCGTGATTTGAATGAGCCGTTAGTTTCCATTGATAATTTGAGGGTTAATTATGATGATTTGAGGGTTAATTATGATGATTTGAGAAGGGAACATGAACGCCTCTTATCAAAGGCTACCCCTCTTTTGGAACTATCCCAGAACACCACTTTTAAAATCTATCGCAAAGCCTATCAAAAATCCTTACCTTTGTTGCGCGCTGCGAGAAAGTTGATTAAAAAAATGGGTTTGTAAAATTGGGGGTAATCAAACCCCTTGCGCTATCATCGCAGACGCCACTTTTCTAAAACCAGCGATATTAGCCCCTAAAACGAAATTAGTAGGATCTTTAAACTCTTTAGCGGTTTGAGAAACATTCTTATAAATCTCTTTCATGATGTGGTGCAATTTCGCATCCACCACTTCAAAACTCCAAGGGTGCATGCTCGCATTTTGCGCCATTTCCAAGCCGCTCACGCTCACCCCTCCAGCATTAGCCGCCTTGCCTATACCATAAGAAATCTTAGCCTGCAAAAACAATTCAATCGCTTCATTGCTTGAGGGCATGTTCGCTCCTTCAGCCACGCATTTACACCCATTAGAAAGGAGGGTTTTAGCGTCTAAAACGCTCAATTCATTCTCAGTCGCACTAGGAAAAGCCGCAAAACAAGGCACATGCCACACTGCATTCCCCCCTTTGGGGTAATTTTCTGTTGGGGTGTATTTCGCGCTCTTTTTTTCTAAAACGTATTCCTTGATCCTCCCACGACGCGCTTCTTTAATCTCTTTCAAAAGCTCTAAATCAATGCCGTCTTTATCATAAATCATGCCATTAGAATCGCTTGCCGTTACCGGTTTGGCTCCTATTTGAAGCAATTTTTCAATGGTATAAATAGCGACATTACCGCTCCCAGAAACGCTGCAAACCTTGCCCTCTAAAGAGCTGTTCCTTTCTTGCAACATTTCTTCAGCAAAATACACGCACCCATAGCCGGTGGCTTCTTTTCTGCACAAGCTCCCCCCATAAGTGAGTCCTTTACCGGTCAATACGCCCTCAAAACGATTGACTAATTTTTTGTATTGCCCAAACAGATAGCCAATCTCTCTTTCGCCCACTCCAATATCCCCAGCTGGCACATCAGTCGTGGCTCCAATGTGGCGGTATAATTCGTTCATGAACGCCTGGCAAAAACGCATGATTTCATGCTCGCTCTTCCCTTTAGGGTCAAAATCGCTCCCCCCCTTAGCACCCCCCATAGCCAAAGTGGTGAGCGAATTTTTCAACACTTGCTCAAAGCCTAAAAACTTGATCACGCTTTCATTCACGCTAGGGTGGAATCTCAAACCCCCCTTATAAGGGCCAATAGCCGAATTGAATTCAACCCTACACCCCCGATTGACTTGGATTTGATGGTTATCATCTAGCCAACACACTCTAAAAAAAATCTCCCTTTCAGGCTCAATCAAACGCTCTAAAATCGCATGCTTTTCATAGCTTTTATCGCTGTCTAAAAGGGGTTTTAACGAAGTGATAGCTTCATAAACGGCTTGATGGAACTCTTTTTGATAAGGGTATTTTTTCTGTAAAGATTGGAGGATTTTTTCAACATACATGGGCGGCATTCCTTTATTGTTTTAAGTGTTTTTATTGTAACACTAAAAGGGTAATTAAGTTTTAACCTTATCTTAAAAACTTTTTAAAACGCCCACAAACCCTCTATCAAAGCCGCTCAAATCCTTGTAAAACTCTGCATCATAACCGCAAAATTCCAAGCATTCTTTCAAGCTTTTTAACTGGTCATACCCCATTTCACAAACCAAAAAAGGGATTTTTAATCCAGCGGCTAAAAAAACGATTTCTTTTAAGATTTCATCGCCTTTAACCCCCCCAAAAAGGGCTTCGTGCGGTTCTTTGAGGACGGATTTTTCCAAAGGATAACTTTTAGCGATATAGGGCGGGTTAGAGACAAGCATTTGTATCGTTGGCATGCGATCCCAAAGGCGCGTTTTTTTTAAGAAAACACGCTCTTTTAAATTAAAGCGTTCAATATTTTTGGACGCCACTTCTAAAGCTTTTAATGAAATATCGCTCGCATGAATGGAAATTTTTGGGTTTTCTAAAGCCAAACTAACAGACACGCAAGCACTCCCTATGCCTATTTCGCCTATTTCTTTTAAATGGTATTGAGAAATAATATCAAGGGCTTTTTTGACTAAAATCTCCGTTTCAGGCCGTGGGATTAAAACATGCTCATTCACGAAAAAAGAGCGCCCATAAAAATCACAGCTTTCCAATAAATATTCTATGGGGCAGTCATTCAAACGCTTTTCTACCAGTTCAAAAAAGCGTGCCTCTTCTTCGTGGTTTAATTCTAAATAAGCATGCGTGTGCAAAAAAACCCTTTCTTTTTGCAAGACAAAGCCTAATAAAATTTCAGACTCTAATCCCCCCCTAAAACCTTTTTGCGATAATTCTTTTTTGGCTTTGTTTAGGGCTTGTGAAAGAGTCATTCAATTTCATAATCCAAAGCTTTCAAGCGCTCTAATAGGGGTGGGTGCGTGAAATGCAAGAAAACATAAAAAGGGTGCGAATGGGGGAACGCTTTATTTTCGCTCACAATAGACACTAACGCTTTGGCTAAAACCTCTTTAGAGCTTAAACTCGCCCCAAATTTGTCCGCATTGTATTCATTCTTTCGGCTAAAAAACCCGATCAAAGGCATAGCGTAAAAAGAAAATACCGGCAAAAACAAGAGTAAAATCGCAATCAAACTCGCTGGCGTTTGTGAAACGTTAAAGCCTTCAAAAACCAACGGTGGCAAATGAGCGATCAAAGCAAAAACAAGAGCGAGCAAGCCTCCCATAATCCCTAAACTTTTCAACAAATCCTTATTTTTAAAATGCCCTAATTCATGCCCTAAAATGGCTAAAAGCCCTTCTGTCCCAACTTTAGAGATCAAAGTGTCAAACAACACCACCCGCTTGTTTTTACCCAATCCCCCAAAATACGCGTTCAAACGCCCATCCCTCTTGCTAGCGTCCATCACAAAGATACCTTCGGATTTAAAACCCACCTTATCCATCATGCTCTCAATTTGACTTTCCAAATCCCGGTTATTCAAGGGGGTGAATTGGTTGAAAAGCTGGGCGATTTTAGGGTAAAAAAGATTAGCCAGTATCATAAAAACAAACACGACAAAAAACGAGCTAATCTCCCAATGTTCCACATGCTCAATAATCATAATAAGGGTGTAAATCAACAACAACCCCACGCTTAAAGTGAGCGATAACCCTTTGAAAAAATCCTTAAAAAACAACGACAAGCTCACTTTAGAAAAGCCAAATTCCTTATCCAAATGCATGGTGGTGTAGTAGCTAATGGGTAAGGATAAAACGCTTTGAATCGCTAAAAACAACAAGGCAAACACCAAGTAACCTAGCGTTTCAGAAAGGTTTAAATCATGCATCAAATCTTCTAAATGCGTCAAACCAAAAAAGACCCAACCAGCAAAGATTATCCCGTCTAAAATTTGAGAAATAATGGATAATTGCATTTTCCTAATGGCATAATTTCCCGCTTCTTCATAATCCTTTTGTGGGAGTAAAACAGGCTTCTCGCAGAGCTTTTGACGGATAAATTTCAATTGCAAAATATCGCCTACAATGTAAGGAGTCGTAAAAAAGAGCAAATAAAAAATACAAATTATCATATCTATCCATATGTCAAGCATATTCCAAACTCCTTTCTCCATTAAATTTACCAATAAAAGTGTAGGAATTATAACAATTTTTCAAAAATTTACCATAAAATTAAATAAGTATGGTAGAAAAAGGAGGCTAGCGTTTTTAATCCAATTATAAAAAGCTGTGTTATCCAACCCGCTACCAACAAAAAGGTTTGTCATGCCCTATTCTTTTAAAAAGCGTTTTTTAATCGTTTATACTCTTTCTACCTTGCTTTTAGTGGGGGTTTTGTTAGCGTTATTTTTCTTTTATGCGAAAAATAACCTTTTAGAAAACACCCAAATACGCATGCAATACACCGCTGATGCGATCGCTAAAAGCCTTTTAGAATTAAATAATGCCTCTTCTTTAGAGCCTTTAAAAATCTTAGAAGAACGATTCAAAAACACCCCCTTTGTCTTATTAGATGCGGATAACAAAGTCAAGTTTTCTAATATCGGGGCGTTTGTGGCCTCTTTTAAAAATGACGCCTTGATCAAAACCCCTTATTTCGCGCTTAAAAAACAGGGCTTTTATCTCACAGACAGCGCCCCAACTAACCGCTTAGGGGTTTCTAAAATCATTATCGCAGAAGAAGAAATTCAAAAAAATTTTATCCCCCTTTATAAAATGATAGGCTATGCGTTTTTGGGTGCGAGTTTGTTTGTCGCGCTAATAGCCATGTGGCTTTATCAAATCCAATAAAACTATAAATTTATTTTCAAATAAGGATAGTTAAAACGATTACTTTTCCACCAACACAGGCTTATTTTTAAAACTTTTAGCCGCATTTTCAAGCTGTTTTAGGGCTTCTTCTTTCGTTTTATAAGGGCCAATCAAATAATGCGTGAGGGAGTCTTTTTTCTTTATTTGGTAAGGGAAAGTTTTGAGCGTTTGCAAAAAATCCTTACTGGGCGCGTTCAAAAAAGCTCCAATTTGCAAGTAATACCCTTTAGGGACACTCGCATCTTTTAAGCTAGGTTTTACTAAGCTCTTTTTATTCTCGCTTTTAGGCGGTTCTTTTTTTAAAGGCTGGGATTGATTAATAGCGGTCTCTTGCTTATGGGCTTTTTTGATTTTTCTTTTCACCTTTTTGCTTTCTATATAAAAATCATATAAATCATGGATTCTTTGCTTCACATAAGCTTCATAGCAATTCTTATAAATCGGGCTGTTTTCAATAGAAGCCTTAGGGCTTATTAGCATGACTAACGCCACGCATTCTTCATGGGCGACTTTGAGCCATTCTTCTTCGCTTTGCTCCAGGATTTCTTTGATTTTGGGGAACTCATACTGCGTGCCTTTCCCCATATTTTCTAACATTTCTATAAGTTCTTCATGGACTTCATTGAGTCTTAATTGGATAGGGGGTAAATTTTTGGGCGTATTTTGAACGCTTTTAGGATCGGCTTTTTTATCCTCTAAACCAACAGCGTTTCTTAAAAAGAGGAAAACCAACAACAGAGTCATTTTTAATATACTTTTTTGCATTCACCACTCCCATGTCAAGCTTTCTGTCTTGTTGCTTTATGGTAATCAAAAATACCAAATACCGCCATAAGAATGGTTTAAAACATGGGGTTTTAGTTACTTTATTTTATAGTAAAAGCCATTACCTTAAGGGGATAGGGGTATTTTGCGATAATTTAATAGCTTTGATATAATAACTTTTAAAAACCATGAAAGGCTTATGATGCAATCTTTAAGTTTGTTAAACCAGTTGGGCGCTAAAATTGATGAATTGATTGAAAAAATCCAAAAACAAGAAGAAGAGTTGAACGCTTTACGCCAAGCAAACACCACCTTGAATGCGCAAAATGAAGAAAAAGACATTCAAATCGCTATTTTATACGATGAATTGAGCGCTAAAGATAAGGGCATTCAAGGTCTTTATGACAAAATCTCTGATTTATTGTCATAAACCATTAAAAACATGTCTTTAGAAAACGATAGCTTAGAAATCACTTATTCAGGCAAACGCTATAAAATCTCTCTCAATAACACCTTTAGCGATGAGATGAAACGCACCCTAAAGGAGCGTTTCCATAACCAAGAATTAAACGCTTTAGAGCTTTTAAAGGATTATTTGCATGAAAGTTGTCAAAACGAGTATTTGCACAATGAACTCAAAAAGCTTTTAGAAAAAATCTCATCATGTTCTATCACTTAATCGCTCCCTTAAAAAATAAAACCCCCCCTTTAACTTACTTTTCTAAAGAGCGACACCTTAAAGGGGCGTTAGTCAATATCCATTTAAGGAATAAAACGCTTTTGGGCGTCGTTCTTGAAGAAGTTTCAAAACCCTCTTTTGAATGCCTAGAATTGGAAAAAACCCCTTATTTTTTACTCCCTTTTCAAATGGAGCTCGCTATTTTTATCGCTCAATATTACTCGGCCAATCTTTCTTCAGTCTTAAGCCTTTTTGCCCCTTTTAAAGAATGCGATTTAGTGGGGTTAGAAAAAATTGAGCCTGTTCTTAATATATTAAGCCAAACGCAAACCAACGCTTTAAAAGAATTGCAAAAACATCCAGCAAGCTTGCTCTTTGGCGATACGGGCAGCGGGAAAACCGAAATTTATATGCATGCAATCGCTCAAACTTTAGAGCAAAAAAAAAGCGCTTTATTGTTAGTGCCAGAAATCGCTCTCACCCCTCAAATGCAACAACGCCTTAAAAGGGTCTTTAAAGAAAATTTAGGCTTGTGGCATAGCAAACTCTCTCAAACCCAAAAAAAACAATTTTTAGAAAAGCTTTATTCGCAAGAAATCAAATTAGTGGTAGGTACACGAAGCGCGTTGTTTTTACCCCTTAAGGAGTTGGGTTTAATCGTTGTAGATGAAGAGCATGACTTTTCTTATAAATCCCATCAAAGCCCTATGTATAACGCTAGGGATTTATGCTTGTATTTATCCCATAAATTCCCTATTCAAGTGATCTTAGGCTCTGCTACGCCAAGTTTGAGTAGTTATAAACGCTTTAAAGATAAGGCTTTAGTGCGCTTAAAGGGGCGCTACACCCCCACGCAAAAAAACATTATTTTTGAAAAAACCGAGCGTTTTATCACGCCCAAACTCCTAGAAGCACTGCAACAAGTGATAGACAAAAACGAGCAAGCCATTATTTTTGTGCCTACAAGGGCTAATTTTAAAACCTTGCTGTGCCAAAATTGCTATAAAAGCGTTCAATGCCCTTTTTGCAGCGTGAATATGAGTTTGCATTTAAAAACCAACAAACTCATGTGCCATTATTGCCATTTTTCAAGCCCTATCCCTAAAATTTGCAGCGCATGCCAAAGCGAAGTTTTAGTGGGTAAAAGGATAGGCACCATGCAAGTATTAAAGGAATTAGAGAGCCTTTTAGAGGGGGCTAAAATAGCGATCTTAGATAAAGATCACACCAGCACGCAAAAAAAACTCCACAATATTTTAAACGATTTCAACGCTCAAAAAACCAATATCTTAATCGGCACTCAAATGATAAGCAAGGGGCATGATTACGCTAAAGTGAGTTTAGCGGTTGTTTTAGGCATAGACAATATCATTAAATCTAATAGTTACAGGGCTTTAGAAGAAGGCGTGTCGTTACTTTATCAAATCGCTGGGAGGAGTGGTAGGCAAATTTCTGGCCAAGTGTTCATTCAAAGCACCGAAACGGATCTATTAGAAAATTTCTTAGAAGATTATGAAGATTTTTTACAATACGAATTGCAAGAAAGGTGCGAACTCTATCCGCCTTTTTCAAGGCTGTGTTTGTTAGAGTTTAAGCATAAAAACGAAGAAAAAGCCCAACAATTGAGCCTAAAAGCCTCCCAAACCCTTTCTTCGTGTTTAGAAAAGGGCGTAACGCTCTCTAATTTCAAAGCCCCCATTGAAAAAATCGCCTCTTCTTATCGCTACCTTATTTTGTTGCGTTCCAAAAACCCTTTAAGCCTAATCAAAAGCGTGCATGCGTTTTTAAAAACCGCCCCCAATATCCCTTGTAGCGTGAATATGGATCCTGTGGATATTTTTTAAAAACTCATGTTTTTATATATTATTTCAAAAAACTCATGTTTTTCTGGCAACTAACAGCGTGAAATTCACCCATTTAAACAGCGCTTCCACATGCTTAAACCCCACGCTTTCTAAAAGAGCGACATTTTCTTTTAAACTATAAGGCACAAGCACATTTTCTAACGCTTCCCTTTTGAAAGCGATTTCATTGTGGCTATAACCCTGATTTTGTTTATAAAGGTAGTATAGCTCTATCATTTGCTTGTCTAATATCCGATCTTCGCTCATGATCTTTTCGCCCACCAATAAAACCCCATTCAACGCAAGGCTGTTATAAATCTTTTTGAGCAACACTTCTCTTTGCATGGGGCGGACAAATTGCAACACAAAAAGCAATGAAAACGCGCTCGCTTCTTTAAACTCAACCTCTAAAAAATCCATGCATTCAAAACGGACATTGTTAAAATCTTTTAATTTTTCTTGCGCTTTTTTGAGCATGGGCATGGAATTGTCAATCCCTACAAGCTCAATATCTTGTTGGATTTGTTGGTTAAGTGCAATGAAAAAGTTTCCGGTAGAACAGCCCAAATCATAAATCAAGGGCTTAGGCAAGGGCTTAGGATAGATATTTTCTTTTAAGTTTTGAGCGATAAAATACGCTCCCAAATCCAACATTTCATGATAATAGGGGATGGAACGCTCCAGCATGTCGTCAAAAACATGGGCGACTTTCTCATCAAAACAAAAGCGTTTGTTTAGGGATTGATTAAACAGAGTGTCTTTCATTCAAAAAAGAAGCGTGGTTTAAAAACCTTTAAACCACTCTATGCAAAATAACGCTTAAGCTTTTTTATGCACCAACTCATTGATGTAGTAATCCACTGATCCTAAGCCTTCTTTTTTCGCCCACTCATAGCATTGAGAAACGAAATGCCAATTGACATGCCCATAGAATTTTTCCAAATACACAGGGCGTGCGTTTTTGTGATCAATGTAATAAGCATGCTCCCACACATCCACCACTAAAAGCGGCACTTTTTTATCCGTGACTGGGGTTTGAGCGTTGCTGGTTTGAATGATTTCAATTTTTTGAGTGTCTAAATTATACGCCGCCCAATTCCAACCGGAGCCAAACAAAGTGGTCGCACTCTTAATGAAGTCTTCTTTAAATTTTTCTAGTGAGCCAAAATCTTTTTCTAAAGCCCCTTTTAACTCATCGCTTAAAGCAGTCGCTTTCGGGCTTAAGCAATCCCAATAAAAATCGTGGTTGTAAATTTGAGCGGCGTTATTGAACACGCCTCCGCTAGACTTCGTCAAAATATCAAACAAAGAACTTTTCTCAAAATCCGTGCCTTTGATGAGATTGTTCAAATTATTCACATAAGTTTGATGGTGTTTCCCATGGTGGAAATCAAACGCCACAGGGCTTAAAAAATCTCCCATGCTGTCTTTAGCAAAAGGCAACTCTCGTAATGTAAACATGTTTTCTCCTTGTGATCAGATAGCCGTATTGTAATCATTTTTTAATACTTTTTGGTAAATCTTTTCTTAAAAATGGATCGTTATGCAAATTTTGTAGATTTTAAGGGGTTTTTTAAAATGAAAACGACTTTTTAAACAAATTTTTTTTAAATTTTTTGAAAGTTAATCTTAATGGACTATTATTCTAACGCAATATAGCAATTCATTAGAAAGGATTTAACCATGCAAAAAGTTACTTTTAAAGAAGAAACATATCAATTAGAAGGGAAAACCTTAAAAGTGGGCGATAAAGCCCCTGATGTGAAATTGGTCAATGGCGATTTGCAAGAAGTCAATTTGTTGAAGCAAGGCGTGCGTTTTCAAGTCGTTAGCGCGCTTCCTAGTCTAACCGGATCGGTTTGCTTGCTCCAAGCCAAACACTTCAATGAGCAAGCCGGTAAACTGCCTTCTGTGAGTTTTAGCGTTATTTCTATGGACTTACCTTTTTCTCAAGGGCAAATTTGCGGTGCTGAAGGCATTAAGGACTTAAGAATCTTAAGCGATTTTAGGTATAAGGCTTTTGGGGAAAATTACGGCGTGTTGTTGGGCAAAGGCTCTTTTCAAGGCTTACTCGCTCGATCGGTGTTTGTTCTTGATGATAAGGGAGTGGTTATCTATAAAGAAATCGTTCAAAACATTTTAGAAGAGCCCAATTATGAAGCGCTTTTAAAAGTGTTGAAATAGGAGATCCTTAAAAGGAGGGGGCTACAATTTAGTGAATCTCAACGCAAAAAGCCCCACTTGTTAAAAAGCGTTAGTGATAAAAACTAAAAAATGAGAGATTCTTTTTAATCCACTTAAAAAATTTTCACGCTATTTTTAAAAGAAAAGATTAAAAAAGACTCTGTTTTTAGTGCATTATAAGAGACGCTTGACTAAAATCAAGCTTTTTAATGGAATAAGTCTTTCTCAAAGCCTATAAGGGTTTGATAGAAAAGGTTTTAAAAGTCTTTTTTTAAGATTTCTTCCACTCTTAAAATGGTTACGAGTCTGTCGTTTTGTTTCCCAATGCCATAAGTTAGATTGTTGTTATCGCTCAAAGTTTCTGGCACCGGGTCAATATCCGTTTGCTTGATGCGAATGGCTTCAGTTAAGCGATCTATGAAAAACCCAGCGATCTGATCGTTATGGCGCACCACCAAATAACGAGTGTCTTTGTTTTGCTTTTCAGCTTTCAAGCCGAATTTTAGGCGCAAGCTGATCAACGGGAAGACATTACCCCTTAAATTGAACACGCCAAGCACATAGTTTGGGGTCTCAGGGACTCGTGTGTAACCAATGGGTTTGACGATTTCTAAAATATTCAAAATAGGAATGGCGTATTCTTCATCGCCAATAATAAAGCCAATGAATTGCAAAATTTCTTCATTGTCTTCTTGTTTAGAACCTGCATTAGCTTCTTTTTGTCTTTCAAATAAATCTTTTAATTGGTTGCTCACGATTGGTCTCCTTCTAATTTAATACTGCGCTTCACTACGGTGGTTAAATACTCGCCGCTATAAGGTTTGGTGATGTATTCAGTCATGCCGGATTCAACGCCGCGCATCCTATCGGTTTTAGTTACCCGACTGGTTACTGCAATCAAAGGCAGGTTTTTGAATTTATTGTATTTGCGCACTTCAGAAGCGAAAGTGTAGCCGTCCATTTTAGGCATTTCAATATCCACTAAAATAGCGTCCGGAATCTTATCGCCATTTTTAAGCATTTCTAAGCCCTCTAACCCGTTAGTGGCCTCTAAAAGCGTGATGCCTAATGGTTTTAAACATTTGCGGATAATCGCTCTATCCGTGCTGCTGTCATCAATCGCTAAGACAATATAATCGCTAGGGGAATTTTTGCTCTTCGTGTTTTCGGATTCGTTCATCAAGGTAGTGATATTGACCTTGATGCTTTTTGCCATATCCATCATCGCTCCCACATCTACAATAAGAGTGATTTTCCCATCGCCTCTCACCGTAGCGCCAGCAATGCCTCTAGTGTTTTTAAGATAGTAACCTAAAGATTTAATGACCACTTCTTCTTGACCGATTAAATAATCCACGATCACGCCAATTTTTTGATCAGCCAAGCCAATGATGACCACATACACATCTGAGTTGGATTCCAAAATAGCATCCACTTTAAAAATATCAGAAAGGCGCACCAAAGAAAGCACCTCATCTCTCAAGCGCAACACGCTCTTGCCATCAACGGTGTAGATTTCATCTTGGCTGATACGCACGGTTTCTAAAACCGAAGAAAGCGGGATAGCGTAATATTCTTCTTGAACGCCCACGAGTAAAGCTTGAATGATAGCCAAAGTGAGAGGGATTTTAAGCTTTTGAGTCGTGCCTACCCCCACTTCTGAATCAATTTCAATGATCCCATTGAGCTTTTCAATATTGGTTTTCACCACATCCATGCCAACACCCCTGCCTGAAACATTGGAAACGACTTTTGCGGTAGAAAAGCCTGGCTTGAAAATGAGGTTAAACGCTTCCCTATCGCTCATGCCTTCAGCGTCTCTTTCGCTAATCACCCCTTTTTCAATCGCTTTTTCTTTAAGCATCACAGGGTCTAACCCCTTGCCATCATCAGAGATTTTAATCACAATGTGGTTACCCTCATTATACGCGCTCAATTGCACTTTACCGGTTTCAGGCTTGTTAAGCCTTCTTCTTTCTTCTAAAGGCTCAATCCCATGATCGCATGAGTTGCGGATAATGTGAATGAGCGGATCGCCAATCTCTTCTACAATGGATTTGTCTAATTCGGTTTCTTCGCCTTCAATGATTAATTCAATGCTCTTGCCTAATTCCCGGCTCAAATCCCTTACCATGCGAGGGAATTTATTGAACACTTTGCCCACTGGTTGCATCCGGGTTTTCATCACCGCAAGTTGCAAGTCTGTCGTTACCGCTGAAATAGAAGAGACCACCTGGTTTAATTCCTCTAAAAACTTTTCCCCATCATAGCGTTCTTCCACATCGCTATAGATTCTAATCAAGCGATTCTTGCCTAACACAAGCTCACCGATTAAATTCATCAAGTGATCCAAGCGGCGCACATCCACCCTAACGGTTTGCTCCACGCCAATAGAGGGGGCTTTATTTTCTTCAGTATCGGCTTTAGCCTTAGCTTTAGTTTCGGTTTTAGGGGCTTTGGGGGTTTCTGTTTTAGGGGCTTCTTTTGTTGGGGTAACTTCTTGTTTGGCTTCTTGTTTTTTTTGAGCTCTTCGCTCTTTATCGGCTTCTTGGCGTTTGTTCAGCAGGCGTTCAATTTCCGCTTCCACTTCTTCAGCGCTCATGTTAGCGTAATCCAAATCCGGCTCATCGGCTAGCGGGTTATCGCTTGATGTGTTTTCTGCAGTAGGGGCTTTTGCCTTGTTTTCTTTAATTTCTTCTTTCGCTTCTTCTTTCACTTCTTCTTTATTTTCTTTTTTGGGGGCTTCTTTAGTCCTTTCTTTAGCGCCCTCTAAATTTTGGCTCGTAATGGCTTGAAGCTGTTTGACCGCTTCTTCAATCTCGTTTTCCTTGCCGTTATTGGTATCCGAGCCGGTATCTCTAATCGTTACGAGTAAAGTTTTCATCAAATCAATGGAGCGCAACACGACATCCATAATATCCGGCGTGATTTTGATTTCGCCCTTTCTGGCGCGATTTAAGACATCTTCCATGTTGTGCGTGAGGTGCGTGAGAATATTAAGATTCAAAAACGAGCTAGAGCCTTTAATGGTGTGGGCGACTCTAAAAATGCGATTGAGCAAGTCCAAATCTTCAGGGTTATGCTCTAATTCCACCAGATCCTGATCCAACTGCTCGTTCATTTCAAAGGCTTCAATCAAGAAGTCTTCCATTATTTCTTGCAAATCATCCATTTAAAACCCCTTTTTAGCGTTTGAGATAAGAGTATTTTACAATTTTATAAAAAAAATTACGCATTCTTGTCTAAAATCTTAGAAATTTCTTCGGTGAATTTTTCTGCGTCAAACTTGACTAAATACGCTACAGCCCCCATTTCTTTAGCCCTTTCAGCGCTGTAATTATCGCAAATAGAAGAATTGAAAATCACAGGAATATAAGCGAACCTAGGGTCTTTTTGGAGCTTGAATAAGAAATGATAGCCATCCATTTTAGGCATTTCAACATCTGAAATAATGAATTTCAAATGCTTCCTCAAATCGTCCCCGTATTTTTTGAATAGCATTTCTAATTTGTTCAACCCATCTTCCCCATCCACAGCTTCCGTGATGCTAAAACCCAATTTGCTTAAATGGTTTTTTAAGGTTTTCCTCGCCGTTCTGCTATCGTCTAAAAACAACACTTCGCCTTCAAAATGCTGTTTGGTGGTGGCTTCCTTAGCGCTTTTAGCGTCTTCATTAAGCTTTAAATCGTCTAAAATGCTTTCTAAATCCAAAATGAGTAGGGTTTGATCGTTTTCAATGCGCGTGGTGCCGGTGATATTTTCTTTATTGATGTTATTGGATGCGCTAAAGGATGCAGGCTCCACATCTTTCCAGCTAATGCGCCTGATACGCCTAGCCGAATGGACTAAAAAGCCCATTTTAACGTTGTTAAATTCAGTGATAATGACGATTTTTTCATTTTCTTTGCTTTTATCCGGGACAATCCCTATCCATTTAGCCAAATCAATAAGCGGAATGATTATGGAGCGCAAATCAAACACGCCGATGATGTAATCCAAATTCGTGGGGTATTCAAAAAGGGTGGGCATGGGGATGATTTCTTGGACTTTAGCCACATTGATGCCATAAATCCCCTCATAAGGGACGCCCTCTTGCATGCCATAAATACGAAAATCCACGAGTTCTATCTCACTCAATTTTAAATCGTTAGCTGTTTTTTCTGCCATAGATTTAGGCGTCCTTATTTTGAGATGGTTCTAAAACGCTTGATGATACCTTAAAAAGGCTTTGTTCGTAATAAAAGGAAGGCAGTGGGCAATAAATCGGCGCATTCAAGGGGATTTTTACACCGCTTTTGAGATGAAAATGCCCCTCTATAATGCCGTCAATGCTATCAATGTTGAGATCTTTAATATAGTTTTGATAGGCTTTTAGGCGCTTTTCAATAAAGGCTTTTAATTCTTTTGGCTCTAATTCCCAAAGGCGGACGGGTTTTTGATAAATGAGTTTTTTCAAAAAAGGGTATAAGGTTTTAAAACTTAATAAATTTAAAAAAGTTAGAAAAAATCTAGCCCAAGTGGAAGTGAGTTGCGTGATGTAAAATTCATACGCCTTAGTAGTGAATAAATCCCCATGGGCTAGTAAAAAGCGTTTGTTATCGTATTGGAATAATACGGGTTGGTTTTGGCGCTCAAAAACTACTACTTTGGAATTGAATACAAAACGCATGGAAAAATCATGGTTGCCTTCAAAATAAAAGACTTGTGAAATTTCGCTTAACGCATGGATTAGATCAATGATTTTTTGCTGCTCTTTATCTAGGGGTAAATAGCCCACAAGAACATGGAAAATATCGCCCATGAAAAAGACTTGTGGAGGTTTGGCGCTTAAAAGTTCTTGAAGCGTATGGATTAAATGAGGGCTTTCAGGCAAAAAATGCGCATCAGAGATAAAAACAGCCCCATTTTTAAGCGCATAAGTTTCTAGCATCTTACTCTTTGAACAAAAAAGAGCCAATCCTTAAAAGATTCGCCCCGCAAGCAATCGCTAATTCAAAATCACAACTCATGCCCATTGAAAGAACGCTCGCATTTTTTATTTGGTCAAAAAGCTTTTTGGTGGTGATAAAGGATTTTTCAATTTTCTTTTCATCATCGGTGTGCGCCCCTATACACATCAGCCCCTTAAGCTTGAGGTGCTTGCAAGTTTCACTGATTTGAGAATAAGTTTCTAGCGTTTCTTCAGGCATTACCCCGCTTTTACTTTTCTCATATGCGCTATTAACCTGTAAAAGAGCGTTTAAATTGACGCCCAATATTTCGCAACGCTTTTCTATCTTCAAAGCGAGTTTTAAAGAGTCTAAAGAATGCAAAAGAGCGGGCTTTAAACTCAAAAGCGCATTGATTTTATTTTCTTGTAAAGAGCCTATCATGTGCCATTCAAGGGGCAAATGCTCTAAAGAATGCATTTTAATTTTTAAATCTTGAACTTTATTTTCTCCAAAAGCCCTTTGAGAGCAGTTGTAGTAATGTTGGATAGCTTCTAGGGAAGCGTTTTTTGAAACAGCCACGATTTTGACAATGTGGTGTCTTGAATAGGCGGTGCGAGCCTTTTCTATTTTGGTGATGAGAGCATCAATCCTTTGGCGATAATCTAACATAATCCTTCTTTATGGCTATTCTTTATAGATCTTCTTTGTGCGTGCTGAAAGAATGCGTGAGGTGGAATTTTTGATTTAAAGTTTCAAAATCTTTTAAAAGCCCTTTCTTTTTCAAATTTTCTATGACTTCCATGGAGCAATTGGTTTCGGTGGGCCATTCTCTAAAATGTTTGTCCATAACGCCCTTATTGGTAGCGTTTATAAAAAAACAATGTTTAGAGGTGAGAATATCGCGCTTGGCATCAATATTATTAACGATGCGCCATAACAGCATGTAAGGGTTGTTCAAATCGTTGCTGGTATGCTCTACAAAGATGACAATGCGTAAATGCTCTTCAAAACCGAGCAAGTTTTTAGCCAATTCAATGACGCTTTTGTCTTTCTTTTCCACGCTAATGACGCAAATGGGGTTACGAGTGTGCGGGTAATATTGCTTCAAAAGAACGATATTTTGCATTTTATCTTGTAAAAGCGCTAATAAGGCACTATCGTTTAAAAGCGTGGGGTAGGGGGTATTGCTTTTAGAAGTCGCATCAATACCGAGTTTCCCCCCCATAGCGTATTCAGGGCTTGCATGATCTAAGGCGTCGCATATGCCTTGAGAGATGAGCGCGTTTTCTTTAGAAAAATTCTCTAGTATATACTCAATGATAGCGTTGGTGTCCCTTAGATTAGGAGCGTCTTCATTGACAAAAATCGCATGCTTGACAAAGCTCATCTGCCCCACGCCCCAAAAAGCATGCATGACTTGTTTGGCATGAGCGTTATAGCGCGTGTGTATTTTGGCTAAAATCAAATTATGAAACACCCCATTTTCTGGCATGTAATAATCTATGAGATTGGGAGCGTTCATTTGGAGCAAAGGCAAGAACAAGCGTTCAGTCAAATACCCCATGTATTTGTCTTCTAAAGGAGGCTTACCCACCACAGTGGCTAGGTAAATGGAATCTTTTTTATAGCTAATGGTTTTGACTTCTAAAACAGGGTAAGGCTCAATAGGGGTGTAATAGCCAGTGTGATCCCCAAAAGGCCCTTCAAGCTCTAACTTTTCGCAATCCACAAACCCTTCTATCACAATGTCGCAGTCGCTTGGCACGCTCAAAGGATTGCTCAAGCATGGCATCACGCGCACTTTTTTTTCTCTCATAAACCCATAAAGCATGAGTTCATAAACCCCATAAGGTAAGGGGGCTGTCGCGCACCATGTGTAGAGCAAATCCCCGCCAATAGCGATACTGACAGGCATTTTGACTTTAGCCTTAGCGTATTCGTGGAAAAAGAGTTGGGAGTCTTTATGGATTTGCCAGTGCAAGCCTAAATGGTTTTTATCATAAACTTGCAAGCGGTACATGCCTAAATTCTTTTTTTTATGATCCAAGCTTTGGGTATAGACTTGCCCCATAGTGATAAAAGACCCGCCATCTTTTTCCCAAGTTTTTAAAACGGGTAGATCCAACAAATTGACTTCTTTATCTTGCTTGATAATGAGATCTTTAGGGCGAGTGGTTTTTTTAGGGAAAATGTGTCTTAAATCCCATAAATCTTTTAAGACTTTCAAACCCTCAGTGAAATTTTTAGGAGCGTTAAAGTGCAAGAAAGCTTGCATGCGTTGTTGCAGGCTTTCTATGGGGGTTTTTAACAAAAGCTCCAAGCGTTTGAAAGAGCCAAAAGCGTTCATTAAAACCGGCATGCCAAAGGTTTTGATTTGGTCATGCTCTTTTCTTATGGGTTGCGTGAATAAAAGGGCTTTGCCCCCATTAGGTTTTTTCGCTTCTATATAGGCCAGATGAGCGATTTCTAAATCCACTTCAAGGGGGGTGTCAATGACTTCTAATTCATTATGCTTTTTTAAAAGCTTTAAAAAATCTCGCATCCAACTACCTTAAATAACCACATAATGAACGCTTAAGCATGCAGGAATGTTTTTAAGCTCTTCTAAAACTTCCAAAGAAACTTCTTCATCTACAATAATGAGCGCTAAAGCTTCTTTTTGCGTGTTGCGCCCCAAACGAAAATCAGCGATGTTAATACCATGCCTAGCGAACGCATTCCCCACGCTCCCAATAACGCCTGGAATATCCGTATTCCTAAATAGAAGCATTTTACCTTTTGGCTCTATATCAATATGAAACCCATCGATCTCAGTGAGTTTTAAAATATCTTCTTCAAACACCGTGCCGCTCACACTGATTGCGCCATTAGCCGCATTGAGGGTTAAAGAGAGCATGTTTTTATAGGGCGAAGCGCTTTCTTTAAGGCTAACTTTAATCTCAATGCCTCTTTCTTTGGCCACAAAGGGGGCGTTAATGTAATTGATTTTATCCCCTACAACGGGTTTTAACACCCCTACTAGCGTAAAGGCTACAAGGGCGTCTTTGAATTGGTTGATCTCCCCACAAAGACTGAGTTCAATTTTTTGGCACACGCCCTTATGGATTTGACTGGAAAAATAACCCAGTTTTTGCGCTAAATTCAAGTAGGCTTTCGCGCTTGCATCAAAAGCTTGCATGGGTAAATTTAGAGCATGCGGGTGGCTTGAACCCCTTAAAGATTCCATAACCCCTTGAGCGGCCTGTTTGGAAATTTCTTCTTGAGATTCTAAAGTGTTCGCGCCAATATGGGGGGTCGCATACACATTAGGCAAATCTAAAAGTTTGTTATGAATGCCAGGCTCTTTAGAAAAGACATCAATGCCAAGCCAACGCACTTTTTTGTTTTCTAAAGCTTCATAAAGAGCGTCTTCATTATAAAGCCCACCCCTAGCGCAATTGATCAAAATAACCCCTTTTTTCATGCGCTCAATCTCTTTAGCGCCTATCATGTTAATGGTTTCTTTATTTTTGGGGGTGTGGATAGTGATCATATCGCATTGCAAAATGTCTTCAAAATTTTTCGTGTAAATGACCCCTAAATCAGTGGCTTTTGAAGAAGGGATATAAGGATCATAGGCTAGGACTTCCATTTCAAAAGCTTTTGCCCTAATGCCCACCCTAGAGCCAATATTCCCAAAACCAATGATTCCTAGTTTTTTATTTTTCAATTCCGTGCCATACCAATCTTCTCTTTTCCATAACCTTTGGTGTTTGATTTGATCGTTCGCGCAAGGGAACGAACGCACTGCATTGATCAAATGCGCCATCGTTAATTCCACAGCGGCAATCGTGTTAGCGGTAGGGATATTCATCACCACAATGCCTTTTTGAGAGCAGCTTTCTAAATCAATATTATCCACTCCCACGCCCGCTCTCACAATGGATTTTAAGTGGGTTAAGGGCTTTAAAAAATCGCTTGTGATAGGGGTCATGCTACGAGTGATGAGCGCATCCATGGGGATGAGTTTCTCTAAAAGCTCCTTTTTGGGGCATTTGGAATAATCATGCAAAACAATGTCTTTTTGAGCTTCTAAAATTTGAATGCCTTTAGCATGGATGGGGTCGCAAATGGCTACTTGATACATTTTTATCCTTTGAATTTAAAAAACAGCATGATAGCGTATTTTATAATAGTCTAAATCAGCCAACAAGCGTTCTTTTTTATTTTCATCTAAATAGATGATGAGGTTGGGTTGGTTTTTGGTGTTATCGTAAGCGTAATCAATTTGTTCTTTTTTAAGGATTTCTTTTAAGCACCACCATTGATAGTCCTTTAAATCCTTAATGATAAGCTTTGAATACTCTCTTTTTTTTTCTTCAAAAGGGATTTCAAAATAATGCTCCACAACGGGGTAATTGATAGATTCTTGTGCATCAAGGTTTTGAAAAAGGGTGTTACTATGATCTTCTTCGTTATGGGGGGCTTTTTCATCGTTAGGGGTATTAGGATTATTGGGGCTTTCTTCTAGGTTGATTTCATGGCTTTTTTCATTGGTTTGAGGGATCGCATTGGTTTGAGGGATCGCATGAGAAGCAACAGGCATTTCTTTTTTAACGCTTAAAAACAAATAGGCTAAAACGCCAAGAGCGACAGCTAGGGAAATAAAAGCAACAACACCCTTAAATCTCATGCCATTCTCATGCTTTTAAAATCACTCTTTAGAGTTTTTCTTTAAGAATATCCCCTAAAGTCATTTTATCATCGCTCGTGTTAAAGGCTTGCAATTCTTCTTTTTCTTTTTTACGCTCTAACCTATGCACAGAAGCACGCACTTTGTTGTTAGACTTTTCAATCGCAACAACCACGCAAGTGATTTCCTGCCCCATTTTGATTTCATCTTTTTTCAAGGGGCTTAAATCTTCGTTTTTGATCAGCATGTCAATGCCATCAGCATGAATGAAAACGCCAAAATCCTTGATACTCACCACTTTGCCTTGAATCACGCTGTCTGTTTTATGCTTTTGAGCGAATTCTTCTGTGGGGGAAGTCACCAAGTGCTTCGCACTCAAAGAAATCTTTTTATCTTTTTTGTTGATTTTAAGGATTTTGACTTTGATCACATCGCCAATTTTATAGTGGTCTTTGCACTTTTTATCTTTATCCCAAAAAGCGTCATGATTGTGGAGCAAACCATCCACCCCACCCAGATTCAAAAACGCTCCAAAATCCGTTAAAGTCGCCACTTTGCCCTCTACAATATCCCCCACTTGGTGTTTGGATTCAAAAACATCAAAAGGCCTGTTAGTGAGTTGTTTTAAAGAAACCCTTAAGCGGCGGTTTTTAGGATCAATGTCAATGATCTTCACATCAATTTCTTGCCCCACGCTCAAGTAATGGCTAGGGTGGCTGACATTTTTATCCCAAGAGATTTCAGAAACATGCAAAAAGCCTTCAATATCATTACCAATATCCACAAACACCCCATAATGTTCAATGTTGCTCACCACCACCTTAATGGCGTATCCGGGCTTTAGTTTGTCTTGGATCTCTTCCCATGGGTCTTCTATGGTCGCTTTTATGGAGAGTGAAAGGCGTCTTTTTTCTGCATCATAAGCGATGGCTTTGACATAGACTTCATCGCCCTCTTTGTAGTATTTTTCAGGATTGACTGGTCCTTTATGGCTGATTTCAGAATAATGGACCAAGCCCTCAATCCCCTTAGCTTCTACAAAAATGCCAAAAGGGGTGATCTGGCGTACAACCCCCAATACCGGCTCTGTAGCTTCTAACAATTCTTTAGAAACCTCAAGTTGCCGTTTGTCATTGACTTCAAAGAATCGTTTGCGAGAAATATTGATAGAATGGTTTTCCTTATCCACACGAATGATACACGCTTTAATGCGTTTGCCGATATGGTTTGCGTCATTCTTTAAAGAAGAGTGCGAGCGGGAGAGGAAATACTCCACGCCTTGAGACTCCACGATATAGCCCCCTTTATTCTTGCCTACAATCTTGCCCTCAATAATGGCGTTTTCATAGTTTTCGCCCAATTCTTCAATTTTAGCCTGAATCTTTTGTTGGGAAATGGCCTTTTTGTAGGAAACGCTAGGGTGTTCACCTTTTTCGGACACATGCACGACAATGGGGTCATTTTTTTGATACAGCAACTGCCCCTTTTCATCGGTGATCTCGCTTAAAGCCAAACGGCCTTCTGTCTTACCGCCCACGCTCACCATGGCATAACCATCATTCTCATTGATGGAAACGATTAGCCCTTCTTTGATAGTGCCTTTTTCTAGGGTTTCTTCTTTTTCTAATTGTTTTTTAAAGAGTTTTGCGAAGTTTTCCTCCTCGTCATTAAAGTTCTGATCATCTGCTATCTTGCTCATTGACTGCCTTACTATAAAATAAATATAAAATCCTTAGGGGCATTGTATCCTTTTTTGGCTTACAAAATCGTTTAAAAACTAACAATTAGCGGTTTTTTTAAAGAAAATTTTCAAAATGTGTTAAATCGTGCTGATTTTTTGCTTGACATTTTCTATAATCCAATCCGGCGTGGAAGCCCCAGCGGTAATCCCGCACAATTTTTTATCCTTAAACCACGCCAACTCTAATTCGTTTTCATCTTCTACCAAGTAGCTGTCTTTGCAATGCTGTTTGGCGATGCTTAGGAGCTGTTTGGTGTTTGAAGAAGTTTTACCGCCCACGACTATCATAATATCCACTTCCTTACTCAAATCCAAAGCGGCTTTTTGGTTGTAAGAAGTAGCGTTGCAAATCGTGTTAAAAATACGCACTTCAGTGCATCTTTCCACCAAATAAGAAGCGATTTGCAAGAGTTTTGGGGTTTGTTTGGTGGTTTGGGAGACTAAAGCCACTTTCCGTTGGAGCTTTTTTTCTTGCAATTCTTCTAAAGAATTGACAACTAAAGCCTGGTTAGTGGCATAGCTTATCACGCCCTTGACTTCAGGGTGGTTAATATCCCCAAAAAGTACGATTTGATACCCTTCTTTGCTCATGGATTCCACAATTTGCTGAGGTTTGATCACATACGGGCAAGTCGCATCAGTGATTTTGACCCCCTTGTTTTTCAAGTATTCTAAATCCTGCTTAGGAATGCCATGAGTTCTTATGATCACGCTCTTATTTTTAGGGATTTTTTTAGGATCTTCTTCAATTTTCACATTGAAGTTTTTTTCCAAACGATTGATTTCTTTAGCGTTATGAATGAGCGAGCCAAAAATCAAGCTGTTTTGATTTTTTTCAGCGATTTGTATCGCTCTTTTGACGCCAAAACAAAAACCATAATCCTTAGCCATTTTAATTTCCATTAAAACTCCCTTTTTTGAATAGATTGAGCCAAAGCTGAAAGGTTGGGAAAGAAATGTTTGCGCATTCTAAATTATCAATTTCTAAAGGCAACGCTAAAGTTAAAACAGCGAAACTCATCGCAATCCTGTGATCATTAAAGCTTTTGATAAGGGGGGGTTTTTTTTGAGAAAGGTGCTGTTTTAATGGGCTTATATCTTCTAATCCCTCTACATAAAACCCATCTTCAAATTCTTCGCACTCAATCCCTAAAGCTTTGAAATTAGAAACAACCGCTTTAATCCTATCGCTTTCTTTAGCTCGTAAATCTTTAGCGTTTCTCACCATGCTTTTGCCTTTTGCAAAAAGCATAGCGATACTCAAAGCGGGGATTTCATCAATAAGGCTGGCGATATTCTGATCAATACTGATCGCTTTTAAAGGGGCATGTTCTATGTAAATATCGCCAATGATTTCTAAATCTTTGGATTGAATCGCATACTCTATATGAGCGCCCATTTTTTTCAAAACTTCAAAAGCTTCTATGCGAGTGGGGTTGAGCAAGACATTTTTTAAAAGAAGGTGGCTTTTTGGCGTAATCGCACAAGCGAGGGCGAAAAAAAACGCGCTAGACGGATCATTAGCTATGGTAAAATCAAAAGCTTCTAGGGGTTTTTCTAGGGGTGAAATTTTTAAAACGCCGTCTTGATTGTGAATCTTAGCTCCCAAACTTTTAAGCATGATTTCTGTGTGGTTACGGCTAAGCTCATTTTCTTTATAGGCGCTTATGCCTTGAGCTTGCAAGGCGCTTAAAATAAAAGTGCTTTTGACTTGAGCTGAAGCGATAGGGCTTTCATAATGGCAAGCTTTTAAAGGACTCCCTACAATCGCTAAGGGGGCGAAATGGTTATCCTCTCTCCCTAAAATCCTTGCCCCAAAAGCTTTCAAAGGCTCAATGATTCTTTTCATGGGGCGTGAGTTTAGGGAATTGTCTCCGCTTAAAACAAAAAGCCCTTTTTGAGCGCTTAAAAGCCCGCTGTATAAACGCATACTGGTGCCAGAATTGTTGCAATTTAAAATCTTGTTAGGCTCTTTTATAGCCGTTGGGGGCGTGATTTTAAAAGAATTTTTGGCGGTATTTTCCACTTTAGCCCCTAAATTTTGAGCGATTTCTAAAGAGCTTAAACAATCCTCTCCCATCAAAAAATTCCGCACGAAACAAGGTTTTTGAGCGAGCAAGCTAAAAATAACGGCTCTGTGCGAGAGCGATTTATCGCTAGCGTTAATGTCAAGCTCTATCACATATTATCCTTTGCTATCTTTATATTATCCCTTAAGGCGGGCGTTAAATTCTTTTTCTAAAATTTCAAGCGCTTTTTGCACGGCTGAATTGACCTCTTCATCATTTAAGGTTTTTTCTAAAGAATGGATCACGCAACGCACGCTTAAGGCTATGGAATTATTACTTTCTTTGAAAATATCAAGGGGTAGAATCTCGCTTAAATTAGGGATTTGAGCGTCTTTTAGGGCTTTTTTAATCTTGCTAAAAGCGGTATTTTCATCAATGATGAGAGTCAAATCCCTCACACTGCTAGGGTAAATGCTAAAGGGCTTTAATAGCATGGCAGGGCGTTTGAGTTTAAAAGCGTCTATCTCAGCGTAATAGCTTTCAAACAAATCCAATTCCTGGATCACTTTAGGGTGGATTTTAGCGATTGTGCCTATGATTTCATTGTTTTGAATGATTTTAGCGCTCTGGTAGGGGTGGTTAATGGGGGTTTGAGCGTTTAGTTTTTCTAGGCTAAAATCCCCTATAACTTTTGAAACGCATTCAGCGAAAGAATAAAAATCCCAAGCCTTGCCCTTAGCGTAAGGGTAGCTTTCTTTTTTTTGCAAGCCGCTCGCTAAAAAGCCTAGTTTTTGGATCTCTTCTCTTTTAGAGTTATACACGCTCCCTTTTTCATAAAGGGCTATGCTTTTAAACCCTAAATTTTTATTCCTTAAACTGGCGTCTAAAAGCCCGCAAACAAGGCTCGTTCTCAGGGTGTTGAGATCCGTTGTGATAGGATTTTGCAATTCTAGAGAATCTTCTAAGACTTCAAAGCCTAGTTTTTGCTGTTTTTCTTTAGAATAAAACACATAATGAATGACTTCTTTAAAACCGCAAGCGAGAGCCTTGTGTTTAAGGTTTTCAAAAAAGCGGTGCGTGTCATAATGGGGGTTTGAATTTTTACTGCTGACACAATGAAGGGGCTTTGAGATCAAATTATCAATCCCTACAAAGCGCAAGATTTCTTCAGCAATATCTTGGATCGTTTTAATGTCATGCCTGAAATTTGGCGCAATAACCTCTAAAATTGGGGGTTTTGAGTTTGGCTCTTTTGCACTAACTTTAAAGCCTAAATTTTTTAAAATGCCTTGAATTTTTTCTTTTTCTACAGCAAGCCCCAAAATTTCAGTAATGTCTTCAAGTTGGAATGTAAGGGTGCGATCTTTTAAAGAATGCTTAGTTTGTTTGCTTTCTAAAATCGTGGCTTTCAAATGAGCGCTTAAAAAATTCAAGCCGTCTGATAGATTAGGGTTACTCCCCCTAGTGCTCCTATAAATAAGGGCGTTGTCTTTTTGAAGCGTTTTATCTTTTAGGGCGTGTAATTTTAAAGACAGGCTTACAGGATCAGTATAACTTGCCTCTAAAAGCAAACACTCGCTCAAATCTTTTTGATCTTGATGCTTGATAGCGATAGTGGAGCGTTTTTGATGGTTGATATAAACGCTTTCAAGGTTGTTTTCATCGTTTTTCACGCTCAAATCAACAGGGGTTGTATTCAGGCTATAAGCGTTCAATATTACCCCACTAAAATGCGCGCTAAATTCTATGAAATTGTTCAGTTCGTTCTCGCTTAAGGCATTATTGTGAGCGAGCGAAAGCTTGATATTTAAAGGGGTTTTTAAAGAATGGTTGCAAATTAAATAATAAGCCAGATGCGATTCAATATTTTCATCCGCATGAAGCGCAATTGAATCGCTTTTTGGCGTAAAATTTAAAGCCTTGATAGGTTTTAGGGGCGTGTGATAAAAGGCGCTAATTTCTCTGGCAATACCTAAAACGCTCAAGCAATCCCCACGATTAGGAGTCAATGAAATTTCTAAAACATGCGTGTTGAAAGGGGCGTATTCATGTAATTCCTTCCCTAAAACCAACTCCCCAACGCTCTCATCTAATTCCAAGATGCCATCATTGATTTTGGGGAAGCCTAATTCAATGCTAGAGCAAATCATGCCATGGCTTTCAACCCCCCTAAGCTCGGTTTTAGCGATTGTGGTTGAGCCTATGATCGCTCCTTTGAGGGCGACTGGTGCAAATTGGTTTTTTGCGACATTTTTAGCCCCACACACGATTTGCAACACTTCTTTACCCACATCCACTTGACACACGCTGAGTTTTTCAGCGTTTTTATGGGGGGCTTTTTCTAAAACCTTACCCACAACCACATTTTTAGGAGCGATATAAGGGATACAGCTCTCCACTTCTAAGCCTAAGCGGCTCAAATCCTCACAGATTTTGGCTATATCTTTAGGCGTATTGACAAAAACATTCAAATCATTAACGCTTAGTTTCATTAAAAACTCTCCAACACTCTCAAATCAGTTTCAAAGAAACTGCGTAAATCATTGATTTGACAAGTCAGCATGGCTAATCTTTCAATCCCCATGCCAAAGGCAAACCCGCTCACATTCTCATACCCTATGGCTTCAAACACCGCATTATTGACCATGCCACAACCCAACACTTCCAGCCAACCTGTGTGCGAGCAAACCCTACAGCCTTCCTGCTTGCAAAACACGCAACTAATATCCACTTCAGCGCTTGGCTCTGTGAAAGGGAAAAAGCTAGAGCGCCACCTTAATTTCACGCCGCCAAAGAAATAATGCAAAAAGTCTTCGATCACGCCCTTTAAGTGCGTGAAACGGATATTCCCTTTTTGATCCACGACAAGCCCTTCAATTTGATGGAACATGGGCGTGTGGGTCAAATCATAATCGCGCCTAAAGGTTTCGCCTAAACAAATCATCTTAATGGGTGGGGTTTGTTCTTGCATGGTGTGGATTTGAACAGGCGAAGTGTGGGTCCTTAAAAGCTTGTGATCTTTAAAATAAAAAGTGTCTTGCATGTCTCTTGCAGGGTGGTAAGGGGGCAAGTTTAAAGCGCTGAAATTATGGAAATCATCTTCCACTAAAGAGCCGATTTCAAGCTTGTATCCTAATGGGGTAAAAAATTCAATGATTTTATTTTTAGTATAATTCAAAGGGTGAGAAGAGCTTGTTTTGATAGCGTTAAACAAACTCACATCAATTTTTTCTTTTTTCAAGCGTTCTTCTAATTCAAGCTCTAAAATAGCCTTTTTTTTCCATTCAAAGGCTTTTTCAAACGCTTGCTTATAGTGGTGGATTTCTTTAGCAAAGGCGTTTTTTTCTTCGCCGTTCAGGTTTTTGAGCTGGTTGAATTTATCCGCAAAAACCCCTTTTTTACCCAAAGCATTCAAACGCGCTTCTTCTAATTCTTTGCTATTAGTAACCTTTTCTAATCGCTCTATTAAGGTGTGCAATAACGATCCTTATATTTTATTTTTAAAAAGCTATAATACAACTTTAATAAAAGAAAAACCTTAAAAGGGAGCAAAAAAGCATGAATGTGTTTGAAAAAATAATCAAAGGCGAAATCCCTTGTTCTAAGATTTTAGAAAACGATCGTTTTTTATCCTTTTATGACATTAACCCTAAAGCTAAAGTGCATGCGTTAGTGATCCCTAAGCAAAGCATTCAGGATTTTAATGGCATCACTCCAGAGCTTATGGCTCAAATGACAAGTTTTATTTTTGAAGTGGTGGAAAAATTAGGCATCAAAGAGAAGGGTTACAAGCTTTTAACGAATGTGGGTAAAAACGCAGGGCAAGAGGTGATGCATTTGCATTTTCATATTTTAAGCGGAGACAAACATTAAAAGCGTTGGTGGTATTTCGTGCAAGCGTTTTTAAACAGGAGTTTTGCTCCCTTACTCAATCCTAATGAAAGTCCTTTAGAGCAAGTTAAATCCAGTATTATTTTAAAAAAAGGGGTGTCTTATTTTGACTGGGGGGCTTCAGGTTTAGCGAGCGTTTTAGTGGAAAAGCGCGTGAAATCCTTACTGCCTTATTACGCGAACGCTCATTCCATCGCTTCTAAGCATGCGATTTTAATGGGCATGCTTTTAAAAGAGTGCCAAGAAAAGTTGAAGCGTTCTTTAAATTTGAGCGCTAATCATTGCGTCTTGAGCGCAGGGTATGGGGCGAGCTCAGCGATTAAGAAATTTCAAGAAATTTTAGGGGTGTGTATCCCTTCAAAAACGAAGAAAAATTTAGAGCCATATTTGAAAGATATGGCTTTAAAGCGTGTGATTGTGGGGCCTTATGAGCATCATTCTAATGAAATCAGCTGGCGTGAAGGCTTGTGTGAAGTGGTGCGTATCCCCTTAAATGAACATGGTTTATTGGATTTAGAAATTTTAGAGCAAACTTTAAAAAAATCCCCTAACAGCCTGGTTTCTATGAGCGCGGCTTCTAATGTAACCGGACTGCTTACGCCCTTAAAAGAAGTTTCATTATTGTGTAAGAAATATAAGGCCGATTTGGCTTTGGATTTAGCGAATTTTAGCGCGCATGCTAACCCTAAAGATTGCGAGTACCAAACCGGTTTTTATGCGCCTCATAAGCTTTTAGGGGGTATTGGAGGGTGCGGTCTTTTAGGCATTTCTAAAGATTTGATTGACACGCAAATCGCCCCGAGTTTTAGTGCAGGGGGCGTGATTAAATACGCTAATCGCACACGGCATGAATTTATTGATGAATTGCCTTTGAGAGAAGAGTTTGGCACGCCAGGGTTGTTGCAATTTTACAGGAGCGCTCTAGCGTATCAATTGAGAGATGAATGCGGTTTGGATTTTATCCATAAAAAAGAAAACAACCTTTTAAGAGTGCTTATGCATGGCTTAAAAGACTTGCCCGCTATTAATATTTATGGGAATTTAACAGCGAGTCGTGTGGGGGTAGTGGCTTTTAATATTGGAGGGATTTCGCCCTATGATTTAGCGAGAATCTTAAGCTATGAATACGCTATTGAAACCCGGGCAGGTTGCTCTTGCGCGGGGCCTTATGGGCATGATTTATTGAATCTTAACGCCCAAAAGTCAAGCGATTTTAACGCTAAACCCGGATGGCTTAGGGTGAGTTTGCACTTCACGCATTCCATAAACGATATTGATTATTTGCTAGACAGCTTGAAAAAAGCGGTTAAAAAATTGCGTTAAGCTAAAACTATTTTTAAGGAAAAATTTGGATATTTTAGATTTGAATAAAGCGCAAGCGACACAACAAAATGAGCAAGAAGTAGAGGATAAAGAAAAAGAGTCTAAAGAGCCGGTGGTTTTAGAAGATTTGAGCGCTTTAGCATGGCTTGAATTAGAAGAGTTTAGCCGCCTTTCAGGGCTTCCTAAAGAAAGGATTTTGGAATTAGTGAATCTTGGTAAGATTAAAAGTAAAATAAGCCACAACAAGCTTTTAATTGATGCGAGTAGCGGGACAAACGCTCTAATCAAAAAGGTAGAAAATAATTTGATTTCTATGGATATGAACGGGCGTTCTTTAGAGCCTGTGTTTGTGGAAAAGACCATTAACACGATTTTGAATTTGCATGATAAAGTCATTAGCGCTAAAGACGAAACGATTTCAGCCTTTAAAAATGAAAACATGTTTTTAAAAGACGCTTTAATCTCTATGCAAGAAGTCTATGAAGAAGATAAAAAAACCATTGATCTTTTGCGAGACGAACTCAATCAAGCGAGAGAAGAAATTGAATTTATGAAGAGGAAATACCGCTTGATGTGGGGGAAAGTCGCTGACATGAGCAGCGTGAATAAAAAGTAGTTTTAAATTAACACCCGGGCTTTGAGGGCTTATTAGCGGTAATTTATGTGAATATATGTTAGAATTTGGGGTATTTTAACAGAATGCAAGCTTGAAGGAGAACCATGTCTATTTCACGCAGAAGTATCCTAACAAAAATCCCAATCGCGCTAGCGAGCGTTAATTGTTTAAAAGCTGTTGGTGTTTTTGAAAAAGTAGAATCCATTCCGCATGCAACGCATTTTGGCCCCTTTATCGCAAAGGTTCAAAATGGAGTGATTAAAGATATTGTCCCTCAAAAGAGCGATTATAACCCTACCATGATGTTAAAAGCGATGGTTGATAGGGTGTATTCAGATAGTAGGGTGAAGTATCCTTGCGTGCGCAAGAGTTTCTTAGAAAACAAAAAAAACCACAAAGAATTGCGCGGGAGAGAAGAGTTTGTGCGCGTGAGTTGGGATGTGGCGTTGGATTTAGCGGCTAAAAAGCTTAAAGAAATCCCTAAAGAAAACATTTATAATGCCAGTTATGGTGGTTGGGGGCATGCGGGCAGCTTGCATCGTTGCCATCATTTAACATGGCGTTTTTTTAACACGACTTTAGGGGGGGCTATTGGCACTGATGGGGAATATAGTAATGGCGCGGCCGCAAGAATAAACCCTATGATTGTAGGGGATATGGAAGTTTATTCGCAACAAACCACGCATGAAGAGATGATTAAAAATTGTAAGGTGTATGTCATGTGGGGGGCGGATTTGTTCAAGTGCAACCGCATTGATTATTTTGTGCCAAACCATGTCAATGATGGCTACTACCCTAAGTATAAAAGAGCTGGTATCAAATTCATTAGTATCGATCCCATTTATACCGAAACCGCTCAAGCCTTTAGCGCTGAATGGATACCCATTCGCCCTAATACTGATGTAGCGTTAATGCTAGGCATGATGCATTATCTTTATACGAGCAATCAATACGATAAAGCGTTTATCGCTAAATACACTGATGGCTTTGATAAGTTCTTACCCTATTTGCTAGGAGAGAGCGATAATGCGCCTAAGACTTTGGAGTGGGCGTCTCAAATCACTGGAGTGAGCGCAGAAAAAATCAAAGAATTAGCGGATTTGTTTGTTTCTAAACGCACTTTTTTAGCGGGTAATTGGGCCATGCAAAGAGCTCAGTATGGCGAGCAACCTGATTGGGCGTTAATTGTTTTAGCCAGCATGATTGGTCAAGTGGGCTTATCTGGTGGGGGCTTTGGCTTTTCTATGCATTATGGAGGAAACGCTCAAGCAAGCTCAGGGGCAAGAATTGTTCCGATGATTTCACAAGGGCATAATTCTGTAAAAAGCGTTATTCCAGCATCTAGAATTTCTGAAGCAATTTTAAATCCGGATAAAGAAATTGATTTTATGGGTAAAAAACTCAAATTACCTAAAATCAAAATGATCTACAATTGCGGGACGGATTTGTTAGGGCATGAAGCTGATACAAACGAGCTGATTCGCACTTTAAGGACCTTAGATTGCGTGATCGTGCATGAGCCTTGGTGGACGCCTACAGCGAAATTTGCTGATATTGTCTTTGCTTCCACTAGCACTATGGAAAGAGATGATATTACTTTTGGAGGGAGTTATTCTAAGAATGTGGTTTATGCCATGCGTAAGGTGGTAGAGCCTGTTTATGAATCTAAAGACGATTATGAGATTTTCAGGCAACTTGCCTTGCGCATTGGGGGCAATGAAACAGAGCAGCGATTTACTGAATCTAAGAGTTACATGGAATGGATTAAGGGCCTTTATGAAAAAAGCGATGGCCCTACTTTGAAATCGTTTGATCAGTTTTGGAGGGATGGCTTTGTGGAGTTTGAAATTCCTGAAAATGCGAGAAAGTTTGTGCGTCATGCGAAATTCAGGCAAGATCCTATTAACAATAAGCTGGATACAGAGAGCGGGAAAATTCAAATTTTTTCTCAAAAATGCGCGGATTTTAAACTGGCCGATTTTAAAGGGCATCCTACTTGGTTTGAGCCAGCTGAGTGGCTAGGCTCTAAAATGGCTGAGATTTACCCATTCCATTTAATCTCTCCGCACCCAAAATACCGTGTCAATTCACAGCTTGATAACACTTGGGTTAGAAATGTGTATAAAATTCAAGGCAGAGAGCCTGTAATGATCAACGAACTAGACGCTAATAAATTAGGCATTAGGCATGGTGAAATTGTAGAAGTGTTTAACGCTAGGGGGAGGTTGTTAGCAGGGGCGTTTGTAACTAAGAATATCCGTCAAGGGGTTTTGAGTATCCAAAAAGGGGCGTGGTATGACCCAGAAGATGAGAGAGTCAGAAACCCACGATGCAATGCAGGGCATGTGAATACGCTCACTTCTTTACGCTCCACAAGCAGCATGACACAAGCCATTTCAGCCAATACCGCCTTAGTTAATATCAGAAGACTTAGAAGGTATGAACTGGTCAAGCCCTATCATTCCATTTCAACACCAAGCATTATTGGGGCTTAAAAAGAGTGAACATGCTAGCATGAGGGTGTTTTAGAAAGACTTGAGAGCTAAAGACTTGAGCGCTAGCCAAGCTAAAGCGTAATTCTCAATTTTTATATTATAATACCCAATCAATGCGTTTAATTTCTGTTTTCAATATTGACGCTTATTAAGGATAAAAGATGAATATTTTTCAAACGAGTTTGAAATGTTGCGTGGGGTTGGTTTTGTCTGTGGGGGTCTTATTAGGGGACTCCAAAGCTTTTAAGGTTAGGGTGGATAAAAGTTTAACCCCGCCCTTTTTGAATGTGCTTTCATTAGCTTTTAAACAAGACATGAAAAAAGAGATCATTTTTGTGATTACCAAAAGCAACAAATTGAGTAAAAAAGTGCTTTGTGATTTTGACGCTTTTTTATTGCCCGAGGCTTTGATGAGAGATATGCCTAAAAAAGCGCTATTCAATAAAGAGTTTTTATTCCAATCTAAAGAAAGTAAGACGCTTTATGCGTTTTCGCTGATTGATTCTCAATATTGCTCAAAAGGTGGAAATTACAGACACGAATTAGAAAGATTAGAGCGCTGGTTTGTGCAAAAAGTGCCCGCATTGGCTGAAAGCTATAGGGTGAATTACAAGAATCAATACAATAAAACACAGACCCCACAAAAATAAAGAATGAGCGATGATTTTAGTATTAGATTTTGGGAGCCAATACACACAGCTGATTGCTAGAAGATTGAGAGAGAGCGGGATTTATGCAGAAATAGTCCCTTTTTTTGAAAGCATAGAAAACATTCAAAAAAAAGCCCCTAAAGGTTTGGTTTTGAGTGGGGGGCCAGCGAGCGTGTATGCTAAAGACGCTTACAAGCCTAGTGAAAAAATCTTTGATTTGGATTTGCCGATTTTAGGGATTTGCTACGGTATGCAGTATTTGGTGGATTTTTTTGGGGGGGTAGTGGCTTGCGCGAACGAGCAAGAATTTGGTAAGGCTGTTTTAGAGATCATTCAAGATTCTGTGATTTTTGAAGGCGTGAAAATTAAAAGCCTTGTGTGGATGAGCCATATGGATAAAGTCATAGAATTGCCTAAAGGCTTCACTACCCTTGCAAAAAGCCCTAATTCCCCCCATTGCGCGATTGAAAGCGCTAAGATTTTTGGCTTGCAATTCCACCCAGAAGTCATTCAAAGCGAAGAAGGGGGTAAGATTTTAGAAAATTTTGCCCTTTTGGTTTGCGGCTGTGAAAAAACTTGGGGGATGCAGCATTTCGCTCAAAAAGAAATGGCGCGCTTGAAAGAAAAAATTGCTAACGCTAAGGTTTTGTGCGCGGTGAGTGGGGGCGTGGATTCTACGGTGGTCGCTACGCTATTATACAGAGCCATTAAGGATAATTTGATCGCTGTTTTTGTAGATCATGGCTTGTTGCGTAAAAATGAAAAAGAAAAAGTTCAAGCGATGTTTAAAGACTTGCAAATCCCTTTAAACACGATAGACGCTAAAGAAATCTTTTTGTCTAAATTAAAGGGCGTGAGCGAGCCTGAATTGAAACGAAAAATCATCGGCGAAACCTTTATTGAAGTGTTTGAAAAAGAAGCCAAGAAGCACCATTTAAAAGGCAAAATTGAGTTTTTAGCCCAAGGCACTTTATACCCTGATGTGATTGAATCCGTGAGCGTTAAAGGGCCTTCAAAAGTGATCAAAACCCACCATAATGTGGGCGGACTGCCTGAATGGATGGACTTTAAACTCATAGAGCCTTTAAGGGAATTGTTTAAAGATGAGGTCCGTTTGTTGGGTAAGGAATTGGGCATTAGCCAGGATTTTTTAATGCACCACCCCTTTCCAGGGCCTGGGCTTGCGATAAGGATTTTAGGCGAAGTCAGCGAGAGTAAGATCAGATGCTTGCAAGAAGCGGATTTTATTTTTATAGAAGAGCTTAAAAAGGCGGATCTGTATGACAAGGTTTGGCAAGCTTTTTGCGTGCTGTTGAATGTCAATTCTGTGGGGGTTATGGGGGATAATCGCACTTATGAGAACGCTATTTGTTTAAGGGCAGTAAATGCGAGCGATGGCATGACAGCGAGCTTTTCATTTTTGGAGCATTCTTTTTTAGAAAAGGTTTCTAATCGTATCACTAATGAAGTGAGCGGTATCAATAGGGTGGTGTATGATATTACCTCTAAACCACCAGGAACGATTGAATGGGAATGATTATCCGTAAAAATAGAGATAAAAAGTGGGATTTTTTGGGTAAGATTAGAAATTGATTTTAAAGAAAAAGAAAGAAAGGAATTTAATGAAAAAAGGTAGTTTAGCGGTAGTTTTAGGATCGTTATTAGTGAGTGGGGCGTTTTATACGGCTTTGGCTGATGGAATGCCTGCAAAGCAACAGCACAATAATACGGGCGAGTCCGTGGAGTTGCATTTCCACTATCCTATTAAAGGCAAGCAAGAGCCTAAAAATAACCATTTAGTTGTCTTAATTGATCCTAAGATAGAGGCCAATAAAGTTATCCCTGAAAATTATCAAAAAGAGTTTGAGAAGTCTTTATTCCTCCAATTGAGCAGTTTTTTAGAGAGGAAAGGCTATAGCGTTTCGCAATTTAAAGATGTTAGCGAAATCCCTCAAGACATCAAAGAAAAAGCGTTGCTTGTTTTACGCATGGATGGGAATGTGGCTATCTTAGAAGATATTGTAGAAGAGAGCGATGCGCTTAGCGAAGAAAGAGTTATAGACATGTCTTCAGGGTATTTGAACTTGAATTTTGTTGAGCCAAAAAGTGAAGATATTATCCATAGTTTTGGTATTGATGTTTCAAAGATTAAGGCTGTGATTGAAAGGGTGGAATTGCGGCGCACCAATTCTGGAGGTTTTGTCCCCAAAACTTTTGTGCATAAGATTAAGGAAACCGACCGTGACCAAGCCATTAGAAAAATCATGAATCAAGCCTATCACAAAGTGATGGTGAATATCACCAAAGAGTTAAGCAAAAAACACATGGAACATTATGAAAAAGTTTCTAGTGAAATGAAAAAACGAAAGTAGTTTTTAAGAAACGAAAGGCTTAAAAATCCTTTAGAGCTGTTTTTAAAAAAATAGCTTTTTAAAAGGGTGGGGGAGTTGGATTAGTATCATTTTTGAGTGCCACTTTTGATTTTAGTGGCATTTTTGAAAAATTACGCTCAAAAATCAAAAAATTCAGCTATAATAACGCTTCATGTGGAAATTTCGGGGCGTAGCGCAGTCTGGTTAGCGCACTTGGTTTGGGACCAAGGGGTCGAAGGTTCGAATCCTTTCGCCCCGACCACTTTTTTGCGTAGTTTATTGTTCTGTTTAAGATTCTTTGGTAGAATATCGCTTCCTTTCGTTGAATGGTGGGAGTAGCTCAGTCGGTTAGAGCATCAGATTGTGGTCCTGAGGGTCGTGGGTTCGATTCCCATCTTCCACCCCATCTCATAAAGTAAGCGTTTTACCGAGTTTATGTTAGTCATTCCTTTATTTGAATTGTAAGCGTTCGTAGCTCAATTGGATAGAGCACCAGACTTCGGATCTGGGGGTTAGGGGTTCGACTCCCTTCGGGCGTACCACCTAACATTAATACCATTCAATGCGCTTGTAGCTCAGCTGGATAGAGCAACAGCCTTCTAAGCCGTAGGTCGCAGGTTCGAGTCCTGCCAAGCGCACCACTTTTGACATTCTTTAAAGAGGAGTTATGGATTCTTTAGAGTGGGGATTACTCATTTTCTTAATTCTTGTTTTTCTTATAGGTATAGGATACTACATCTTTATGGTTTTTTCTTCTAAAGATTGATCATCAAAATAGCCCAATGACAAGTGGTAGGGTTGGAAATCTCTAAAACATAGATCTTATATGAAAACATTCAATAAAAGCGAAAAACATAAAAAGTGAAACATGTAAGAATAAAAGACATGCACATTATCCGTGACTTTATCGCACCGAACAGGGAAAGCTTTTTGACTACGGCCTATGCGAAATCCTACTATAAAAATATTAAAAATATTAAATAAAGCAAGATTTGTTAAAAATTAAGGCTCTGCTTTAATTGTAAAATGTAAAAATACTCCAAGCATCGCATCAAGTAATATAGCGATCTGAAAAGAGGCTCACAATTGGGATAAAGCCCGCTTTTTAGGGCTAAATAAAAAGCGTTTTCAAATTGCATGGGTAACTTTATGGGGCGAAGCGTTTCTAATTTTTGGTATAATCGCTAGAAATTGTGAGAAAGATTTTATCTTGTTTGAGTGGGGTTTTGCATGCGTTTATTATTGTGGTGGGTATTGGTATTATCGCTCTTTTTAAATCCTTTGAGAGCGGTTGAAGAGCATGAAACAGATGCGGTGGATTTGTTTTTGATTTTCAATCAAATCAACCAGCTCAATCAAGTCATTGAAACTTACAAAAAAAACCCTGAAAGAAGTGCTGAAATCTCTCTGTATAACACCCAAAAGAATGACTTGATTAAAAGTTTGACTTCTAAAGTGTTGAATGAAAGGGATAAGATCGGGATTGATATCAATCAAAATTTAAAAGAGCAGGAAAAAATCAAAAAGCGTTTGTCTAAAAGCATTAAGGGCGATGATTTCTACACTTTCATGAAAGATAGATTGTCTTTAGATATTTTGTTGATAGATGAAATTTTGTATCGTTTTATAGATAAAATCAGGAGCAGTATTGATATTTTTAGCGAACAAAAAGACGTGGAAAGTATCAGCGATGCTTTTCTTTTGCGTTTAGGGCAATTCAAACTCTACACTTTCCCTAAAAATTTAGGCAATGTCAAAATGCATGAATTAGAGCAGATGTTTAGCGATTATGAATTGCGTTTGAACACTTATACCGAAGTCTTGCGTTACATCAAAAACCACCCTAAAGAAGTGCTTCCTAAAAACTTGATCATGGAAGTGAATATGGATTTTGTGTTAAACAAAATCAGTAAGGTTTTGCCTTTCACAACCCATAGCTTGCAAGTGAGTAAGATCGTGCTGGCTTTGATGATTTTAGCCTTATTGCTGGGTTTAAGGAAGTTGATCACTTGGCTTTTAGCCTTATTGTTAGATCGTATTTTTGAAATCATGCAGCGCAATAAAAAAATGCATGTCAATGTGCAAAGCAGCATTGTTTCGCCGGTTTCTGTCTTTTTAGCGTTATTTAGTTGCGATGTGGCTTTGGACATTTTCTACTACCCTAACGCATCGCCTCCTAAAGTTTCTATGTGGGTGGGCGCGGTGTATATCATGCTTTTAGCATGGTTAGTGATAGCGCTTTTTAAAGGCTATGGGGAAGCGTTGGTTACCAACATGGCTACCAAAAGCACGCACAATTTTAGAAAAGAAGTGATCAACTTGATCTTAAAAGTCGTGTATTTTTTGATCTTCATTGTCACGCTTTTAGGGGTTTTGAAGCAACTAGGATTTAACGTTTCAGCCATCATCGCTTCTTTAGGGATTGGGGGGTTAGCGGTGGCTTTGGCGGTTAAAGATGTGTTGGCGAATTTTTTTGCTTCGGTCATTTTATTGTTAGACAATTCGTTTTCTCAAGGGGATTGGATCGTGTGCGGTGAAGTGGAGGGAACGGTGGTGGAAATGGGGCTAAGGCGCACCACGATCAGGGCTTTTGATAACGCTCTTTTATCCGTGCCTAATTCAGAATTAGCCGGAAAACCCATCAGGAATTGGAGCCGGCGTAAAGTAGGAAGGCGTATTAAAATGGAAATAGGCTTAACCTATAGCTCTAGCCAAAGTGCTTTACAGCTTTGCGTGAAAGACATTAAAGAAATGCTAGAAAACCACCCTAAAATCGCCAATGGAGCCGATAGCGCTTTGCAAAGTGCGAGCGATTACCGCTACATGTTTAAAAAAGATATTGTTTCTATTGACGATTTTTTAGGGTATAAAAACAATCTGTTTGTCTTTTTAGACCAGTTTGCGGACAGCTCTATTAATATTTTAGTGTATTGCTTTTCTAAAACAGTGGTTTGGGAAGAGTGGCTAGAAGTCAAAGAAGACGTGATGCTAAAAATCATGGGGATTGTAGAAAAGCACCATTTGAGTTTTGCTTTCCCATCACAGAGTTTGTATGTGGAGAGTTTGCCAGAAGTTAGCCTGAAAGAAGGGGCTAAAATCTAAAACTTGCAATTACTGGTAGATGTATTCTTTGGTTAAGGGGAAAGTGTTATCCACGCTGTTGGTTAAAAGCAATTGGAATAAATCCGCGCTCCCCACCCTGAAAGCGGACGCGCAAGTCCTTAAATACAGATCCCACATGCGGATAAATCTTTCGTCATAGCCGAGTCTTTTCACTTGGTCTAGATTGTGGTTGAAGTTGTCTCGCCAAATGTCTAAAGTCTTAGCGTAATGGATGCGTAAGCTTTCAGCCATGAGCAAGTGGAAGTCGCATTCGCTCATCACGCTCATCACTTCCCTTAAAGAGGGCAAGTAGCCACCCGGGAAGATGTATTTATCCACCCATGCATTAGTCTTGCCTTCAAAACAGCATAAAATGGAGTGGAGCAAAAACATCCCGCCCGTTTTCAACACTTCTTTAACTTTTTTGAAATAAAAGGGCAAATTATCCTTACCCACATGCTCAAACATGCCCACGCTCACCACCTTATCAAAGCGGTATAAGCGCCCGTCTAAATCCTGGTAATTCAATAATTTGATCGTTACTTTATCCTCTAACCCTAACTCTTGGACTCGTTTGTTAGCCTGTTTGTATTGCTCGCTAGAAATGGTGATCCCCATCACTTCCGCCCCGTATTCTTGTGCAGCTTTTACAGAGAGATAGCCCCAACCACAGCCTATATCCAGCAGTTTTTCGCCAGGCTTTAGGTGGAGCTTTTTTAAAGTGTGATCTAATTTTTGGAGCTGGGCGGCATGGAGGGTGTCATCGTCTTTTTTGAAATACGCGCATGAATAGCTTAAGGTTTCATCTAACCAGATAGAATAAAAGTCATTCCCTAGATCGTAATGTTTAGAAATGTTGGAGCTTTCTTTGATGGGTTTTTGGATAGCTTTAGCGTTATCATGTTTGTGCAAATGCTCATAATTGGTTTGCAAATACAAAGAATGCATCACCTCATCCATAGAGCCTTCAATATCAATCACGCCGTCCATATAAGCTTCAGCGATCGTTAAAGACATGTCTTTTTTAATATCGCTAAATTTTAGGGGGCGATGGATTTTAAGGGTGAATTTAGGCGAATGTTCGCCATTCCTATAAACGCTATTGTCCCAAAAAACGACCTGATAATCGCCGTTTTTCCACTGCTTGAACATGCTTTTGAGCAAAAATTTTGAAATCATCTGTCTATTCCTTGAACTCTTTTTCAATTTTTTGAGCGTTAATTATAATGAATTTTAAGCTAAAAACACCCCACAAATAAGCATAAATTCAACCTCTATTCTCTAAATTTTTAAAAGCATGTTAAAATTAAGAGATTTAAACAAATTTAAGGTAACACGATTATAAAGATGCAAAAATCACTGATCACAACCCCCATTTATTATGTGAATGACATCCCTCATATTGGCCATGCCTATACGACTTTGATTGCGGATACTTTAAAGAAATATTACACGCTTCAAGGCGAAGAAGTCTTTTTTTTAACCGGCACCGATGAGCATGGGCAAAAGATCGAACAAAGTGCGAGATTGAGAAATCAAAGCCCTAAAGCTTACGCCGATAGCATTAGCACGATTTTTAAAAACCAGTGGGATTTTTTCAATTTAGATTATGATGGTTTTATCCGCACCACAGACAGCGAGCATCAAAAATGCGTGCAAAACGCCTTTGAAATCATGTTTGAAAAAGGGGATATTTATAAAGGCACTTATAGCGGGTATTATTGCGTGAGCTGTGAGAGTTATTGCGCGATTTCTAAAGCGGACAATACGAACGATAAAGTTCTATGCCCTGATTGCTTGAGAGAGACCACGCTTTTAGAAGAAGAGAGCTATTTTTTCAAATTGAGTGCGTATGAAAAGCCTTTATTGGAGTTTTACGCTAAAAATCCTGAAGCGATTTTGCCTATTTATCGTAAAAATGAGGTAACTTCTTTTATTGAGCAGGGTTTATTGGATCTGTCTATCACGCGCACGAGCTTTGAATGGGGCATTCCTTTGCCTAAAAAAATGAACGATCCTAAACATGTGGTGTATGTTTGGTTGGACGCTTTATTGAATTATGCGAGCGCGTTAGGGTATTTGAATGATTTAGACAATAAAATGGCGCATTTTGAATGCGCTAGGCATATTGTGGGTAAGGATATTTTACGCTTCCATGCCATTTATTGGCCGGCTTTTTTGATGAGTTTGAATCTGCCCTTATTCAAACAGCTTTGCGTGCATGGGTGGTGGACGATAGAGGGCGTGAAAATGAGTAAGAGCTTGGGTAATGTTTTAGACGCTCAAAAGCTCGCTATGGAGTATGGGATTGAAGAATTACGTTATTTTTTATTGCGTGAAGTGCCTTTTGGGCAAGATGGGGATTTTTCTAAAAAAGCGTTAACAGAAAGGATCAACGCGAATTTGAATAACGATTTGGGGAATTTGTTGAATCGTTTGCTAGGCATGGCTAAAAAATATTTCAATTATTCTCTAAAAAGCGCCAAAATCACCGCATATTATCCTAAAGAGCTAGAAAAAGCGCATCAAATTTTAGATAACGCTAATTCTTTCGTGCCTAAAATGCAGTTGCATAAAGCTTTAGAGGAATTGTTTAATATTTATGATTTTTTAAATAAACTCATCGCTAAAGAAGAGCCATGGGTTTTGCACAAAAATAACGAATCAGAAAAACTAGAAGCCTTATTGAGTTTGATCGCAAACGCGCTGTTGCAATCAAGCTTTTTGCTCTATGCGTTCATGCCAAAGAGCGCGGCTAAATTAGCGAGCGCTTTCAATACAGAAATCACGCCCGATAATTACGAACGCTTTTTTAAAGCTAAAAAATTACAAGATATGATTTTACAAGACACCGAGCCTTTATTTTCCAAAATTGAGAAAATTGAAAAGATTGAAAAAGGGGAGGAAGCCCTAGCAGAAAAAGCAGAAAAAAAAGAAAAAGAAAAAGCCCCACCAACACAAGAAAACTATATTAGTATTGAGGATTTCAAAAAAGTAGAGATTAAAGTGGGGCTTATCAAAGAAGCTCAAAGGATTGAAAAATCCAATAAATTACTGCGCTTAAAAGTGGATTTAGGCGAAAATCGTTTGAGGCAGATCATCTCAGGGATCGCTTTGGATTATGAGCCTGAAAGTTTGGTGGGGCAAATGGTGTGCGTGGTGGCCAATTTAAAACCTGCAAAGCTTATGGGCGAAATGAGTGAGGGCATGATTTTAGCGGTGCGAGATAGCGATAATCTAGCCTTAATCAGCCCTACCAAAGAGAAAATTGCAGGAAGTTTGATCAGCTAAATGCGATTAGGGGTGAATGAAGCCGTAGAATTGAGTTTGGGTGAATTGCAAAACACGCCCTCAATCAGCTATTTCAATTCTATCGTTTTGTCTTTAAACAAAGTCCAAAAAGGCTCTTTATTTGTAGCCAAAGATCACACGCTCATTCCTAAAGCTTTAGAGTTAGGGGCTTATGGGATTTTATACACAGGAGAATATCCTTTAAGCGATAGGGATGTGGCATGGATCAAGCTTAAAGATATAGAGCATTCTTTGAATCATTTGTTTAAATTTTGTTTGTTGAATGAGCGCGTGGTTGGAGTGCTGTTAAGCCCCATAGAATTAGAGATCGCTTCTAAAATCATGGTGAGCAATTTTGTGTGGTGCTTGAAAGAGAGCCTTGAAGATTTATTCATTATAGAGGGGTGTAAAATAGCCTTTTTTGATAAATTGGAGTGGCTCCATTTGTTTTATAAGCAAGAGCGCTTGAAAGAAGATCTAAAAGAAAGCCGTTTAATGATTCTCAACCAATCGTTTTTTTGCAGCGCTTTAGTCTATGAAAAACAAGAGTATGAATTAAAAATGCCATGCGTCTTTTTAGAGCCTTTAAAAAGGGTCATTCAATTGTGCGAAAAATTAAAGATTGAATTTGATTTGAATCTTTTAAGCAAGAAAGAACCTGCTTTAGATCATTGCAAACCCTTTTTTGTGAATAAAAATTTAGAAATAGCCCCTTATGGCACAACGGCAAGGGTGGTTGTTGCTGAGACTTCAAAAGAATTGTTTGAAATGATGCTTCAAAAAGCCCTTGAGACTTTGTCGTGGGGGAAAATTGTCGTGTTTTGTCGTAAAAACAGCGCGGCTTTCTTTGAAAAAAATAACCCTTATTGTTACACCACTCATAACAACCTTAAAGAGCAATTAAAAAACTTAGCGTTTAATTTCGCTTTTATTTATGGGATTAGCTCCCATCATTTAGAATCCCTTTTAAACCCCCCCCTTTTTAAAAAAACCCCCACGCTATGGTAAGTCATGCTCATTTGTAACGATAAATTCAATCCAAAAACCCTTTTAGAAGAAATCATGGCGTTAAGGCCATGGCGTAAAGGCCCTTTTGAAATTTCTCAAATTAAGATTGATAGCGAATGGGATAGCTCTATTAAATGGGATCTAATCAAAAACGCCACTCCCTTAAAAGACAAAATAGTGGCTGATGTGGGTTGCAATAACGGCTATTACTTGTTTAAGATACTAGAATATAAACCTAAAAGTTTGGTGGGGTTTGATCCGGGCGTTTTAGTCAAAAAACAATTTGAATTTTTAGCCCCCTTTTTTGATAAAGAAAAAAAAATCATTTACGAGTCTTTGGGGGTAGAGGATCTGCATGAAAAATACCCTAACGCTTTTGATGTCATTTTTTGCTTAGGGGTGCTATACCACAGAAAAAGCCCGCTAGAAGCTTTAAAAGCCTTATATCATGCTTTAAAGATAAAAGGGGAGTTGGTGCTGGATACGCTCATTATTGATTCGCCCCTAGACATCGCCCTTTGCCCTAAAAAAACTTATGCTAAAATGAAAAATGTTTATTTTATCCCTAGCGTTAGCGCGCTAAAAGGGTGGTGCGAAAGGGTAGGGTTTGAAAATTTTGAGATTATTAGCGTTTTAAAGACCACGCCTAAAGAACAGCGTAAAACGGATTTTATTTTGGGGCAGAGTTTGGAAGATTTTTTGGATAAAACGGATCACTCTAAAACTTTAGAGGGGTATGACGCTCCTTTGAGAGGGTATTTTAAGATGCTTAAACCAAGCAAGCTTTAATAAAGGATTAAATAGTGCAAGAATTAGTCGTTCGTGTGGATTATGACTCTTTAGAGACTTGTAAGAATTTCAAACCAAGCGTTGGCACTGAACTGGTCGTTTTAGAAAAAGATATAGCCCATGCGCGTTTCAAGGGTAATGAAAGCATGGTGTATGAAGAAAATTTTGTGCATGCCGGGTTTGTGCTTATTGCGTGCAATTATGCGGCCTTGTGCGCGTTGAATAAAAGGCACAGCGTGGTGGTTTCTAATAACATCAATTTTTACGCCCCCCTAGAATTGAATCAAGAAGCGCTCATTAAAGCGCAAGTCATTCAAGATGGCGTGAAAAAAGCTGAAATAAAAATAGAGGCGTTTGTGTTAGACATTCAGGTTTTAGAGGGAATGATAGAAATCGTTGTGTTTGATAAAAAGCCTTTTAAATTCAATTTTAAAGAAGAGTAGTTAAATGGTTATTGTTTTAGTCGTGGATAGCTTTAAAGACACCAGTAATGGCACTTCTATGACAGCGTTTCGTTTTTTTGAAGCGCTGAAAAAAAGAGGGCATGTGATGAGAGTGGTCGCCCCTCATGTGGATAATTTAGGGAGTGAAGAAGAAGGGTATTACAACCTTAAAGAGCGCTATATCCCCCTAGTTACAGAAATTTCACACAAACAACACATTCTTTTTGCTAAACCGGATAAAAAAATTTTAAGGAAGGCTTTTAAGGGAGCGGATATGATCCATACTTACTTGCCTTTTTTGCTAGAAAAAACAGCCGTAAAAATCGCGCGAGAAATGCAAGTGCCTTATATTGGCTCTTTCCATTTACAGCCAGAGCATATTTCTTATAACATGAAATTGGGGCAATTTTCTTGGTTTAACATGATGCTTTTTTCGTGGTTTAAATCTTCGCATTACCGCTATATCCACCATATCCATTGCCCATCAAAATTCATTGTAGAAGAATTAGAAAAATACAACTATGGAGGGAAAAAATACGCTATTTCTAACGGCTTTGATCCCATGTTTAGATTTGAACACCCGCAAAAAAGCCTTTTTGACACCACGCCCTTTAAAATCGCTATGGTAGGGCGCTATTCTAATGAAAAAAATCAAAGCGTTCTCATTAAGGCGGTTGCTTTAAGCCGATACAAACAAGACATTGTATTATTACTCAAAGGCAAGGGGCCTGATGAGAAAAAAATCAAACTTCTAGCCCAGAAACTAGGCGTAAAAACGGAATTTGGGTTTGTCAATTCTAATGAATTGTTAGAGATTTTAAAAACTTGCACCCTTTATGTGCACACAGCCAATGTGGAAAGCGAAGCGATTGCATGTTTAGAAGCCATTAGCGTGGGGATTGTGCCTGTTATCGCTAATAGCCCTTTAAGCGCGACCAGGCAATTCGCGCTAGATGAACGATCGTTATTTGAGCCTAATAACGCTAAAGATTTGAGCGCTAAAATAGACTGGTGGTTAGAAAACAAGCTTGAAAGAGAAAGAATGCAAAACGAATACGCTAAAAGCGCTTTAAACTACACTTTAGAAAATTCAGTCATTCAAATTGAAAAGGTTTATGAAGAAGCGATCAAAGATTTTAAAAACAACCCCAACCTCTTTAAAACCTTATCGTAATAAAGGATAAAAAATGCAAGAAGTCCATGATTATGGGATTAATTTTTGGAGCAATAACGAATTTAAGATAGAAAAAGGCTTGGTTAAAGTTTGTCATGGCAAAAACCCCTCGCTTTTAGAAATCGTTCAAAGCGTGCGCGATAAGGGCTATAGAGGGCCTTTGTTGGTGCGATTCCCCCATTTGGTACAAAAACAAATCAAAAGCTTGTTTGATGCGTTTTCTTCAGCGATTAAAGAGTATCAATACAGCGGGGCTTTTAAGGCGGTTTTCCCTTTAAAGGTCAATCAAATGCCCTCGTTTGTTTTCCCTTTAGTGCAGGGGGCTAAGGGCTTGGATTATGGTTTAGAAGCCGGGAGTAAATCCGAACTCATCATTGCGATGAGTTACACTAACCCTAAAGCCCCTATCACCGTGAATGGCTTTAAAGACAAAGAAATGATTGAGCTTGGCTTTATCGCTAAAAGCATGCAGCATGAGATCACTTTAACGATTGAGGGTTTGAATGAATTAAAAACCATTATCGCCGTGGCTAAACAAAACGATTTTGTAGCATGCCCTAAAATTGGCATTCGTATCCGTTTGCACAGCGCTGGCACTGGCGTTTGGGCAAAGAGCGGGGGGATCAATTCTAAATTCGGCCTTAGCAGCACGGAAGTTTTAGAAGCGATGCGCCTTTTAGAAGAAAACGACTTACTAGAGCATTTCCACATGATACATTTCCACATAGGCTCTCAAATCAGCGATATTTCGCCCTTAAAAAAGGCCTTAAGAGAAGCGGGAAACTTGTATGCAGAATTGCGTAAAATGGGCGCTAAAAATCTCAATAGCGTGAATATTGGAGGGGGGTTAGCCGTAGAATACACCCAACACAAACACCACCAAGATAAAAACTACACTTTAGAGGAATTCAGTGCTGATGTGGTGTTTTTATTGAGGGAAATTGTGAAAAATAAGCAAGAAATAGAGCCGGACATTTTCATTGAATCAGGCCGTTATATTTCCGCTAACCATGCCGTTTTAGTGGCTCCGGTGTTAGAATTGTTTTCGCATGAATACAATGAAAAATCCCTAAAAATCAAAGAAAGTAATAACCCCCCCTTGATTGATGAAATGCTAGACTTGCTCGCTAATATCAATGAAAAAAACGCCATTGAATACTTGCATGATAGTTTTGATCACACCGAGTCGTTATTCACGCTTTTTGATTTGGGCTATATTGATTTGATTGACAGGAGCAATACTGAAGTTTTAGCCCATTTGATCGTCAAAAAAGCGGTGCAGTTGCTTTATGTTAAGGATCATAACGATATTTTACGCATTCAAGAGCAGGTCCAAGAGCGCTATTTATTGAATTGCTCGTTTTTCCAAAGCTTGCCGGATTATTGGGGCTTGAGACAGAATTTCCCGGTCATGCCCTTGAATAAATTAGATGAAAAGCCCACCAGGAGCGCGAGCTTGTGGGATATTACTTGCGATAGCGATGGGGAAATCGCTTTTGATTCCACGAAGCCCTTGTTTTTGCACGATATAGATATAGATGAAGAAGAATACTTTTTAGCGTTCTTTTTAGTGGGAGCGTATCAAGAAGTTTTAGGCATGAAACACAATTTATTCACGCACCCTACGGAATTTAGCGTGGTTTTTGATGAAAAAGGCGATTATGAAGTGGAAGATATTTGCGAAGCCCAAACGATTTTAGATGTGTTAGACGATTTGGACTATGACACTAAAGAGATCGAGCGCCTTTTAAAGCAAAAAATTGAAGACAACAACCAACTGGACATGGAAGAAAAGAAAGAAATCATGGGGCGCTTGTATGTCATGCTGAGCGAAAACGGGTATTTGCGCACGATTTCTTAAACGCAAAAACCCACTAAAAACGCTTTTTGTTGGGTTTTTATATTGTTTAAGATCTTTAAGACTTCTTTAGATTTCATTTAAGGATATTTTCCATGATTTCTTTCACTATTTTAGGGTGCAAGATTTCGCCAGAATGAAAAGGCAAAACCTGCCTGATTTTATCTTTCACATAAATTCTATGGCTGCCTTTTTGCCTAGAGAAAACAAATCCATTCTGCAATAATAGCTTCTCCGCTTCTTTAGCTGTGAGTCGTGGCAATTCAGGCAAAAGCTATCTCAATGGGTGCTATTACAGAATTTTTCTTAGAAAGAAAAGCTAACTCATCGGCTTCTAAATCTCCCAAATAAAGCTCTATGGCTTCTTTAATATTTCTTAGGGCTTCTTCATAACTTTTCCCCTGTGATACACAGCCTTTTAGAAAGGGGACAAAAGCAAAATACCCATTCTCATCTTTTTCTATGACAGCGTTTATAAGCATGGCACTACCTTTGATTAAATTTCTTATGATTATACACATAATATATTTTAAACAAAATTAAATGGACAGATTAGAGAGGGAATGAAAAAAGAAAAAATAAAAGAATAAAAGAAAAGATTAAAAAAAAGGAGACCCCCTAGGGGGGTTATTCTTTTAACTCCGCCTCCTCTTTATCTAAATTTGCTAAATGCTCATCAACCTCTTTAGCAGTCGCTAGTCCAATATTATTAAAAATGTCTTTTAGCAAATTTTCAGTAAGACCTGCGCATGTTAAATCATATTTATTGATACCGCCATCACAGAGCAATTGAGCGATAAACAACGCCTCATTTTTGTTTTTAGGTAAAGTCATAGCCCAAAAACCATCAGGGGAAAAGTCGTTAAGTTCTTTTTCAAACTCCTTATTACCCTCCGCATACTCTTTAATCACGCCACAGAATAAAGTCGTTCCAACTCTATCCAAATTATCAAGTGTCGTAAGCTCGCATTTTTCCTCATCTCGGTTATCAATCATAGCACGCCACTCCGCATCGCTATGTCGGTTTAGCCCTTTCGCATAATGGAGAGCGGTTATAATGATAGCGGACGCTTGATTACCACTCCCCTCAAAAAACATCGGAGATAATAACGAACCGAGCCTACTTTTTCTCTCGCTTAAAGTATAATCCTCCGCAATAATCTCAAAGCTAGTCTTATCATCGGTAGTCTTAAATCCAAAAGCGAGTTTAAACCTATCCTCTTTTTCTTTAGAAGTAGAAGTCCTGTCCTTAACACTCGCACCACTCGTAACGATTTTAACGCCTTTCAACAAATCCTCTCCGCTTTTTTCAGCGTGATTTTTCGCAACTTCATTCAAAGGCACTTCCTTAAACCATTTTAAAAACTTATCGCTATTGAAAAAGTATGTGGCTTCGTTGCCTTTTTGGCTCCTTAAGGTTACACGATTAAACCCAATGCTAATGACTTTAGCCTCCACCACTTTGTTATTGATTGTGGCTTTGACTGACGCGCCTAGTTTTAACTCATTTTCGTTTTGAAAACCCATAAAATACTCCTTGGTAAAAATTTGTTTTAAATTCCGCTATAATCGGTCGTTCAATGTTTTTTGGTAGTTTTTATCTTTTTGGCATGGCTTGTTCCTCCTTGTGGTGGTTTTAATTTTGCTTAAAGTTTTCATGTCTATTGCCTTTAAGATCGTTTTTGAAGGCGGTAAGCGCCATTAAAAATACAGCCAGTCAATATTTCTTCAATTTGCAATAATTCCGCATTTTTTAGCGCTTCCCTAGGCGTTTCAATGATCAGTTTAGCTTGTGTTAATCGCACACACTCTAACGCTCGCTCTCTAGATTCAAAACTCCCCAATTTCCCAATATGGTTGAGGAACTGCTCGCTCATAGGCCTATCCATGTCAATCACAAGATCAAAGGTAACATAAAGCGACTGAACGCTCAAAGAATCCCCAATAATAAAGGTAAAATCAAGCGTGTCATCAAGCGTATTGTGTTGGATATTGTCTATTAGCGCGTAGTTAAGCTCTAATTTTTCTACTTGCTTTATCGCTATTACGATGTCTTTAGAAAGAGAAGCGCTGATTTTTTCTAATTGTTTTAACAAGTCTTTAGGCGGGATAAAACCACGCTCTAAATCAGCGTCTATCACGCTTAAAATCGCTCTTTTATCCACTACCTTATCATGCTTTAAATCGTTAGCGATTTCGTTGATTTGAAGGTTTTGTTTATAGCTTTGTTTTGACGCTCTATTTTTTTCTCGCCATTCAATGACTTCCCTCTCTTCTTGTTCTATGTCTGCAACATCAAAGATTTTAGGAAAACCATAACGATTTTTTTTCGCTCTGATAAAACTTTTAACGCTATCTTCAAGATCCTTGCGAAAATCATCAAAATCATCGCTAGATTGTGGCATATAAAGCGCTTTTATTTGAGTCTTAACGATTTCATTAAACTCTATACCATTGTTTTTATCAGGGTGTTTTGAAAAGAATGCAGCTAGCTTGTTTTTAAGAGCGTTGAGAGATTGTTCTAATTGATTGGGCGTTGAGAATTTGATGTCTGAAAAGCTGTCTTGTGTCTTGTTAAAGTCCTTACCCGGTGAAGCGTTGATTAATTCTATAGGGCATTTGCTATCACAATAACAGATCGCTTGTTGGTTAAATATTTGCGCTAACACCAATAAATAGTCCCTTAAATTAAATATGATAGTAGGCTCATTTGCGAACACCAAAAAGCTTATTTCTTCATCGGGTAAAAAAGGATCTTGCGGGCTGTCTTTCAAAGAGTTAAGCGTTTGAACAAACCCTATAAAATCACGCTTACTCTCTAAATACGATTGCAGCTTTTTCGCTCTTTCTGTATTTTGCTTGGGGGTGTATCGGTATTTACTGACAAATTCCTTACTGGATATAAAGTCTTTCACGCTCGCCTTAGCGTTATTCTTAAAAAATCTGTCCATAAAATGCTTCCCCAATAAAAAACACAACCTCCTATAAAGGTAATTATTGCCTTTAAAGAAGTCCTTAATCAAAATGGGTTTATCCCAATCCACTTTAACAGATTTGTCCTGCCAATAGAGTAAGCGCGTTTTTAACTGAGCCAGTTTGTCAGCACTAGATTGAATGCAACCGCTTTTAGCTGCCACTATCAGTAATTTTTGCTCATTATGATTGAAATCCCTATAAAAAGCGTCTTTAAAGGGTTTAAAGGCTGAGATAGTCCCAAAGGGTAGTCCGCTTTTGATTTTCTCACACACCTTTTTAAGATCGCCGCTTCCAATCGTTTCGTTCTTAACAGCAGAAGCTTTCGTGTTAGAAACTTCAATGGCGCTGTTTTTAGTTTTAGAGGCTTTCTCCCTCCCAATGATCTCCTTAACGAATCTCTTCGCTCTATTTTGAGCCACTTTACTAGCCACAAAATCCTTTTCAAAATCTTGTAACAAATAGTAGTATCTGGTTGGATTCCCGCTCTCATCATTCAATAACAATAAAAAATCATAATCCAACAACATGTCAAGTCCTCTTTTTTAACATTCAGCCTTAGCGTTATTTGACTTTATAAGGCCTGTAAGCTTTTGATTACTTTTTCAAAATCCTCTTTTGCAAAGCTCAACCCAAAAGCTTCCTCATGCCCGCCAGCTTGTATTAGAGGAATGGTTTTAATCTGGCTTAAAAAAGTCCCATCACCCCTAGCGCTACCGCTATACCCGTCTTTATTGTCTCTATAGATACAAAGGGAATGATTGAAAGGGTATTTTTTTAAAAAGTTATTAGCCACTAAACCGCTGACACCCACTTTAATAGAGCAGCTTTCATCTAAAAGAGCCACTAATATTTTGTTACAAGAAAAAATTTGAGCGTTTTCTTCGCTTTCTTTCACTATTTTCTTTTTAATGTCGTTGTATCTTTTGAATTCCTTAACATTAAAGGCGCTTAAGCGCGGATCGCTTATGGGATTGAAATGCTTTAAAACCAGATAATGCAAATAGCTATCATAACAACCCTTAAACTCTCTAGCCCCGCTCAAACGGCTTAAAGCGTTGATATAATTGATGCAATTAAAGCCGTATAAGTTAGAAATTCCATCTAAATCGTCTTGGGCTAAAGAAAGATCTTTATCTTTGAAAAAGCATTCAATGCGGTCATGTTTAGCTTGTGCTAAATTCAAAACCATATCCAAATTATCCCCGTTATCCAAATCAATGCGATCGCTTAAAAGCGTGATAGCGATCAATTCTTCTTCTAAAGGAGTGGTTTGCGTTTGAAAGATTTGATTAAACACTAAAGCGCTTGTGAAAGCCCCGCTATAATAGTTAGCGTCTTTTTCATCATTCAGGTTAATGTAGGCGATTTTATTTCCATCAATCAAATCAACTTCAAAACTCTTATGGTGGTCTGTGATGATGCATTGTTCAAAACGCTCTAATAAGATTTCTTGCAATTGTGTATCAGCGGCCAAATCCGCCCCCAAATCAGCACTAAACAATAAGGGGTCTTTTTGAAATTGGTTTTTAATGCAATCTAGGCGGACTAATTGATTGGTTTTAGGGTTAAAGATACAAGGTTGAGACAATAAATCATTTAGGGATAAATCAGTGAAACCATAGCCATGCGCATTCCTTAAGGGGCTAAAGAAAAAGAAATCTTTAATACCCAATCTGTAACACATAGACATTAAAACGCTGCCAGCCAACATGCCATCACAATCATTATCTGTATAGAAAATAATGGGGCGGTGTTGTTTGGCTTCTTTTAAGAAGTCTTTAAAAATCCTTTTCTTTGACATCTTTAATAGCTCTTTTTTAGGCATTGATTATCCCCTTTGTTATTTTTATGCTTGATGATTTTCAATCATTCTAGATCAAAATCATCTTCATATCCCTCTTCTTGCCCTTCTATGTGTAAAACAGGCGTGATAATTTCATACAAAAAATCGTATCGCTTTTGGAGAGACTTCTCATCCCACTTCCTATAATCGCTATACAATTCTTTAGTGATGTCATAACAGCTAATCACTTTGCTTGGGTCTTTGCCGCCATAAATTTTTCTTTTTTCATCAAAATCCATGTTTAAGGCTTTTGCGTTCTTTTTACGCTTTAAAAGGGTTAAATTCGCGATATTATTCACCAATTCTTCTCTTTTTTCTTTGTTAAAATCCGCGTTCCATTGACTGCCTCTTTTGGGATTTTGGGGTAAAATATGTTCCACTTGGGTTTCGGCATCCATAGCGATAAAATGGGGTTTCTCTTCATCTGTCATAAAATAATTAGCTAGGGCTAAGACAGGGCGTAACCATTTGCTAGGATAAACAGAAGGGCTATCCCATAAGTTATAGCGGTATTGGTTAAAGGTGTTATAAGATTCTATGTTGTCCAGTATAAGCTCTTGAATGGTTTCAATGCCCTTATTGCTTTTAACATTTTTGATAATGTTGATACTGGTTTGCTTGATGCGCGTGATCGTGCCTCCTGCAATCCAAGTTTGGTAATAATAAGACACCAAAAGATTTTTCAAAGCGTCAAAATCAGGGTATTTGACATAAAGGGCGGTCGTTAAAATGCTGGCCCAATACCTAGAGGGAAGGTATCTTAATAAATAAATGTATCGGTCTTGTTTTTTTAACAAATCGGTATAAGATTTCATAAAAGCGCTCACATCATAAATGAACTCGCAAGCGTCTTTTTTGCTGTCTTTGAACACCTTTTTTAATCCCTTATCGGCTCTCTTTTTAGAAGAACTAGGATCAGCGTATTCTAAATACATGTTAAAAAAGTCTTCCAAATCAATATCTATGCCTTCAATGCTCTTGCAAGCTTCAACCAATTTGTCCCAAGTGGTTATAAAATCCTTACGCTTTTCACTATCTTGTTTGATTTCTTGCATCAAACTGGATTTTAAAATATCAATAGGGCTTAAGGGTTGGCCTCTGTCGTTTAACACTTGAAAGATTTGCATCGCGCTGTCTTGCTCAAAACAAATGATCCTGGTCACAACAATGTGTTCATAAAACCACTTGACAAAATCATCAATATCGCTTATTGAACCATTTTCCACGCTCTCATTCAATAGCTCTCTAAAATAATAAGCGTTACGCAAATAAGTGTTTTCATCAAACTTCTTATTCAATTCGCTCGTTTTAATGTTGTCTTCAAACTCTAAATTCTTTAACACCGTGTTTTCAAAAATGCTGTTGTAATTTTGAGCGGTTAAGAATTTCAGACGCTCTTTTTCTTTATCGTATTTATCATAAATACTCCCTTCAATAAAATCTTTAGATTTTTGCCCTAACCTGTGTTTATAAAGCCTTAAAATCGTGCAAGCCAAGATAATAAAACTCGTTAATCGCTGTTGGCCATCCACAACATCCCATCTGTTATCTTTTTGGTTTTCAGCGATCACAATAGAGCCGCAAAAATAATCATCTTCTTTATTGTTTGTGTAGCTCCCCACCAGATCATCAATCAAAGCCCCTAAATGATCTTTATCCCACACATAAGGGCGTTGGTAATCGGGAACTTGATAAAAATAATCATCATCCACTAAAATTTTATGGAGTTTTTTTAACTCTACATCTACTTTTGCCATCGTCTTCTCCTTGTATTGAATTTAACTCTGTAAGCCCCACTGATTTAAAAATGGGGCTTATGGAATCAAATGGTTTAAAAATGTTGTGGCACGGATTAATGAGAGAGGGAATAAAAGGGTTAATGCAAGGGGGAATAATAAAAAGTAAGGGATTTTTAAGCGATCTTTTGTAAAAGTGATAAAAATAGTTATAAAAACATGATAGCGTTGCTTGATTGCTTGATTGCTTGATTGCTTGATTGCTTGATTGCTTGAATGATTGAATGATTGAATGATTGAATGATTGAATGATTGAATGATTGAATGAATGAATGATTGAATGATTGAATGATTGAATGGTTGAATGCCATTTCTACCCTTTTTTTGAAAGAAAGATGACTTGGAGTGTTGTATCTAGCGGTATTTAATCAATGGTTAATGGTGCGTTTGATTTAATTTAATGGTGCGTTTGATAACGATGCGTTTGATTTTAAAGCTTTGTGTTTGATTTTAAAGCTTTGTGTTTGATTTTAAAGCTTTGTGTTTGATTTTAAAGCTTTATTCTTAGCCCCCATTCAAAATCATTTCCATCAATTTCATCATTTTCCAATCATCTCCAATCATTTCAAAATCATTTCCAATAACTTTGTATCCATTCCTTTCAAACTTTAAAATTTCTTTCAAACTCTAAATTTTCTTTCAAATTCCAAAATATTTAAGCAAACTTTAAGCATTGCATGTCTATAATTACATTTCGTTTTTAAAGACAAGCTTTAAAAAGTTCTTTAATTGAAACCACTCAAACAAGTTATAAAAGCTAAAAGCTTTAAATATAAAAATATAAAAGCCCACTAGCTGATAAAACTTGAGTGTTATAAAAAGATTAGGGATCAAGCATTTTTAGTCTTCTTAAAGGGTTTAACATTCAAGAGTGATTATAGCGGGTTTTTAAAGAAAAACGAAGTTATTTGATTTAACATTGTTAATAGCCTATGTAAAAGTAAAGTAAAACTACAATAACTCTGTCTTATATTCATTAAGGCAGTGGTAGCGCTGAAGAATATTCGTGCAATTGTCGTTATTCATTATAAAAGGGCGGGTTTTAAAGGATATTTTAAAATTTAAAACAAGCTTTTAAGAGCAGATGGCGGATGCCTTGCCAAAGAGAGGCGATGAAGGACGTACTAGACTGCGATAAGCTATGCGGAGCTGTCAAGGAGCTTTGATGCGTAGATGTCCGAATGGGGCAACCCAACTAATAGAGATATTAGTTACTCTAATTTAGAGAGCGAACCTAGTGAAGTGAAACATCTCAGTAACTAGAGGAAAAGAAATCAACGAGATTCCCTAAGTAGTGGCGAGCGAACGGGGAGAAGGGCAAACCGAGTGCTTGCATTCGGGGTTGAGGACTGCAACATCCAAGAGAACGCTTTAGCAGAGTTACCTGGAAAGGTAAGCCATAGAAAGTGATAGCCTTGTATGCGACAAGGCGTTCTTAGGTAGCAGGATCCAGAGTAGGCCAGGACACGAGAAATCCAGGTTGAAGCCGGGGAGACCACTCTCCAACCCTAAATACTACTCTTTGAGCGATAGCGAACAAGTACCGTGAGGGAAAGGTGAAAAGAACCGCAGTGAGCGGAGTGAAATAGAACCTGAAACCATCTGCTTACAATCATTCAGAGCCCTATGATTTATCAGGGTGATGGACTGCCTTTTGCATAATGATCCTGCGAGTTGTGGTATCTGGCAAGGTTAAGCGAATGCGAAGCCGTAGCGAAAGCGAGTCTTAATAGGGCGAACAAGTCAGATGCTGCAGACCCGAAGCTAAGTGATCTATCCATGGCCAAGTTGAAACGCGTGTAATAGCGCGTGGAGGACTGAACTCGTACCCATTGAAACGGGTTGGGATGAGCTGTGGATAGGGGTGAAAGGCCAAACAAACTTAGTGATAGCTGGTTCTCTTCGAAATATATTTAGGTATAGCCTCAAGTGATAATAAAAGGGGGTAGAGCACTGATTGGGCTAGGGCTGCTCGCCGCGGTACCAAACCCTATCAAACTTCGAATACCTTTTATCGTATCTTGGGAGTCAGGCGGTGGGTGATAAAATCAATCGTCAAAAGGGGAACAACCCAGACTACCAAATAAGGTCCCTAAGTTCTATTCTGAGTGGAAAAAGATGTGTGGCTACTCAAACAACCAGGAGGTTGGCTTAGAAGCAGCCATCCTTTAAAGAAAGCGTAACAGCTCACTGGTCTAGTGGTCATGCGCTGAAAATATAACGGGGCTAAGATAGACACCGAATTTGTAGATTGTGTTTGACACAGTGGTAGAAGAGCGTTCATACCAGCGTTGAAGGTATACCGGTAAGGAGTGCTGGAGCGGTATGAAGTGAGCATGCAGGAATGAGTAACGATAAGATATATGAGAATTGTATCCGCCGTAAATCTAAGGTTTCCTACGCGATGGTCGTCATCGTAGGGTTAGTCGGGTCCTAAGCCGAGTCCGAAAGGGGTAGGTGATGGCAAATTGGTTAATATTCCAATACCGACTATGGAGCGTGATGGGGGGACGCATAGGGTTAAGCGAGCTAGCTGATGGAAGCGCTAGTCTAAGGGCGTAGATTGGAGGGAAGGCAAATCCACCTCTGTATTTGAAACCCAAACAGGCTCTTTGAGTCCTTTTAGGACAAAGGGAGAATCGCTGATACCGTCGTGCCAAGAAAAGCCTCTAAGCATATCCATAGTCGTCCGTACCGCAAACCGACACAGGTAGATGAGATGAGTATTCTAAGGCGCGTGAAAGAACTCTGGTTAAGGAACTCTGCAAACTAGCACCGTAAGTTCGCGATAAGGTGTGCCACAGCGATGTGGTCTCAGCAAAGAGTCCCTCCCGACTGTTTACCAAAAACACAGCACTTTGCCAACTCGTAAGAGGAAGTATAAGGTGTGACGCCTGCCCGGTGCTCGAAGGTTAAGAGGATGCGTCAGTCGCAAGATGAAGCGTTGAATTGAAGCCCGAGTAAACGGCGGCCGTAACTATAACGGTCCTAAGGTAGCGAAATTCCTTGTCGGTTAAATACCGACCTGCATGAATGGCGTAACGAGATGGGAGCTGTCTCAACCAGAGATTCAGTGAAATTGTAGTGGAGGTGAAAATTCCTCCTACCCGCGGCAAGACGGAAAGACCCCGTGGACCTTTACTACAACTTAGCACTGCTAATGGGAATATCATGCGCAGGATAGGTGGGAGGCTTTGAAGTAAGGGCTTTGGCTCTTATGGAGCCATCCTTGAGATACCACCCTTGATGTTTCTGTTAGCTAACTGGCCTGTGTTATCCACAGGCAGGACAATGCTTGGTGGGTAGTTTGACTGGGGCGGTCGCCTCCTAAAAAGTAACGGAGGCTTGCAAAGGTTGGCTCATTGCGGTTGGAAATCGCAAGTTGAGTGTAATGGCACAAGCCAGCCTGACTGTAAGACATACAAGTCAAGCAGAGACGAAAGTCGGTCATAGTGATCCGGTGGTTCTGTGTGGAAGGGCCATCGCTCAAAGGATAAAAGGTACCCCGGGGATAACAGGCTGATCTCCCCCAAGAGCTCACATCGACGGGGAGGTTTGGCACCTCGATGTCGGCTCATCGCATCCTGGGGCTGGAGCAGGTCCCAAGGGTATGGCTGTTCGCCATTTAAAGCGGTACGCGAGCTGGGTTCAGAACGTCGTGAGACAGTTCGGTCCCTATCTGCCGTGGGCGTAGGAAAGTTGAGGAGAGCTGTCCCTAGTACGAGAGGACCGGGATGGACGTGTCACTGGTGCACCAGTTGTTCTGCCAAGAGCATCGCTGGGTAGCTACACACGGATGTGATAACTGCTGAAAGCATCTAAGCAGGAAGCCAACTCCAAGATAAACTTTCCCTGAAGCTCGCACAAAGACTATGTGCTTGATAGGGTAGATGTGTAAGCACAGTAATGCGTTTAGCTGACTACTACTAATAGAGCGTTTGGCTTGTTTTTTGCTTTTTGATAAGATAACGACAATAGAGCATGGATAAGTTACCACTGCCTTACTGAGTGTAAGAGAGTTGGAGTTTTATAAAGACTTTTATAGGATTGAACTTTGATGAGGAATGAGATATTATCTCAGTGATTTAAAATTAAAGGCTATTAACTATCTTCTTTGTTACAAAACAGCTCCCTATAAAGAGAAAGGGGAGTTAAGGGTAAATGCGATTTATCTTTAGCTCCCTTTTCCTTGTGCCTTTAGAGAAGAGGAACTACCCAGTTAACCATTCCGAACCTGGAAGTCAAGCTCTTCATCGCTGATAATACTGCTCTTTTCAAGAGTGGGAATGTAGGTCGGTGCAGGGATAGGGAAATGTTTTTTCAATCTTGCTTTTTTATTTAATTTCATTATTGATTGCTTGTTTTTGTTTGTTTATGTTTAGGGGTTTTAGGGGTTTATTCTTTTATAATTGAGAAAGCCCCAACTCACCTAAATTCCTAAAGAATTACTCAGAGATTTTTAAACACACCATGGCTTTTATGCGAAAATCTTATAGAGCGGTATCTGTTGATAGCGTAACGATAAAATCCATTAAAGCCAAACTAGGGGGTAATCATTACCATAAAGTGAGTGGTAGCCATCAAGTTGGGGGTGCGCATAAAGTAATCTCTAGGTTCAACGCTAAAAACCCCTTTTTCATTAGACAGCATCTTAAAAGCCACTGAATTTATCGCTAGTGCTGGATTGGGCGTTTGAGTTGTGGATAATAAGGTTAGTCCTAAACATGATAACATGTCAAATTAGCTACATAAGGATAAGTTATCTTGTCTCTGTTAGCGATTTTGTGATTTGCAAGGAAAGATTTATGGATGAAATTAAAACGCTGTTAGTGGATTTTTTCCCGCAGGCAAAGCATTTTGGGATAGTCTTAATCAAGGCTATTGTTGTCTTTTGTATAGGTTTTTATTTTTCGTTTTTCTTACGGAACAAAACCATGAAACTCTTATCCAAAAAGGATGAGATTTTGGCGAATTTTGTCGCGCAGGTTACTTTTATCTTAATCCTTATCATTACTACAATCATCGCGCTCAGCACGCTAGGCGTCCAAACCACTTCTATTATCACTGTTTTAGGAACGGTAGGGATCGCTGTGGCGTTGGCTTTAAAAGATTACCTTTCAAGCATTGCTGGAGGGATAATCCTTATTATCTTGCACCCGTTCAAAAAAGGAGACATCATTGAAATCTCTGGATTAGAGGGCAAAGTAGAAGCGCTTAATTTTTTTAACACCTCTTTACGCTTGCATGACGGGCGTTTGGCGGTTTTACCCAATAGAAGTGTCGCTAATTCTAATATTATTAATAGCAATAACACGGCGTGTCGGCGCATTGAATGGGTCTGTGGGGTAGGGTATGGGAGCGATATTGAACTGGTGCATAAGACTATAAAAGATGTTATTGACTCAATGGAAAAAATTGATAAAAACATGCCCACTTTTATTGGGATCACGGATTTTGGACAAAGTTCATTGAATTTCACCATTAGGGTTTGGGCAAAGATTGAAGATGGGATCTTTAATGTGAGGAGCGAACTCATTGAACGCATCAAAAACGCCCTAGACGCTAACCACATTGAAATCCCTTTCAACAAGCTAGATATTGCTATTAAAAATCAAGACTCTTCTAAGTGATTGGTGTGAGGCGCATTGATTGTGGTAATACCTGAATTTTAAAGGAGACCCTATGTCAAGCGATTTCAAAAACCTTTTCATCGGTGCGGATAATTCTAAACGCACCAAATCTAACTTAATAGCGAAAAAAACCCTATCAATTCCCATTCGTTATCATTTCTCATTGATGCTCGCCTTTAAGGAATATAAGGAAGCTAAAAGCAAATACCTCTCTTCAAAATCTCTGTCAATTCTAACCAACCCCTATCCGTTCAATTAAACGAGTATGATAAGAAAAAGTCAGCGTTACGAGCCGTTTTAAACACAAGATCAAAAAGAGACAATAACCTGGTGTATTATGATGATTTGACTATGGCTCAAAAAATGAATACCACCGCTTTATCTATGAGCCGATTATGCGATCGGATGCTAAACTGCCCAGTAGCGGTTATCTCTGGTTATAGGACTTATAACGATAAAGCCATTATTGCGGATTATGGATTAAAAGAAGCCACCAAGATTTTAGAACTGAATGCGACAACAGAGAGCGAGAAAAAAGAGGAAGTTGAAGCCCTTTTAAAACCCTTTATGCTCACTAACACTGATAACGAAAAAAGAACCAAGTGGTTGAGAAAAAAGCTAGACCTATACAAGGGCTACATAGGATACAAAATTGTTAAAGGTTATACAGAGAAGCAGGTATGCCACAAGCTAACATAGAAACTAGCTTCATTTGTTTTGAACTCAAACCATTCCATAATAAAAATCAGTTCAAAGACATCATAGTGAATTTGGGTAGGGAGTTCAACCAAGACAGCATTATTATCAACAGCCCTAAAGATAAGCGTGGGGCTGTATTCACTTTAATATGCACTACCCCTTACCCCTACTTGATGCTTGATGGGGAAAAAACAAGACTTAGAGAACCCTTTGCTGAATTAAAAGACCCTAAATTTAGGAACTCTATCACTGATGAAGCCTTACCTAATGGTCAGTCAAACCCTGACTTTTTGATTGCTTTCACGGAGTTTATGCGTAGCGTTGCTAAACACAGCTACAGCGAAACTAAAAAAGATAAAATCAAAAGAGATGATAAATCTAAATCCGCTAGGTTTGGGTTCTCTACCTATGAAAGTATAGCAAGAACTTATAAGGTAACCGAACAAAAAGACATTACCGCTAACAGTGTTCTTGCTAAATTAAAAGCCAATTTGATAGAGAACGGATAGAGAAAAATAAGAGGAACTAGGGGTGGTTGGGAAAATTGGAGCAAGTGGGTTCCTGGATACTCCTACGACTTGAACGCTTCCTTTACTATGGATAGCGTTCTAGATAACACATACAAACCCAAACCCCTTAAAACTAATCAATTTGATACTAACGCTGGGTATTGTTCCATTAACAAACAAGACCTACTCAATCAGTTCATCAATGTGAACGCGAAACTATCCCACGACACCTTATTAGCGATAAGACAAACAGAAAACATAGACCTAGTTTATGCTTTGATTAAAGACACCACTTATATGATTTTATCTTTGAGATTGATAAAGCGGTGAAGCGTTCAATCATCTAGTCATTGAAGTTTCTCAATCAGCCCTTAAGAATGCAGAACTCAATCAAATTAAAAATGTATTGACTTCCCAAATCTATAACGGAGTTTATGAATTTACGCAAGCATGAAAGCTCTTGGTTTTTGCCAAATGAGTTTCTAGCGTTTTATTGACTAGGGGGTGCTTTGGGATATTCCCCTTTAAGCGCTTTAAAATCTCTCTAAACGCTCTAAAAATCAGCATAACGAAAAATCAAAGTTTTAAAATCAAAGCTTCTTAATTTTATTCTAAAAAAATAAATGAGAGCAAACCCAACAAACCGCTTTATTATAGCCCTATAAAAATAGGGGGGAAAGCGAGATTTGCAATTAATCTTGCTGGATCCTTATGGCTGTGGGTGTGGATAGTTCTTCTTCAGTGGGGATTCTTAAAAAATCGCTATTACCCACTTTTCTTGTTTGTTTCACCACAGGCTGAGAGGGCGTAGCGATAGATTCCAAACCCACTCCACCGCTGTTTCTTTCAGCACCGGTTGCAATGATAGTAACGCGCACATGATCAATGGGGATACTCTCGCTCGTGTGTTGACCAAACTTAACATCAACATCTTGATTGGCTCGTTCTTGAATAGATATGCAAGCTTGAGAATAAGCATACATAGGATAATCAGGGTGGTGTTCAAAAAAGACAATAATGCTCTTAGCCCCATCAATAGAAGCGTCATCAAGAAGAGGCGATTGGATCGCATTTTCCACTGCTAATTTAGCGGATTCTTCGCCAGTGGCCTCACCAATACCCATTAACGCAAAGCCTTTAAAACCAAGAGCGCTTTTTAAATCGGAAAAATCAACATTAATATCACCGGGTTTAGTGATGATCGTAGAAATGCCACTCACAGCCCTAACCAAGACATCATCAACTTCCTTATAGCATTCTTTAGTGCTGGCGTTTTTTTTCATGGTCAAAAGAATTTTATCATTAGGGATAACCAAAATAGAATCGCTAGATTGCTCCAATTCCTTTAACCCCTCTTCGGCTTTCTTGCTTTTTTGAGATCCTTCGTATTTGAAAGGCTTAGTAACGATAGCAATCGTGAGCGCTCCCACTTCTTTTGCGATTTTAACGATAGTAGGGGTGGCTCCAGTCCCAGTCCCTCCTCCAAGCCCTGTAGAGACAATGACTAATTTGGCGTCTTTAATCGCTTCTCTAATTTCATTAGCGCTTTCTTCAGCGGCTTTCCTACCAATATCAGGAATCCCCCCAGCGCCTAAACCTCCAGTGGATTCTTTGCCTAAAAGGATTTTAACCGGAGCGGGATTGTTTTTGAGATGTTGGCCATCAGTGTTCGTTGCAATGGGGGTAACATCTTGATGCACGCCGTATTCAACCAGGTGTTTAATCATGTTAGACCCCCCACCTCCAACACCGATGACGACAATCTTAGCCCCTTTATAAGCTGGATCGCTTACTTCTTCAATGCTCGCTTGACCGATATTATAATTTTCCATCTCTGATTGATGAACCATAGCCACATTCCCCTTGAGATACGATTTTTGCAAATCTTAAACTTTGATAAATAGCTAAAGGATTATACCATGTTTTCTGGCTTTTGATAACTATCAAGGCGTTTTTATCGCATAAAGAAATGGCTGTATCTTAAAAGAGTTTGGAAATCTTATCAAGGAAACTTTTAAAAAAACCTTTTTGTTCGGTGGTTTTTATGGGTAAGAAATCATCGTTTTTAGCGGTGTTTAAAGGAGCGCTAGAGGCTTTTAAATCGCTCAAATTCCTTTCTGTAGGCGATGAATGGATATGGGGGGTAGGGCTTGATTGATGGGCTGTTCTTGTGTAATCATCGCTTTCATGGTAGCGGATAACCCCTTTAGAGTCTCTTTCATAATTGGTATGCCCCCCTGCTTTGTATAAAATCAAGCCAACCACGACTGAAAAGCGAGGATCTTTCAAGTCTTCAAACATGCCCATGATATTGTATTTTTCCACAGGGGCCGCCAAACGCACCGGGTAATTAGTGAAATGGGTTCTGGCTAGTTCTTTGATCCCTTTCATTAAAGCCATCCCACCGGTTAACACAACGCCCCCGCCCAAATGCTCTTCTAAACCGCTATCCTGAATGCTCCTGTGGATGATTTTAAAAGTTTCTAAAGCCCTTTCTCTCATGATAGTTTGGATTTCACTAAGCGGCACAATATGGCTTTCATGGCCATCAGAGCCGGTGGTAGGGATTTGGACGCTTTGAGAGGGCGTTTCTTCTCCGCCTTCAAAAGAAAGATCCCCATATTTGATCTTAACTTCTTCAGCGTAAGGGAATGGGGTGTTGAGCATGTGCGATAAATCCGTGGTTAAATGGTGAGAGCCTACGGGTAAGTATTTGTTATAGCGTATGGAATTGCCGCTATAAATCGTAAGGTTGCATGTCTCTCCGCCCATATCCACGCAAGCCACGCCCAATTCCCTTTCATCATTAGACAAGGTGGCAATCGAGGCTGCATAAGAATTGATCACGATGTTTTCAATCTCCACCCCAGATTGGATCATGATTTTTTCTAAATTTTCAATGTTGTTTTTTTCTGTATAGACAATGTGGATAAAGACTTCTAGGCGAGTCCCGCTCATCCCTAAGGGGTCATTCACTTCTTGTTTGTCTAAAGTGAAGCGATAAGGGAGGGCATGTAAAATATGTTTATCGTTATCCAAGCCTGCTTTAGCGCATGCGTTATTGATAGCGCGATTGATTTCATCTATAGTAACCACATTGTCTTTAGTGCTAGCCACACCGGTAACATCTCTAATGCTTTCAGTATAAGCCCCAGAAAAAGAAACAATCGCTTTAGTTTTAGGGTAATACGATTCTCTAAAGGAGGAAATGGGGTTATTCCTGTCTTCATCAGCGTTCAAACCCGCCATTTTTTTAGCGCTATTAATCACTTCTTTAATGGCGTTGGAAGCGTGAGCAAGGCTATTGATACGCCCTCTTTTAATGGCTTTTGAATTGATTTCTTTAGAGTCTTGATGGGCTGTGCCAATGATGCGCAAAATCCCTTCTTTAAATTCAGCCACTATGGCGCAAATCTTTCTAGAGCCTATATCAACCCCTATAACGATTTCTTTATGTTCCATTATTTCCCCTTGCATTATTGAATGTATTTGACTATCTTATAGCGTTTTTTCAATTCTTCTATCAACGCTTTATCAAAAAAATCCGTTTTAGTGTTATTGACTAAACGCTGCATATACTGGCTTTCTTCTGCGCTAAATGAGTGGTTGAAATTTTGTTCTGTGATTTGATAGAGCACCACTTTATTACCAATAGTAATAAACCCCTTTTTTTCCTGGCGGTTAAAAAGGGTGTTGATAAACTTAGCGCTTTCTTCTTGGTTAAGTTCGCTAATAGTGCCTCCAAAATTAGGGCTTACATAGCCCACGCTTTTCCCTTTAAAATCCTTAAGCTTTTCTTTAGCTAATGCCTGCAATGCCATAAGGGTTTTTTCTTGAGTTAGGCGGGTTTTAAGAGCGCTTTTAGCTTCATTAAAATTTTGCAATTCGTCTTTAATTTGAGAGATGAGTTGCACCACAATAAAACCATCTTTAAAAGGCTCTGGCTTTAGGATTTCAAGGGGTTTGAGAGCGGCGAGTTTTTGCGTGATTTCAGCAGTATAGGGGGAGTTGTTTTCTTCAAAATCTTGTGTGGTGTAGTTTTGCTCATTCCCCTTTTTTAGAGCGATATAACTCCTTAAGGCTTTTTCATTCGCTTTTTGCATGCTTAAATCATGCTTGACTTGCTCTTGAACGCTTTTAAAATCCCGCAATTTCCCCTCTTTATCCAAATAAGACACCTTGTTTTTATGGTAGTATTCCTCCAACTCTTTCAAATCAGGCTTTTCTAAACTAGCGTCAAAATATAAAGAGCGCGTTTTAAAGCTTGTGGGCTTTTTAAAATCCTTTTTATGAGACTCGTAATATTTTTTCATCTCTTCTTCATTGAGAGAGATTTTAACATCATTAGGGTTTAGGATAAGAATGTCTAATTTGTCTTGCAATTTTGCCCAAAGCGATAGACTGGATTGCTCCAAAGGGGTGGTGGTTTTGGGGAATAGAGCGCTGATTTTTTGGATAATCAAAAGCTTTTCAACGCTTTCTTCAAAGTGTTTGGGGCGGTAATGGCTTTGTTTTAAGATATTTTTATACAGTTCTTCATCAAAAACGCCATCTTTTTGAAAAACGCTTGTTTTTCTGATCTCTTTCGCCACTTCTTGTTTCGTAGCGCCAAGCCCTAAATCTAAAGCGAAATTCCTCAATAAAGCTTGATTGATAAGCGAATCTAGTGCGCTTTTTTCCAAATGCATGGCTTTGATTTGATCTTCGGTGAGTTCTTTAAAATCAGGGATAGACTCAGCATAAGCGTCTTTAAGGCGGCGGTATTCTTGGGCTAATTCTTCTTGAGAAATCTTAATCTGTCCCACTTTGGCAGCGCTATCGCTATCTAAAGAGAAGCTGTATTGCCCCCAGCCTATCATTCCGGCAGCAATAAAAGCGATCGTGCTTATCCATATTGTAACCACTAAATACTTTCTATGATTTTGCATCCATTCAATCATAAGAATTCTAATCCCTTTTAAAAAATCAAAAATGTGAAATTCAGGTTTAAACAACCTTATAGTAAAATCAAATAACCTTATTTTAACCAAAGGTTATTAAAATTATCCTTATTATAGAGAGTTTTTAACATGAATTTTCAAGAAAATTTAGCCACTTTGGATTTGGAGTATCTTTGGCACCCTTGCTCGCAAATGCAAGAGCATCAAAATTTCCCCATTATCCCCATTAAAAAGGCTCAAGGGATTTACCTCTATGATTTTAATGATAACGCTTACATGGATTTAATCAGCTCATGGTGGGTGAATCTTTTTGGGCATAATAACGCCTACATCAGCCAGCAGCTTAAAAATCAAATTGATAATCTAGAGCATGTCCTTTTGGCTTCTTTTAGCCATAAGCCCATTATCACGCTCTCTCAAAGGCTTTGCCAGCTCACCGGTATGGATAAATGCTTTTATGCGGATAACGGCTCATCTTGTATTGAAATCGCTTTGAAAATGAGCTATCACGCCCATTTTTTAAAAAACCAAACGCGCCGCAAAAAGCTTTTTTTATCGCTTTCTAATTCCTATCATGGCGAGACTTTGGGAGCGTTAAGCGTGGGCGATGTGAAACTTTATAAAGACACTTACACCCCTTTATTACTCAAAAATCTCACTACACCCGTGCCTAAAAACGATAATGAAATAGAAAATAGTTTGAACGCTTTAAGGCGTTTGTTAGATAAACATGGTGGAGAAATTTGCGCCTTCATTGCAGAACCTCTTTTGCAATGTGCAGGGAATATACATATTTATAGTGCAAGATATTTAAAACAAGCCGTTTTATTGTGCAAGCAAAAAAATATCCACATTATTTTTGATGAAATCGCTACCGGGTTTGGGCGCACAGGGAGCATGTTTGCTTATGAACAATGCGGGATTGAGCCTGATTTTTTATGCTTGTCTAAGGGGATTAGCGGGGGGTATTTGCCTTTAAGCGTGCTATTAACCCGCAATGAAATTTATAACCAATTTTACGCTCCCTATGAAGAAAATAAAGCGTTTTTGCATTCGCACAGCTACACAGGAAACGCCCTAGCATGCGCATGCGCGAACGCCACGCTGGATATTTTTGAAAAAGAAAATGTTATTGAAAAAAACAAGGCTTTGAGCGAGTTTATTTTTAGCACGCTCCAAAAGGCGTTAAAACCCTTGATAGAGCAACAAGTGGTGTCTAATCTAAGGCATTTGGGCATGGTCTTTGCCTTTGAAGTCTTTATTCAAACCAAAGAGCGTTTGAGTTTAGCGGTTTTTAAAAAAGCTCTAAAAAAAGGTCTGTTATTACGCCCCTTAAACAACACGATCTATCTCATGCCTCCTTATATTATCACGCATGAAGAAATCACAAAGGCGGTTGCGGGGTTAGTGGAAATTCTTGATGAGTTAAGAAAAGGCTGAAAGCGTTTTTAAAAATAAAATAGTAAAAAGTTTGAATTGAATCAAGCGATAGCTTTTTCTGTCTGTTTGATTTCAAAAATCAAGCTTTTAACTTGATATGAAACCTATTCAATGAAACTTATTCAATGATTTTAGGCACAACGAAATAATGATCTTGGCTGTGTTTGTTGTGGCTTAAAATCTCTTTGGCAATGTTAGGTTGGCTTTTAGGCTCGTCTTCTCTTAAAGGGGTGCTAAGATGCGTATCTGTTTTTAGATTATTAGTTTCTAAAGCGAAGATGTTTTCCACAAAGCCTAAAACCTCGGCTAAATGGCCTTTAACGCTCTCTTTACGCTCGTCTTTAATCTCTAGCATGCTCAATTTTTCTAAGCGTTGCAATAATGCGTCATCAATTTGCATTCTTTTCCTTTAATTTAAAATAGGGGTTTGTCCATCGTTGCTGGGGCTTTGATGCCCATGAGTTTTAACACGCTGCTAGCGATATTGTTCAACGCTCCGTTTTTTATGGATTTGACTCCATTCCCTAAAACAAAGCAATACACACTCCCGGCGGTGTGGTTGGTTAAGGGGTTTTGGTTTTCATCTTTCATGCGCTCGCAATTCCCATGATCGCTGGTTAAAAGCATGGCGTAATCCAATTTTTTAGCCAGTGAAAGGATTTCCCCTAAGCATGCATCCACTGCTTCTACCGCTTTGATACTCGCTTCAAAATTCCCCGTATGCCCTACCATATCGCCATTAGCAAAATTCACAATGATCAAATCCGTGCCTAGTTTCATTTGCTCTAACACCGCAAGGGTTACTTCTTTAGCGCTCATTTCAGGCTTTAAATCATAAGTGGTAACTTTAGGGCTTTGGATAAGCACTCGGTTTTCATTTTTAAAAGGCGTCTCCACTCCGCCATTGATGAAAAAGGTTACATGCGCGTATTTTTCAGTCTCAGCGATATGGCTTTGGGTCAGGTTGTGTTGAGACACCACTTCAGCGAGCGTGTTTTGAACGCTTTCTTTAGGGAATAAAACAGGGTAGGGGAAAGTGTTATCATAAGGCGTCATGGTAGCGATATGGAGTTTTTTAAAAGCTTGACGCTTAAAGCCGCTAAATTCCTTTTGGCCTAAAGCGCTCACGATTTCTCTGGCCCTATCATTCCTGAAATTGATAAAAATGAAGCTTTCACCATCTTGCATGCCGCAATAATCTTTAAAACAAGCAGGCATGATAAATTCATCGGTGATATTTTTATCGTATTGGCTTTGGATATATTCGCTAGGGCTTAAAGGCGTGTGATTAAGCCCCATTAAACTATGATACGCAAGCTCAATCCTTTCAAAGCGATTATCCCTATCCATCGCATAAAAACGACCGCCTATGGTAGCGATTTGAATGTTTTCATTGCAGATATTTTGCATTTGTTCTAAGTAGGTTAAAGCACTTTTAGGGGCGACATCGCGCCCATCGGTGATTAAATGCAGGCAAACTTTTTTATGGGATTTTTCACACTCTAAAGCCAGAGCGATAAAATGCTCAATGTGTGAATGCACGCCTCCATCGCTCATTAAACCCATAAGATGCACCACAGGGCTTTTTTGGATCGTGTTTAAAAAAGCGGGGTTGTTTTTTAAGTCATCGTTTTGAAGGCTTAAAGAAATTTTGACTAAATCCTGATAAAGTACCCTACCAGCCCCAATGCACATATGCCCCACTTCAGAATTTCCCATTTGCCCTTCAGGTAAGCCCACGCTCAAGCCATGCGTATCAATCAGGCTATAAGGCAAGGTTTTAAACATCAAATCATAAGTGGGTTTTTTGGCATGGAAGAAAGCGTTATGATCGCTATCTTTACGATACCCAATGCCATCAGTGATAATCAAAAGAGTTTTTTGCGCCATTTTTAGGACTTTTTAAAGCTCTTGCATGAGAGTGATGTGGTTGGCTAAAATCGCATTCCTTTGCCCTGGAGAGCAATTTTTGCACACTTCTTGTTTTTTGGAATTTTTGGAAGCGGTTTTAGTGTGGCTTTTTACATTATTTATATTATTTTTAGAGGAGCGTTTTGGACTCGCTTTAGCCGGTTTTTGAGAGCGTTTTTTAGCGGGTGTGAAATCAGCGCTATTGATTTGAGTGAAATACATGGGTTTATCTTTTGCTTTTTCTGGCTTGTTGGCTGTTTGCTCGCTAGTTGTCTCTTTCATTTCTTGGGGTTTTTCTGCTTGGGTTTCCTCTATTTGAGATTTTTCTGTTTGAGATTTTTGGGCGGCTAAAGTTTGGGGCATGGCGTTGCCGATAGGGTCTAAATCTAGGTTGCTATTAGCGCTTTTTTGCAATTCTTGGTCATTACTGGACTGCGAATCAAAGATTTTAGATTCTTTCAAACGCCTGATCCTGTCTTGTATCTCTTCATAATATTTTTCAGCATCAGCGTTAGACTTCTCGTTTTTTTCCCAACGACTGCCCTTGTTGTAAGATTTGATCATGTCTTTTAGATTGTCATGGTAGCGTGTTTTCCAATAGAGCAACTCTTTTAAAGCCACTTCAGAAGCAAACGCATCGTCTTTAATGAGCAATTCCCCCATCACATTACGCAAAAAGGGGCTGTTATTATGTCCATAGCTTTTTAGAACGCTTGGGATATAAGAATGGTACACGCCCGCGCTCGGATCGGAAAAATTGATTTTATAAACCCCTGCGCATGATTCTTTCCATGCGATGCCTGCCATTTCATAGCCTAAATTTTCTTTAGAGCCGAATTGATAGGCGGCTTTTAAGACTTCTTTTTGCTTAGCGTTAAAGTCTTTAAGGTTGTCGCAATTGGTCATCATGACTTTAGTAACGGGAGATTTGGGTTTGTTTTTAACCCCCTTAGCGGGCTTAGGCTCTGTTTTAGTGGGGCTTTCTGCTGCAATTAAGCTTAAAGATGCGCTTAAGACCGTGCCTAGCCATAAGGCTTTAAAAAGGGTGTGAGTGAGTGGGGTCAAATGTTTCAAAACGCCTACCTTTTGTATTTAAAAAATAAACTAAACTAAAAATAAATTCAAGTATAATTCTAACATGATTTAGTCTTAAAAGTGATTTTGTTTTTTAGGGAGAATTGAGATTTTGCATTCAGATGAATTGTTAGTAGAGATTTTAGTTGAAGAATTGCCCGCACAAGCGTTATTGAATGAATATAAAGAAATGCCTAAAAAACTCCACGCTCTTTTTCAAAAACGCGCTTTAGAAGTGGGAAATATAGAGATTTTTTACACCCCTAGGCGCTTGTGTTTGTTTATCAAAGACTTTCCTCTTTTAACCCAAGAAACCAAAGAGGAATTTTTTGGGCCTCCCGTTAAAATCGCATGCAACAATGAAGATAAAACGCAAGGGTTGAACGCGCTAGGTTTAGGGTTTTATCAAAAATTAGGACTAAAGGATCCCAAGCATTTCCAAACAGCGTTTAAAAACAATAAAGAGGTGCTTTATCACGCTAAAATCCATGAAAAAGAGCCTACAAAAGATTTAATCATGCCCATTGTGTTAGAGTTTTTAGAGGGTTTGAATTTCGGGAAGTCTATGCGTTGGGGCAATGTGGAAAAAAGCTTTATCAGACCCATTCATAATATTTGCGTGTTGTTTAATGGGGAAAATTTTAACGGTATTGAAGTCAAAGAGTATGGCTTTAAAACCAAGCAAGCCACCAAAGCGCACCGACAAGAGGGTTTTGATTTCATCCAAGTGGATAGCCCTAAAGCGTATTTTGAAGTTTTAGAAAAAAACCATGTCATTTTAGACCCTAAAAAGCGCGAAGCTAAAATCTTACAAGAAATTAAAGAGCTAGAAACAAAGCATCACATTAGCGTAGAAATAGATAGGGATCTATTAGATGAGGTTGTAGCGATCACGGAATACCCCAGCGCGCTTTTGGGGGAGTTTGACAAGGCGTTTTTAAAATTACCCAGTGAAATCATCACCACTTCCATGAAAGAAAACCAACGCTATTTTGCAACCTTTTGTCAAAAAAGCCAAGAAGAAAGCCCAACATTGCACAACGGCTTTATTGTGGTGAGTAACGCTATCAATAAAGACAAGCAAAAAATCATTGCAGGCAATCAAAAGGTTTTAAAAGCCCGCTTGAGCGATGCGGTTTTCTTTTATGAAAACGATCTTAAAAAGCCCTTAGATAACGCCCCTTTAGAGAGCGTGGTTTTTGTGCAAGGTTTAGGGACTTTAAAAGATAAAATGGAGCGCGAAGCGATCATCGCTCAATACTTGACGCAAAAATATATTTCATCTTTAAACATGCCTTTAGAAAAAGCCCTTGAATTGATTGGCCGAGCCGTTCAAATCGCTAAGGCGGATTTACTCAGTGAAGTGGTGTATGAATTTAGCGAGCTTCAAGGGATCATGGGCTATTACTACGCTTTAGAACAAAACGAAAACGAGTTGGTCGCCTTGAGTGTGAAAGAGCAGTATTTGCCCGCAAGCGAAAACGCCCCCTTGCCCTCTAGTGTTTTTAGCGCGATCGTGGCTTTGAGCTTGAAATTAGACAGCTTGTTTTCTCTTTTTAGCGCGGGTAAAATCCCTAGCGGATCTAAAGATCCTTTTGCTTTAAGGCGTTTGAGTTTTGGGCTATTGAAAATCATTGCGCATTACGGGTTAGAATTTGACTTGAAAGCGGATTTGAAAAACCTCTTTGAAAAAGTGGGCGTTTATCAAAGCTTTGATTTAGAAATTTTAGAGAAGTTTTTACTGGAGCGCTTTCATAATTTAATAGATTGTAACCCCTCTATTATAAGGAGCGTGTTAAACACCAACGAGCGAGACATTGTTACAATCATCCAGAAAGTCAAAGCCTTAAAACGCTTTTTAGATGAACCCAAGAACGCTCAAAAAAAAGAGTTGCTTTTTAGCGCTTTCAAACGCCTAGCCAATATCAATAAAGACAGAAACCCTAACGAATCAAGCGGGTTTTCTACGAGTCTTTTCAAAGAATCGCAAGAGCATGCCCTTTTTGAAGCGTTTAACGCGATCAAAATGAGCGCTTTTGAGAGTTTGGATAGCAAAATAGAGGCTTATTTTGGTTTGCATGCGCCTTTAGAAGAGTATTTTAAAAGCGTGCTAGTCATGGATAAAGATATAGAAATCCAAAAAAATCGTAAAAATTTCTTGTGGGGCGTGTATCAAAGTTTCTTAGAAATTGGGGATATTAAAGAAATTGCGATTTAATGCTGTCAAATGCAAAATCCAGCGTTTTTTGGGGGTAACTTTTTTTATAAGCATGTTTAGTGCGGGCATGCTTAGCGCGAAAATCTTTACCCTACAAGAGTTTTTTAAAGAAGTAGAAATTAATTCAATGGAGTTGATCGGCAAAAAAGCCGATTTTAAAAGCCGTTTGAATGAGCAACGCTCCGTGAACGCTTGGGATTTCCCCTATATTTATAATGAAACTTCTATGGTGAAAAACTTCCAAGGCATTGTAGAAGCGCAGCCCAGAACCCTTTTAATGGTAAGACCCAAGCTCCCATGGGTGAGTTCGCTTTTATCCAAAAGCCTTTCTATCAAAACCATTCAATACGATAAAAGCTATCAATTGAATAAAAATCTCGCTTTTATTGGCGCTAAACGCCTTTATTTGACTTATGTGATGACTAAAGAAAAGTATCAGGTGTATGCGCAACGAGAAGCGAACTTTTATTCGCAGCTCAAAATCGCTAAAGAAAAAGTCAAAGCCGGCAGCATGAGCGAAAAAGATTATATCAACTTCAATAATTCTTATTTGGAATCCAAACTCGCTAAAACCAATGTGGAAACCAAACTCATAGATTTAGAAAAGATGCTAGACACGATGCTTGCGATTGTGGAGCCGGTCAAAGAGGGGGTGCATTTTGACACTTATTTAGACCATTTGCATGATGTCAAGGTGATCGGTTTGGATTTTGAATACGTGCGATTAGAGCCTGAAGCTTTAAAGTTCAAATTGGATCGCTCGTTGTATGTGGATATTTTGGATTTGACGGCTAAAGATTATCAAGTGAATGCGAAACTGGCTAATAGAGACGTGTTTAATGCATTTGAATTTGGGATTGGCTCTGAAAGCTATAACTCTTCAACCAATCTTTCTATAGAAGTGCATATCCCTTTACCGGTAACGCCTAAAAATATCTATCAAAAGCGTAAATTCTTGGATTTGCAAAGCGGGACGCTCGCGCAAAATGAAGTGATGAAACGAAACATTAGAATTAACGCCAATTCCTACTTAAACCAGCTCAAAACCAAAGAAGCATACATTGAAACCCAAAAAGAAGCCATTGCCAATAAGAAGCGTTTGATGGAAATGGGGCGCATCGCTTATGAAGCCCAAAAAATCGGGCTTTTTGAATACTTGATTTATCAAAATTCTTACATGGACGCTCTCATCACTCTAGCGGAAGCCAAGATTGAATACATTGATATTAGCGCGCTTTTAGAAGAGACTTTAGGGGAGAGCTTGACCAGATTAGGAGAATTGCATTGAAGCGGGCGTTATGGTGGCTTATGTTAATGGGCGTTTTGGGTGTTTTTTTGGAAGCCAAAGAGTATCCAGAAATTGTTTTAGAAGAAAAAAACTTGCAACCCATGGGGTTAAAGGTGATTAAATTAGATAAAGAGATTTTCAGTAAAGGGCTTCCTTTTAACGCTTATATTGATTTTGATAGTAAAAGCTCTGTGGTGCAGAGCTTGAGTTTTGATGCGTCTGTGGTCGCTGTTTATAAAAGAGAGGGCGAGCAGGTGAAGGCTGGAGATGCGATCTGTGAAGTGAGCTCCATTGATTTAAGCAATCTGTATTTTGAATTGCAAAACAACCAAAATAAATTAAAGATCGCTAAAGATATTACTAAAAAAGATTTAGAGCTTTATAGGGCGGGGGTGATCCCTAAAAGGGAGTATCAAACGAGCTTTCTAACCAGTGAAGAAATGGGCTTAAAGGTGGAACAATTAGAGAGCGCGTTTAAAAGCTTTGGCGTGGATCCCAAAAACCCTAAAGGGCAGTATGGTTTTAGGATTGTGGCTAGAGACAGCGGTCTTTTAGCGTTAGCGCCTAAAAATGTGGGCGAAAAGATTTTGGCTTTCACTAGCTACGTGCGTATTTCAAAAAGCGATGATTTAATCGCTCAAATCAAATTGCCTGTAGGCGTTTCTAAAACCATTAAAAGGGATTCGCCGGTCTATAATGAAGAGGGGGAAAAAATCGGGAAAATCCAAAGCGTTTCGGTGGTGTTAGACAAAGGCTCTAACACGATTTTAGCCACCGCTTTATTAGATGAGGGCAATTACCATGTGGGGGAAATGGTAGAAATGTATATTCAAGGCTCTCAACCCAAAGACTCGGTTTTAATCCCTTCAAACGCTTTAATTAGAAACGGGAAAGATTACCTGGTGTTTGTGAGAACGCCTAAAGGTTTTAGGCCTGTGGTGGTTCAAGTTTTAGAAGAGCGCAGCAAGATTTTTATCGTGAACGCTCAAAATTTACACCCCAATGACAGCGTGGCAGTGGGGTCATTGATAGGGTTAAAAGGCATGATCAACAATTTAGGGGAAGAATGATGCTCGCTTCCATCATTGAATTTTCCTTACGCCAAAGAGTGATCGTGATTGTTGGCGCGATTCTTATTTTGTTTTTTGGGACTTATAGTTTTATCCACACTCCAGTGGACGCTTTCCCGGATATTTCGCCCACTCAAGTTAAAATCATTTTAAAACTCCCCGGCTCTAGCCCTGAAGAAATGGAAAACAACATCGTGCGCCCTTTAGAATTGGAGCTTTTAGGCTTGAAAGGGCAAAAATCTTTAAGAAGTGTTTCAAAATATTCTATTTCAGACATTACGATAGATTTTGATGACAGCGTGGATATTTATTTAGCGAGGAATATTGTCAATGAGCGCTTGAGCAGCGTGATGAAAGATCTACCCGTGGGGGTTGAAGGGGGCATGGCGCCCATTGTTACGCCTCTATCAGACATTTTTATGTTCACCATTGATGGCAATATCACTGAGATAGAAAAACGACAGCTTTTAGACTTTGTGATCCGCCCGCAATTGAGAATGATTAGTGGCGTGGCGGATGTCAATTCTATTGGAGGCTTTAGCAGAGCGTTTGTGATTGTGCCGGATTTTAATGACATGGCGAGACTTGGGGTGAGTATTTCTGATTTAGAATCGGCTGTGAGAGTGAATTTAAGAAACAGCGGAGCGGGGCGCGTGGATAGAGATGGCGAAACCTTTTTAGTCAAAATCCAAACCGCTTCTTTGAGTTTAGAAGACATTGGCAAAATCACCGTTTCCACGAATTTAGGGCATTTGCACATTAAGGATTTTGCAAAAGTCATCAGCCAGTCTCGCACCCGCTTAGGGTTTGTCACTAAAGATGGCGTGGGCGAGACCACAGAAGGCTTGGTGCTTTCTTTAAAAGAAGCCAACACGAAAGAAATCATCACTCAAGTGTATCAAAAACTAGAAGAATTAAAACCCTTTTTACCGAGTGGCGTGTCCATTAATGTTTTTTATGATCGCTCAGAATTTACGCAAAAAGCCGTTGCCACCGTTTCTAAAACGCTCATTGAAGCCGTTGTTTTAATCATCATCACGCTCTTTTTATTTTTAGGGAATTTGAGGGCGAGCGTGGCTGTGGGGGCGATTTTACCCTTAAGCTTGTCCGTGGCGTTTATTTTTATCAAGTTTAGCGATCTGACTTTAAACTTGATGAGTTTAGGGGGGTTGGTTATCGCTATAGGCATGCTCATTGACTCAGCCGTGGTGGTGGTGGAAAACGCTTTTGAAAAATTGAGCGCTAACACTAAAACCACTAAACTCCATGCAATCTATCGTTCTTGTAAAGAAATCGCCGTTTCAGTGGTGAGCGGGGTGGTGATTATTATTGTGTTTTTTGTGCCGATTCTAACCTTACAGGGGTTAGAGGGCAAGATGTTTAGGCCTTTAGCGCAAAGCATTGTGTATGCGCTTTTAGGCACTTTAGTTCTATCCATCACTATCATTCCTGTAGTGAGCTCTCTTGTCTTAAAAGCCACGCCCCATAGCGAAACCTTTTTAACGAGGTTTTTAAACAGAATCTACGCCCCTTTATTGGAATTTTTTGTGCATAACCCTAAAAAAGTGATTTTAGGAGCGTTTGTTTTTTTAATCGCAAGCCTTTCTTTATTCCCTTTTGTGGGGAAGAATTTCATGCCCGCTTTAGATGAGGGCGATGTGGTTTTGAGCGTGGAAACCACCCCTTCTATTTCTTTAGATCAATCTAGGGATCTCATGTTAAACATTGAGAGCGCGATTAAAAAGCATGTCAAGGAAGTTAAAAGCATTGTCGCGCGCACAGGGAGCGATGAATTGGGGCTGGATTTAGGGGGCTTGAATCAAACCGATACTTTTATTTCTTTTATCCCTAAAAAAGAATGGAGCGTTAAAACCAAAGATGAATTATTAGAAAAAATCATAGATTCTTTAAAAGACTTTAAGGGGATTAACTTTTCTTTCACCCAACCCATTGAAATGAGGATTTCTGAAATGCTTACAGGGGTTAGGGGGGATTTAGCGGTTAAGATTTTTGGAGATGATATTAGCGCCTTAAACGAGTTGAGTTTTCAAATCGTGCAAGTTTTAAAAGGGATTAAAGGATCTAGTGAAGTTTTAACCACGCTTAATGAGGGCGTGAATTATTTGTATGTAACCCCTAATAAAGAAGCGATGGCGGATGTGGGGATCAGTAGCGATGAATTTTCCAAGTTTTTAAAATCCGCTTTAGAGGGTTTGATCGTGGATGTGATCCCTACAGGGATTTCACGAACCCCAGTGATGATCCGTCAAGAGAGCGATTTTGCAAGCTCTATCACTAAAATCAAAAGTTTGGCCTTGACTTCAAAATATGGCGTTTTAGTGCCTATCACTTCTATCGCCAAAATTGAAGAAGTGGATGGCCCTGTTTCTATCGTGCGTGAAAATTCAATGCGCATGAGCGTGGTTCGCAGTAATGTGGTGGGGCGCGATTTGAACTCTTTTGTAGAAGAGGCTAAAAAAGTGATCGCTCAAAACATCAAGCTCCCTCCTAGCTACTATATCACTTATGGGGGGCAGTTTGAAAACCAGCAACGGGCCAACAAAAGGCTTTCCACTGTTATCCCTTTAAGCATCTTAGCGATTTTTTTCATTCTTTTTTTCACTTTTAAAAGCATTCCTTTAGCCTTGCTCATTCTTTTGAATATCCCTTTTGCGGTTACTGGAGGGCTTATTGCGTTGTTTGCGGTAGGGGAGTATATTTCCGTGCCAGCGAGCGTGGGCTTTATCGCTCTTTTTGGGATTGCGGTTTTAAATGGCGTGGTGATGATAGGCTATTTTAAAGAGCTTCTCTTGCAAGGAAAAAGCGTAGAAGAATGCGTTTTATTGGGCGCTAAAAGGCGTTTGAGACCGGTTTTAATGACCGCTTGCATTGCCGGTTTGGGTTTGCTCCCTTTATTATTTTCTCATAGCGTGGGATCAGAAGTCCAAAAACCTTTAGCGATCGTGGTGCTTGGAGGTTTGGTTACCTCAAGCGCTCTAACCTTACTCTTACTACCGCCCATGTTCATGCTCATTGCTAAAAAGATTAAAATCGTTTGAGTTAAAGGATTTTGCATGCTCGCTTTAGAAATTTATATTGATATTTGCTTGAAAGACGCTTTAATAGATTATTTATTTGAAAAAGGTTTTGATGATTTTTTTTATGTGGAATGCTATAAATACGCCGCTTCTTCATTGCTTTTAAGCCAAAAAGAGCAGGTGAGCGGGCGTAAAGACTACGCTAAATTCAAGCTTTTTTTAAGCGATGAAGTGGCTTTATCTTTGGCTCAAGCTTTAAAAAACCAGTTCGCTTCTAAAGAAATGAAATTGTTTTATTCTCAAACGCATGGGTTGTAAAACGCATGAGTTATCAAACGAAATTCTAAGTAAAAATATGCTATAACACCAATAAAGGAGCTAATGATGTATGCTGTAACTTTTGATCTTGACACGAATTGCTTGAATGAAAACGGAGTGAATCTGTCAAAAGTTTATTCTGATATTCGTAAATTCATGGAACAACACGGCTTTAAATGGCAACAAGGTAGCGTGTATTTTGGCGATGAGACCATCAACGCTGTTACTTGCGTCGCTACGGTGCAAATTTTAGCCAAGCAAATACCAAGTTTTGCGGTTTGTGTTAAAGATGTGAGGATGTTAAAAATAGAAGAAAACAACGATTTAATGCCGGCTATCAAGATTGTTTTATGAAATTGAGTATAATGAGAGCCATTAAATGGTGCTAGGAGTTTGTAATGGTTGTTATTCTTAAAAATTCGCTTTCTCTCTCTCTCTCTCTAGTCAGCCGTTTTATCTTTTCACCCCCATATAAACCCTATCCATATTTTAGGGATTTTTGCGTCTTATTTAGATTTTAATTTTTAATTTTAAAGGATTGGTAATGATTTTACGCGCACAGACGAATTTTGTGGAGTTTTTAGAACAGGTTTTAGAAGTTTTAAAAGAAGTAGAGATTGATAAAACAGAATGCTCTACTCTTTTAGCAAGCATTCAAAAACAACAGCTTGTGATACCCATTGTGGGGAATTTCAGTGCAGTGAAAAGCACGCTATTAAACCGCTTTTTAGGCAGTAGCGTTTTGCCTACCGGTATCACGCCAGAGACTTCTTTAGCCACTGAATTACACTATAGCGCTAACGAACGCATAGAGGCTTTTTCAAACAATGATGAAAAAACAGAGAGTTTTGAACTGAATGAGCAAAGTTTTGAGGCGATTAAAGACAATGCCACGAAGTATTCCTACCTTAAGGTTTATTTGAATAATGAAGCGCTAAAAGATAGCGCGCCTTTGGTGTTTGTGGATATGCCTGGGTTTGATAGCCCTATTTCAAGCCACACCCATGCCATTTTGGAATATTTGGAAAGGGGCGTGCATTTTGTCATCCTCACAAGCGTAGAAGAGGGCAACCTTACTAAACGCATGGTTAGGGAGTTAAAAAACCTTTTAGAGTTTGACAAAGGCCTTAGCTTTATTTTGAGTAAAACGAATTTGAAAACGCCTTCGCAAGTGGGAGAAATCTCTCGCTACATTCAAGAGCAAATCCAGGATCACCTTGATTTGACAACGCATCTTATTTATTCCAATAAAGACAATAACGCCCTTTTAGAAGTAGCGGATACAATAGACGCTGAAAAGCTTTTTAGCGCTTTGTATTTGAAACGATTGAAGTTTTTAAACTCCCAGTTACAAAATAGCTTAATTGAAGTCAAAGTGATACCAGAGGTTCAATACAAGCTTAAAAAAGTTTTACCGGGCTTGTTTAATGAATGCTTGGAAAATTCCCTAAAAGGTTTAAAAGATCGGTGCGAACTAGAAATCACGCATAAAAAACAAGAAATCGCGCTCGCTCAAAAGGAAAAAGAAAAACACCTTAACGATTTAGAAGATCAAAAACAAATCTTAGAAAACAAGATCAACGCTTAAGCGATCTAGAACAACAATACTTAAGGTAGGGATCTTAAAGTCGGTATCATCGGGCGCGTGAAAGCAGGCAAAAGCTCGCTCTTAAACGCTTTGATTTTTGAGAGTGTAGAGGTTTTACCCAAAGTGGCAATGCCAATGACCGCTAGCCTCACTGTTTTAAAATATGCAAAAACCCTGAGCGCTCAAGTGGAGTTTTATAGCCAAAAGGATATTTTAGAGCTTAAAAACGAACATGCAAGGTATGAAAGGGAATTTCAAAGAATGGTTGGTGAAGAAGTCAAAAGACAAAAAGAAAAACAGAGTCTTTCAAATAGGGCTAAAGAGGGATTAAATAAGTTTGGCAAAATGTTTAGCAGAAACAAAAACCCTGAAGCAGCGCCCAAAGAGAGGGTTTTAAGCGATGAAGAAATAGTGAAAAGGGCTGAAAGGATCGCTAAAGATAAATTAAAAGGGGACGAAAAACTCGTTTCATCACACGATCAATATGAAAGAATGAAAAAAGCGGGCTAATCAACACGGAAAAATTGGATCCACGCATTCAAGCCAACAACTTACAAGAGCTGAATTAAAAGTTGCTCCAATTCGTGGGCGCGGACGGGAAGTATATGCCCTACACTAAAGCGGTGCAAATTTCTTTGAATAACCCCAATCTTAAAGATTTGGAAGTGATTGACACCCCAGGCGTGAATGATCCCATCGCTTCCAGGGAAGAGCGCACCAAAGCCTTATTGAAAGATTGCGATGTGGTGTTTATTGTAAGCCCTTCTGGTCAGTTTTTAACGGATAGCGATATGAGTTTGTTTGACAGGGTTTCTAATAAAGAAGGCCTTCAAGAAATTTATTTTGTGGCAAGCCAGACAGATAGCGCTGTTTGCAGTCCTAGTGAAGTGCAAAACTCTCGCCACCACCTCCCCACAGCCTTAGAAAACGCGCAAAAAACCCTTTCATCTCAATTGAATAATATCATGGGAGCGTTGATTCAAACCTACCCTAACCAACGAGAGGTTTTTGAAAAAGCGATCAAAAATGGCGTTATTTTGGCTTCAGGGGTTTGCTTTAGCATGTATAAAGACTTTAACAACCAAGCTTCTTGGGAAAGAAGCCAAAAAACAGAAGAGTATCACAATGCCTTACGGAATTTAAAAGATTCTTACCCTGACGCTTTTAGTAGCGATGATAAGTCTAAAGAAAGCTTACTCTTTTTAAGCAATATGGGCGCGATTGAAGAGCGTTTAAAAAAAGCCGCCAAAGAGAAAGAAAAAATCATTTCTCAAAAATTGCAAAGTTATGCAGAGAGCCAAGCGAACAACCTCCATAAATTCATAGTGCAGTTGTTGCAAGATTTGGAAGAAGAAAAAAAGAGGGTTAAAAACGCTGACATTAGCGCTATCAAAGAGCAAATAGTGGTTTATCAAAACCTCTCTAATGAGATTGAAACAGGGTTTGATGGGGTGTATGAAGAATTTATCTTGCATTTCATCAAAAACACTAGAGATGTCTTGAATGAAACCTTAACGAAAGCTATCCGAACGGCTAAAACGCGCTCTAGAGAAGAATAGAAAGAAGAGCATTATATTGAAAGAGTGAAGCAAGGCGGTCTTTCTGGAAGCTTTAAAAGAAATTTTTTGTGGTGGGCTGATGATGATGCGGGCTATAATGAAGTAGAACGCACAAGAGCAACCATTAAAGCCGGAGCGGTGCTTGATCATTTAACAGAGATGCATGAACGCTGCGAAAGCGCTTTGAATGACAGCGTTGAATCTTTTAAAATCGTTTTCAAAAAAGAACTCTACGCTAAAGTCTTTTCTCAATTGCGCGAAATCATCTCTGATGATTTGATTGATGAGGTGGCTTTCAAAAAAAGCGTGGATGCTGTTTTAGATTCCATTGAATTTAAAGAGTTTGATTATGCCGATAAGCTTCCTGGCGAGATAAGGGGGAAAACGGGCTTTTTAAAAGGCGATGAAGCTAATGCTTTCATACAAAGCGTGGAAAATCATGTGAGGAATTTTGAAGCTGAGACTAAAAAAGATGTGAAAGGCTATATCCAAGGTTTAAGAGAGAATTTAGGCGAACAAGATTTTGCTAATGGGGTGCTTTCAAAACTCCAAAAAGACATGCAAAACTTGCACAATCAAGCGCAAAACAAAGTGCAATCCATCGCTCAATTAGACGCAAAAATCCAAGCTTTAAAGGAGATCTAATGAGCGTTAATTTTTTTAATGGCATTTTTAATAACAATAGCGCAGCTGAAAACCACTACAATATAGAGCCGGTGGGATTAGAGGAGCGCTACGATTTGATCGCTTGTATTTTAAACGCTAAAATGGAAAATGAAGGGCTAGAAGAATACCAGAGCGTTTTAGACAACGAGTTTTTAGAGTTCGCTAGCGGCGTGGATTCGCTCAAAGAAAAGGAAATAGCGTTACTAACGCTCCAAGAAATTAAAAAAGAATTGCAATTAGTAGCGAGCTACTCTAGTTTGTTCCAAAAAACCATCGTTGCGGTGGGGGGAGGGTTTAGCGCGGGAAAATCCACTTTTTTAAACAACTTGTTGGGCTTGAAATTAAAACTCCCTGAAGACATAGATCCCACCACAGCTATCCCCACTTATTGCTTAAAGGGTAAAAAAGAAGTTTTAATGGGGTTTTCTCAAAATAGGGGCATGGTGGAATTACCTAATCTCGCTTTTAACCATCAGTTTTTAGACTCCCTTGGTTTTAATCTCAAAGAAATCATGCCTTTCATGCTTTTGAGCGCTCCTAGTGTGCCTTTTGAATTTTTATGCTTCATAGACACGCCTGGCTATAACCCCGCCAATCAAGGCTATACGGGTGGGGACAAAGAAGCCTCTAAAGAATCCCTAAAGCACGCCAAACACATTTTATGGCTCGTTAGTTGCGAGTGTGGGGATCTTCATAAAGATGATTTAGAGTTTTTGCAAGAATTATACGAAGAAGAGGGCAAGCAGGTTTTTATCGTATTGAGTAGGGCTGATATGCGCACCAAAAGCCAATTAGAAGAAGTCGCTATTAAAATTAGAGAAACTTTAAAAGATAATGGCATTGAATTTTTAGGGATTGGCGCTTATAGCGCTACAAGGTATCAAGAATATAAAGAACTCAGCGAAAAAAGCAAAGTTTTTAACTCGCTTGAGAAATTTTTAATGAAGTTAAATCAAAGGAGCGAGAAACAAAACGAAATTTTAGAATCTTTATACGAGGTGTGTTTGGCGTATGAAAAGGCTATTGAGCAAGACGCTAACCGATTCAAACGCTACCAAAAGGCTTTGCATTCTGTCAAACTGGATTTGATGCAAAAGGGCTTTGACGATTTCAACAACGATGCTACCTTTAATAAAATTCATTCGCTCAAAAAAGAATTTTCTGAGCAAGAGAAAGCCAAAAAAGAGAATTTAGCGCGATTGAACGAAGTGATTGACTTGTTTAAAGAAAGTATTGATAAAGTCTTTGATCGTGTGAGCGCTTTCACTTGGGAAAAATACAAAGAACAAAACGACGACGAAGAGGACGATGAAGCAAACTACAGGGAATTTGAAGAAATCAAAAAAATGGCGCTGTATTTTAGGGATTGCAGTTTGTTTTATTTGGATTTGCTTGAATTGAGTGAAGGAGAGATCCAAAGAGAAGAAGAGAGAACAGATTATTTTAATGATTTTCTTCAACTGCACTACTCTTTAGAAAATTTGCAAACGCTTAGGGAATTTAAAGAAAAAGAAAACGAAGACTATCAAGAGTCCTTAAACGATGAGAAGCTTCAAAACGATTTGCGGGAGTGGAGGGATTTAAAAAACACACCGGAAGAAATAAACCGCCGAGAGTTTGAAGAAATCAAAGAAATGGTGCTGTATTTTAGGGATTGGTGCATGTTTCGTTTAGATTGGTATGATTTGAGCCAAGAAGAAATCCAAGAATGTAGAGATTGGATGGATGAAGATAATGAATTGATCCAACTAGACTATTCTTTAGCAAATTTGTCAATACTTAAAGAATATAAGGAAACAAACGAAGAATATTATCAAGAGTCCTTAAACAATGAGGAGCTTCAAAATAATTTGCGGGAGTGGAGGAGAACAAAACGGCGGTGATTTAGATCAGAGCGTGAAAGAGATTTCTGATTTTTACTACCCTATTTTTAATCAAAGACAGCGTTTTGAATGTAAGGGCTATTTTAAACTTATTATTGTAAAATGGTGAGTTTTACAATCAATGAGATTAGGAATTTAATGGAAATTGCAGTATTTGGTGGCGGGGCGTGGGGGAGGGCTTTAGCCTTTGCTTTTGGAGAAAAGAATGAAGTCAAAATCATTTCAAGGCGCGATCTAAACGAGCCGCTAAAAAAGCTCAATGACGCTTTAATCTCTAAAGGTTCTGCCCCCATAGAGCAAGTGGATTTACAAAGAGGCTTAAAAGCAGCGCTCTATGTTATCGCTATTAGCGTGCAGCATCTAAGGGAATGGTTTCAAAACGCTTCTTTACCCAAAAACGCTAAGGTTTTAATCGCTTCTAAAGGGATAGAGGTTTTAAATAAGGCGTTTGTGAGCGAGATCGCAAAGGATTTTATCGATCCTAATTCTTTGTGTTTTTTAGCGGGCCCGAGTTTTGCGGCTGAAATCATTCAAGGCTTGCCTTGCGCGCTAGTCATTCATTCCAATAATCAGGCTTTAGCGCTAGAATTTGCCAATAAAACCCCCTCTTTTATCAGAGCCTACGCCCAACAAGACATCATAGGGGGTGAAATCGCTGGTGCGTATAAAAATGTGATAGCCATTGCTGGGGGGGTTTGTGATGGCTTGAAATTAGGTAATAGCGCTAAAGCGAGTTTATTATCTAGGGGTTTAGTGGAAATGCAACGCTTTGGGGCGTTCTTTGGGGGCAAGACAGAGACTTTTTTAGGGCTTTCTGGGGCTGGGGATTTGTTTTTAACCGCTAATTCTATTTTATCTAGGAATTATCGTGTGGGTTTGGGGCTAGCCCAAAACAAGCCTTTAGAGGTGGTTTTAGAAGAATTGGGCGAAGTGGCTGAAGGGGTGAAAACGACCAACGCTATTGTGGAAATCGCTAGAAAATACGGCATTTACACGCCCATTGCGAGCGAATTAGCCTTGCTTTTAAAGGGTAAGAGTGTGCTAGAGAGCATGAACGATTTGATCAGACGCGCTTAAAAGGAAAGAGAGCATGCAAGATTTTTCAAGTTTATTATTAAAATTACAAGAGTATTGGAAAGATCAAGGCTGTTTGGTGATCCAGCCTTATGATATTCCTGCAGGAGCTGGGACATTCCACCCGGCCACGCTTTTAAGGAGTTTGGATAAAAAGCCGTGGAATGTGGCGTATGTCGCGCCCTCTAGAAGGCCTACTGATGGGCGCTATGGGGAAAACCCTAACCGCTTGGGGAGTTATTACCAATTCCAAGTAGTCATCAAGCCCAGCCCTTCTAATATCCAGGAACTCTATTTAAAAAGCTTAGAAGTGTTAGGGATAAACCTTAATGAGCATGACATACGATTTGTAGAAGACAATTGGGAGAGTCCGACTTTAGGGGCATGGGGGCTTGGTTGGGAAGTGTGGCTTGATGGCATGGAAGTTACGCAATTCACTTATTTCCAGCAAGTGGGGGGCATTCCTTGCAGCCCTATCCCTGTGGAAATCACTTACGGCTTAGAAAGATTAGCGATGTATGTGCAAAAAGTGGGAAATATCCTAGAGATTGAATGGGCTAAAAACAATCATGACAGCGTGCGTTATGCGCAAGTGCATTTAGAAAGCGAATACGAATTTAGCAAGTATCATTTTGAAGTAGCGAGCGTAACAAGGCTATTAGAAATGTTTAAAAACGCTCAAGCCGAAGCCTTGCATTGCTTAAAAAACAAGCTCCCCTTACCAGCTTATGATTTGGTGATGCTATGCTCGCATTTTTTCAATATTTTAGACGCCAGAAAAGCGATTTCGGTGGCTGAAAGGCAAAATTATATTTTACAAATCAGGGATTTAGCCAAAGGGTGTGCCGTTCTTTATAAAGAGCAAGAAGAAGAAAGAGAAGAGCGTTTAAAAAACGCTCTAATAAAGGCTTAAAATGGCGTTAGTTAAGGAAGTGTTGGGAGTTTTGAACCGCCTTTCGCCTTTTGAACTCCAAGAATTGTGGGATAATAGCGGGTTGAATGTGGGGAGTGGAAATAGCGAGTTTAGCGAGATTATCGCATGCTTAGAAATCACGCTTCAAATCGCTCTAAACGCGCCACAAAACGCCCTAATCATCACGCACCACCCTTTAATTTTCAAGCCCTTAAAAACGCTAAATTATGAGGCTTATCCGGGGAATATTTTAAAAATCTTAATCCAAAAAAACATTTCAGTCATCAGCATGCACACGAATTTTGACAAAACGCATTTAAACAAGCATTTCGCGCACGCGCTTTTAGGGTTTGATGGCTTGATGGAAAAAGGCCTTATGTTAGTGAAAGAAAACGCTAATATAGAATTTGATGCGCTTGTAGAAAGGATTAAATCTTCTTTAGGGGTGGGACAATTAGCATGCGTCAAAAGTTCTCAAATGATTAAAGATTTAGCGTTTGTGTGCGGATCGGGGGCGTCCATGTTTTCTTCTTTAAAAGCGCAAAGCTGTTTGATTACAGGCGATGTGAAATACCATGACGCCATGATCGCTCAATCTTTAGGGATAAGCTTGATTGACGCCACGCATTATTATAGCGAAAGGGGTTTTGCACTGATTGTGGCTGAAATTTTGCATTCTTTCAATTATTTGGTTAAAATAGAGAATTTTAAAAACCCCTTGCAAATCATTTAAAGGAAAGCGATGAACACCCACCTCAAACAATTGATTGAAATTTCGCATTTGGATAAAGAAATTGACTCTTTAGAGCCGTTGATCAGAGAAAAACGAAAAGACTTGGATAAAGCCTTGAATGATAAAGAAGCTAAAAATAAAGCGATTTTGAATCTGGAAGAAGAAAAATTAGCCCTAAAATTGCAGGTTTCTAAAAACGAGCAAACCTTACAAGACACGAACGCTAAAATCGCCAGTATCCAAAAGAAAATGAGCGAGATCAAATCCGAAAGGGAATTGCGATCTTTAAACATTGAAGAAGATATTGCTAAAGAACGATCCAACCAAGCCAACAGAGAAATTGAAAATTTGCAAAATGAAATCAAGCGCAAAAGCGAAAAACAAGAAGCTTTGAAAAAAGAAATGCTAGAGCTTGAAAAATTAGCGTTGGAATTGGAAAACTTAGTGGAAAACGAAATCAAAAACATCAAAGAAACCCAACAGATCATCTTCAAAAAGAAAGAAGAACTCGTGGAAAAAACCGAGCCTAAAATCTATAGCTTTTATGAAAGGATCAGAAGATGGGCGAAAAACACGAGCATTGTAACGATCAAAAAACAGGCTTGTGGGGGTTGTTTTATTAGATTGAATGATAAGATTTATACCGAAGTGCTAACGAGTGGGGATATGATCACTTGCCCGTATTGCGGCCGTATTTTATACGCTGAGGGCGCGTATGAAAGTAACGCTCAACCTCCAAAAGAAAGCCAAGAAGAAAACCAACAAAAAGAAAGCCAAGAATCCGTTTGATTGTTTAAGTTTTTCTACCTTTTATTGTTAACTTTGGGGCATCTTTTTGGTGCACCTTTCATCTTCTTTTTGAGTTTTAAAGAAAAATACCGCCATTCTTTAAAGGCTCGTTTTTTTCTCAAAGACAATCTTTTAAAAAGCGAGCCGGTTTTTTGGTTCCATGCATGTTCTTATGGGGAGGTCAAATCCTTAGAGCCAATCATTCAAGCTTTAAAAGAGCCGATTTTAATCAGCGTTACCACTAATACCGGCTTTGAATTAGCCGCTCAAACTTATCAGCGCTCTCAACACATAGAAGTGCGTTACCTGCCTTTTGAAACTTTATTATTCGCATGGAAAAAAAACTTAAAACGCTTGAAAACTTTGGTGGTTACAGAAGCGGAATTGTGGTTTAATGTGTTTGATACGGCTCAAAAATTAGGGGCAAAAACCATGCTCATTAACGCTAGGATCAGCGTTCGCTCTTACTCTAAGTATCAGCGTTTTTCTTTCTTTTATGCGCTTTTATTCAAACGCATTGATTTGATCTTAGCGCAAAGCAAGGACGATCAAAAGCGCTTGTTGAATCTAGGGGCTAAAAAAGTGGTGGATTTTTTGAATATCAAGCGTTTTTCAAAGCCTGTGATCACTTCGTTTTACCCTAAAAACCCAAGCGCTTTAAACATTGTTTTAGCCAGCACGCATGAGGGCGAGGAGGAATTGGGGTTAAAAGCGTTTTTGGAGTTCAAAAAGACGCATAAGAACGCAAAGCTAATTGTTGTGCCGCGCCACCCGGAGCGTTTTAAAAGCGTGCGGAATTTGTTGCAAGATATTTTAAAAACGACGCCTTTTAGTTGGGAGTGTTTTTCTTCAAAAGGTTTTGTGGAATGCGATATTTTGCTAGTGGATAGCTTGGGGGAATTGAATAACTTCTATGCGATCGCAGACATTGTCATTTTGGGGGGTTCGTTTGTCAAAATGGGGGGGCATAACCCTTTAGAGCCGGCGTTTTTTAATGCACGCCTAATCACAGGGGAGTATCTTTTCAACCAGGTGGCGTTGTTTGAATTAATCAAGCCTTATAAAATCGTTCAAAAAGAGGATCTGTTAGGTGCTCTTTTAGATTACAAAAATTTAGGCGTGGCGCGTTTTTTAGAAAACGGGCATGATTTAAACGAATTGCTTGCATTTATCAAACATTAAAAAGGATAAACATGGAAAAAGCTTATAAAGTATTGAGCGTTCAAGAAAACATTTCGCATAAAAAAGCCAAAGCTTTGATTGATTTGGGGTTAGTGAGTATAGGGGGGAAGAAATTGATGGTCGCCAGAAAGGAATTGCCTAAAAACACACGCTTTAATGTCCAAAAAATTGAAAAACCCAGCGTGATTTTTGAAGATGAAAACATTCTAGCCCTTTTTAAACCCCCCTTTATAGAGAGCTATGATCTGGTTTCTTTTTTCAAAGGTTGGACGCTGTTGCACCGCTTGGATAAAGAAACAAGCGGAGTGATTTTATTGGTGAAAGAAAATTCAGAGTTCCACTTGAAAGCTAAAAAGGCTTTTAAAGACAGGGCGGTTAAAAAAGAGTATTTAGCTCTCGTTCAAGGGATTGTAGAAGAAGAGCGAGAAATCAACGCCCCCATTCTCACGATTAAAACCACCAAAGCGTTCAGTAAAATCTCTAAAAAAGGGCAAGAAGCGGTTACGATCATCACGCCTTTAAAAGTCATCAACAAAAAAACCCTTTTAAAAGTGGGAATCAAAACCGGAAGAACCCACCAAATCAGAGTCCATTTAAAGCATATCAACCACCCCATTATAGGCGATACGCTCTATAATAACGAGCCAAGTTCAGCCAAACGCTTGATGCTCCATGCGCATAAAATCGCGCTGTTAGGGTATGAATTTGAAGCGATCCCCCCTAAAGAATTTGAAATTTAAGGATTGATTATGAACGCTTGGAATACGATTTATGATCAATTTAACCCTATCGCTTTTAGTCTTGGCGGTATTGAAGTGCATTGGTATGGTTTGGCGTATGCGTGCGCGATTGTTATCGCATTTTACATGGCGTTACGAATGATCCAAAAAGACCCCAAACGATTCCCCATTGAAAGGAAGGAATTTGAGAGTTATTTTTTATGGGCGGAGCTTGGCATTGTGCTAGGGGCAAGGATAGGATACATTCTTATTTATGAGCCTAATTCTGGCTATTATTTGACGCATTTTTGGCAAATCTTTAACCCTTTTGATAGCCATGGGAATTTTGTGGGCATTCGTGGGATGAGCTATCATGGGGGGTTGGTGGGGTTTTTGATCGCTTCGTATCTTTATAGCCGTAAGGATTTGAAAAAGCTTTTGATTTATTTGGATTTGATTGCGATCAGCCTGCCTTTAGGGTATGTTTTTGGGAGAATTGGGAATTTTTTAAACCAGGAGCTTTTTGGGAGAATTGTTCCCAAAGACAGCCATTTAGGGCAAATCATAGGCATTATGGTGGATAACGAGTTGCGCTATCCTAGCCAATTGATTGAAGCGTTTTTAGAGGGGGTTGTCGTGTTTTTAATGGTAATGTGGGCTAAAAAACACACCAAAACGCATGGGTTGCTTATTGTGGTTTATGGCTTGGGGTATTCCCTGATGCGCTTTATTGCGGAATTTTACAGAGAGCCGGATAGCCAAATGGGGGTTTATTTTTTAAATTTGAGCATGGGGCAGATTTTAAGCTTATTTATGGTAATTGTTTCATTAGGGATTTTATTGTATGCTACGAAAAATTCTAAAAAAATAAAGGAAAATCAATGAAATTTTTGGATCAAGAAAAAAGAAGACAATTGCTAAACGAGCGCCATTCTTGCAAGATGTTTGATAGCCATTATGAGTTTTCTAGCACAGAATTAAATTGCTGAAATCGCCAGGCTATCGCCAAGCTCTTACAACACGCAACCATGGCATTTTGTGATAGTTACTAATAAGGATTTAAAAAAACAAATTGCAGCGCACAGCTATTTTAATGAAGAGATGATTAAAAGCGCTTCAGCGTTAATGGTGGTATGCTCTTTAAGACCTAGCGAGTTGTTACCATACGGCCACTACATGCAAAACCTTTATCCGGAGTCTTATAAGGTTAGAGTGATCCCCTCTTTTGCTCAAATGCTTGGCGTGAGATTCAACCACAGCATGCAAAAATTAGAAAGCTATATTTTAGAGCAATGCTATATCGCTGTGGGGCAAATTTGCATGGGCGTGAGCTTAATGGGATTGGATAGTTGCATTATTGGAGGCTTTGATCCTTTAAAGGTGGGCGAAGTTTTAGAAGAGCGTATCAATAAGCCTAAAATCGCATGCTTGATCGCTTTGGGTAAGAGGGTGGCGGAAGCGAGCCAAAAATCAAGAAAATCAAAAGTTGATGCAATTACTTGGTTGTGATTAAACAAAATCAAAAACTTTTTAACTATAATCAAACCTAAATTAAAGTTTAAGGAGTGGTATTTTGTTTAAAAGAATGGTTTTAATCGCTCTTTTAGGGGTGTTTTCAAGCGTTTCATTAAGCGCTAAGAGTCTTTTAAGAGATGATGGGATTTTAGTTTCTGATTTAAAGGGCATGAAATCAGAACTGTCTGATGCTCCAGCTTGGGTTTTTGAAGACCCTAAAGTCCCCTACGAAGAAATGGGCGTGGCGTATATCCCTGTTAATAATAAATATTTAGGGATTGAGCAAGCGACCTTAAACGCTAAATTGAGCTTGATCGTGGTTTTTCATGAAATCATGTTGAAGTATAAAAAACGCTTCATGGAGCAATTCCATGAGTCCGAGCAAACGGCTACGAATATCAGCTACGCTATCTATAATTATCTAGCGACTAAGATTCAGGTAGCCTACACTTACACGAATTTAAAATCGGAGGTGGCTGTGGTGAAAATCAAGCTAGTGGGTTGCCAGATTGAGCAAATCAAAAGGTATTTAAAAGCGAGCGTTGAAAACCTTAACGATAACGAAATCGCCTACATCGCTAAGGTCGCTCAAAAAGAATTTGGTAGCGTTTGCGCGTTAAGGTAGTTTTATAGCATTCTAGCGAGCATGTTTAGTGCATGCTCTACGCTTTTGTTTTGAATGCTTTCTCTATTGCCTTCAAAAAAACAGCGATCGATTAAAGCTTGAGATCCCAATCTTTGCACGCCAATGTAAATCGTGCCTACAGGATTAGCCTTACTCCCTCCATTAGGGCCAGCCACCCCACTGATCGCCAACGCTAAATCTGCTTTAAAATTTAAAAACACGCCTGATAGCATTTCTTTCACGCATTCTTCGCTATAAACCCCAAAGACTTTTAAAGTCGTGGCATTGACCTTCAATAATTCGCGCTTAACCTCTTCATTGTAACACACAATACCCCCCATAAAAACCGCTGAAGCCCCGCTAATGGAAGTGAATGCATGCGATAATAACCCCCCAGAGCAGCTTTCAGCCACCGCAATTTTTAAACCTAAAGATTTCAAGCGCTCTATTACAGCGTTTGCGCTTTTTTTGTTATCGTCTAATTCCACAATATTGGAGTTAAAAAGCGTTTTAAGATAGATTCTCGCGCGCTCTATATTCTCGCCTTTTAATTCAAAGCAGTCTTCTTTGACTTGAGCGGTGATTTTCAATCGTTTCAATTCTTTTTCAATCAAAATAAAACCGCTCTCATTATCCATATTCAAAAATTTAAATTTCATTTTTAACCTTTTAAAACCCTAAATTCAGCGTGCGCCATAATTCTTCCACTTCTTCTAATTCTAAATCAATCGTGCTTTGAGTGCGAAAAAAAGCTTGGATTTTTTCTAAATCCAAGCTTTTAGCTTTCAAGCAAGAGGGGTGCGCTAAAATAAACCCTTGCGCTAAAGCGACAGAACGCTCTAATTTTGCATCGCATAAAAAACAAGAATTATAACTTTGCAAGCGCCCTTCAAAATTCAAAAGGACTGCATACATTTCTAAGATTACTCTTAAGGGGTGCTGTTTGGAGAGTTTGCTAGCCCCATCATCTAAAGTGTCAAAATAGATGCTATCTAAAGAATGCACGCCCTCTAAATGCTTGAACAAAAGAGTGCAAAAGCGTTGCCAAAAAAACAAGCGCTCCATTTCTCTTTCCCAAATATAGCCTAAATGCAAAATATTCCTTAACTTGGGTAAAAATCTATCATCGTTTTCTTCTTCAAAATCAATTTTACGCCCCACATTCAGCACGCTATGGCGTTTGCCATAGAAACGATAGAGGGTTTTGAGCTGGTTTTTGGTTAAAACGCGCACGATCAAATCTTCATCTCTTATGCTTTGTGTTTGTAAAAGAAACCCTTGCATCACTACTCTTAAGCTAATTTTGTTTATTATAAGCAAAACTTGGATACAATCCTAACAAAACTGCAAAATTAAGGAAAAACATGGGATTTGCAGATTTCTTTAAAAATTTTAAGATCAATAAATTGCGGACAGCGCCAAGTAAGGAAGAACAGCCAAGCCATTGGGTGAAATGCCCTAAATGTTATGCGTTAATGTATCATAAAGAAGTGTTTGGTAAATACAGCGTGTGTTTGAAATGCCATTACCATTTCCGCATGAACGCAACTGAAAGGATTGAATTTTTATGCGATGTGGGGAGTTTTGAAGAGTTTGACAAGCACTTACGGCCTAATGATCCTTTAAATTTCGTGGATAAAGAGAGTTATAAACAACGCATTAAAAAATACGAAAAAAGGACTAACCGCCCAAGCTCAGTGATCAGCGGTGAGGCTAAAATCAACCGCATGCCTTTGCAGATCGTGGTGTTTGATTTTAGCTTTATGGGAGGGAGTTTAGGCTCTGTGGAAGGCGAAAAGATCGTAAGAGCGATCAATCGTGCGGTCGCCAAAAAAGAAGCGTTACTGATTGTTTCAGCGAGTGGGGGGGCTAGGATGCAAGAATCCACTTATTCGCTCATGCAAATGGCTAAAACGAGCGCGGCTTTGAACCGATTGAGTGAGGCCAAACTCCCTTTCATTTCGCTCTTAAGCGATCCCACTTATGGGGGCGTTAGCGCGTCTTTTGCTTTTTTAGGGGATCTCATCATCGCAGAGCCTGGAGCGATGATAGGCTTTGCAGGGCCTAGGGTGATTAAACAAACCATAGGGGCGGATTTGCCTGAGGGCTTTCAAACAGCGGAATTTTTATTAGAACATGGCTTGATTGATATGATTGTGCATAGGAAGGATTTGAAAAAGACTTTGAGCGATCTCATCGCTATGATGATGCATAAGACTTCAAAGATTTTTTAAAGTTTTAAGATTGATGCGTTGCGTGGTGTATTCTATCGCTAAAAATTCGCCCCTAGATTTGGTGAAAAGCTATCAAAAGCAATGCAAGCGATTTGATTGCGAGCTGGAATTAGTGGATTTATTCCCTAAAAATACCGCTAACGCTCAAAAAGTTTCTAAAGAACTCGCTCAAAAAAGCTACTCTCTAGCCTTTGAGCCGTATTTAAACCCTAAGGCAAAAAATATTGCCTTACACCCTAAAGCTCAAAGGGGCGATAGCTTTGCGTTTAGTAAAATGTTAGAAAATCATCTTAATATTAATTTTTTTATCGCTGGAGCGTATGGGTTTGAAGAAAAGTTTTTAAAGGATTGTCAAGCTTGGAGTTTGAGCGAGATGACTTTTAGCCATGAAGTGGCTAAAATTGTCTTATGCGAGCAAATCTATAGGGCTTTAAGCATTATTTTTAAGCATCCATACCATAAATAGGAGGTGCACATGCGTTTTTACATTATCTTTACATTTTTGTTCATTGTGGGTTTTGGTGTGTTTGTTTATAGTATTGATCCGCAAGCTTATGCTTTCAATTTAGGGAGTTACAGCTTTAATCTTCCCATTGCGGTATGGCTTATGGGCGTTTTGGGCATGTTCGCTTTTTTTTCATGGGTTTTTTTATTCAAACACAATCTCAGCCACAAAATCCGCTTATACCATGAAAAAAGGGATTTTGACAAATTGCTCAAACAAATCCTGTCTCAAGACACTCAAAAGACTTTTTTAAAAACGAAGTTTAAAAGCGATCTCGCTAAAAACCTCTCTCAAATCTTAGCCCGCTATGATCTAAAGGCTGATTTAAACACGCCAAATAGCGGGTGCGAAAAAGTGGATAACCTTTTTAAGCATTACCACAATATAGAAAACAACACCCTTGAGCCTAAAGATCACGCTAAGCACTCTCTGGCTTATGAGCATGCTTATTTTTCTAAACGCTTGAAGGCTTTCATTCATAACGATTTGAAAAACGCCTTTGAAGTTTTAACAAACGCGCAAATCCCTTTGGAATTACGCCGCTACGCTTTTATAGAAATCGCCCAAAAAGGCAGCAAAAAAGAGGTTTTGAAGGCTTTGAATGCGATGCAAGAGAACTTGGATAAAGAGTGCGTGAAAGCTTTTTTAAAAGCCTTTTTTGAAAAATCTTTAAACACAGACACTTTAAAAATTTCAGAGCTTTGCAAAAAGGTGGGTTATGATAAAGACGATTATTTAAAGCTCGCGCAAAAAGCGCAAAAATTTCTTGTCCCTGATCAATGGTTCCAATTTTTTGAGATTTTAAGCCAAGAAGACGATAAGGCGCAAAAAGCCTTTTTATTCGTGTTGTTAGAATTAGAAATGAACGATCTCGCTAAGGAGCATCTAGCGGTTTTATCCTTTGAAGAATACATGCTTTTAAACGCTTACATGGATTTGAAACAAGAGCATAAAAAAGCTTATAAATTAGAAGCGTTTTTGTAGGGGGTTTGTTTGGCTTCATGTTTTTAGGGCAGATAGAAATAGATGATTACAAAAAATTCAAGGAATGGGCTAATTGGATCGCTTTTAACGCCAAATGACAAGAGGAAAGACGCTAATCCTTTAAACCTTGATGAAACTAATCCTAAAAGAAACAATTAAAGCCAAAAATATGTTTTAACCCGCCATAAAAAGTTTTAGTAACCCGTATTTGATGAAAACAGAGCTTTTTTAAGTTTATAAATTTTCTATGGATTTTATCCATGTTTTGAAAATACTTTGCTCAATCAATACAACAAAAAGAGTTTTAAGAAGATTTAAAAAAGGGCTAAAAAATAAATTTGTGCTTTTGAAAGATGGTATTTTAAAAGATGATAAGGGTATTAAAGAATACCCCAAATAACGCTTTAAAAACGCACCACCATAGTCGCCATGTATGAACCTGATTTGAAGTTGCTAGGAGCGCCTTCAGGCAATTTGATATGGAAATACTTTTGACAACCATTGATCGCTTTTTCATAATTTTTAGTGAAAGAATGGTGATGGCGGTTTTCTAAAGGCCCTTTCATGTGTTTGCTCGTCAACGCAGAATGCTTTAATTTGACAAACAAAAGCAAGTTTTCACCGAACAACGATTTCATCGTGAAAGCGAACGCTCGTTTATAAAATGTCCGTTTGTCAATATCAATCCCAATAATCCCACTTCCAGCCGAATAGACTAAAGGCTTTGAATACAATCTCAGATCATCGCCATTCAAAACGCTTAACAAAATCCCTAAACTTATTAGTGTCCTAACCCCATTTTCTTTCCTTAAGATATAACATTATCCGTATGTTTAACAGATAAGGAAATTTAACTCAAAACACCTTAACGATTGATTAAAAAATTAAAAAAAATGTATTTTTTAAAAAAGCGTTACGATTTAGAGATTTGTGAATATTTTTATAATTGGTGGTTATTTTTGAACAACTTTTTTTAATTGATTGATAATGAAATAAGACTCTTTTTTAATCCAACATGGATCGCTAAAACCTTATTTTAATTTTAAAAAATGGGATTTTTAAATTTTTAGGTCAATGCCTAATTTAAGTTTTTAGTTTTCACCATAAAACCTTTTTAAAAGATAAAACACCCCAACAAGTAAAGCCACACCGATTAAAAAAGCGAGCGAGCGCGAATGCATAAAACTTGCCACCCCCAAACTCACCGCGCTGCAAAGCATCGCAATAGTGGCATAAGGGAGTTGCGTGATGAAATGGCTTTGCACCGAACACCCTGCCCCTGCAGCCGATAGTATAGTCGTGTCAGAAATGGGGCTTGTGTGATCCCCATAAACCGCGCCTGAAAGGATCGCTGAAACAATCAAAATAATATCGCTTTCATTAGCCATGCCCGCTCCAATGGGCAGCATGATCGCAAACGCTCCCCAGCTTGTGCCGGTAGAAAAAGCGATAAACCCAGAAATTAAAAAAAAGATTAAAGGCATATACATGCCTCCCCCACTATTTAAAAATCCCTTGCTGATGTGGGCCAAGTAAAGCCCCGTTTGAGCGTCGTCTCTAATCACAGGCCCAATAGCCCAAGCGAGCGTTAAGACTAGTATCGCTGGCCCCACACTCTTAAAGCCATCCAACATGAGTTTAAAAAAGCTCCCTTTTTCTAAAAACTTATAAGCTAAAAGATAAGTAACAATGAGCGAAAACAATCCCCCATAAAAGAGCGAAAAACTCGCATCAGTGTTTTTTAAGACCACTCCTGTATAAAAAATCAATGATGAAATGGACACGATCAATAATAAAATAGAAAGGGGTAACAGGCTTAAGGGGGCTAGTTTTGAAGAGCCTTCTTCTTGTTCGCTATAAAAATCCTTCACGCCTATGTTTTGATACTTTCTCATGCTAGGGAGGTTGATTTGCCATAAAATAGTGAGAAAGACCGCAATGAGCGCAAAAATCGCATAATAATTACTGCTCAAGCTTTGTACAAGCACCGAAAAACTATCTTTTAATAAGGGCGAGCTGTCGTTATTCATGATCCCCATGATATACGCCCCCCAGCTAGAAATAGGGACTAACAAACACACCGGCGCTGAAGTGGAGTCTATAATATAAGCCAAGCGCTCTCGTGTGGAGTTATGAGCGTCGTTTAAAGATTTTGAGATTTGCCCCACGGTTAGGGCGTTAAAATAATCATCTACAAAAATAATAATGCCTGAAAAAAAAGCGATAAATTCGGGGGTTTTAGCGTCTTTAGAGTATTTTTTAGCTTTTTTGACAAAGTTCTGCACGCTACCGGATTTTAAAATCACCTGGCTTAAGACGCCTAAAAAGATTAAAAACCCAAAAACATAGAGATTGGAAAGATTGAAATGAAGCCCTTTTTCTGGCTCGTAAGTGTAAAAAACGGAAGTGATCTTGATATAGGCATATTCTACGATGTAAGAAAGGTGTAACGAATGCATTAAAACAGCGCTCACTAAAATGCCCACAAACAACGAGAGCGCGACTCTTTTAGTGAAAACCACCATTAAAATAACGCTAAAAGGAACAATAAGACTTGATGCTGACAATCCCACCGAATAAAATCCTTTAAACTAATCTTTAAATTTCAATTAAAAGAGACAATCAATATTCACAAAATTCTTTATTAATTAAAAGAAGAGATGAATTTGCCAAAACAAATCGCTTAAAAGATTTTAATCAAGTGGCCGGGAGAGAGGGATTCGAACCCCCGGAGGTATGACCCTCAACGGTTTTCAAGACCGCCGCTTTCAACCACTCAGCCATCTCCCGCTATTTTCATAAAAGTCCCTTGCAAAAGTCCCTAAATGACTACAAATGGAGGCGACACCCGGATTCGAACCGGGGGATCAAAGTTTTGCAGACTCATGCCTTACCACTTGGCTATGTCGCCTTAAATTTTAACACTAGCGTATTCAAAAAATAAAATCAAATCGCACTCAATTTGAAAATGGTGCCCAAGGCCGGACTTGAACCGGCACGGTATTGCTACCGAGGGATTTTAAGTCCCTTGTGTCTACCAATTCCACCACCTGGGCAAACTAAATAGAAACCATGCTCTAGAAGTTAAATCAATATGGAGCGGGAAACGGGGATCGAACCCGCGGCCCCGACCTTGGCAAGGTCGTGCTCTACCACTGAGCTATTCCCGCACTCTTTATTCAAAAAGACGATTGTTATTGTATCTAAACTCAATAATAAAAGTCAAGGTTTTGTCCAAATTTCTAATTCTATTTTAAAAACAGATTGTGGCTTTGCCCTCTTTTAGTGGCAATGAGTGTCTATAAAAATGCTCAAAAGCATTTTTTACAATAAATCATAATAAAAGGGCTTGCAAGCGAGTGGTAGCTTTTAAAATTGATGATAACAAAGCCTAAAATTCAAATAAAACCCGTTTAAGAATTTCTAAATATGGGTAAAAAATATACAATACCTTAATAATAAGATGAAAATTCATGGCGTTTTGCGCTCATTTTTTATTTCTTTTTAATTTGATTGCATAATAATAGCTGACACAACACATAATCATAGGAGTTTCAATCATGAAAGAAGTCATTCATTCAACGCTAGCCCCAAAGGCTATAGGCCCTTACTCTCAAGCTATCGCTACTAACGATCTTGTCTTTGTCTCTGGGCAATTGGGCATTGATGCGAGCACCGGCGAATTTAAAGGTGCGGATATTCATTCTCAAACCACGCAGTCCATGGAAAATATCAAAGCGATTTTAAAAGAAGCAGGGTTAGGGATGGATAGCGTGGTTAAAACGACTATTTTATTGAAAAGTTTAGACGATTTTGCTGTGGTGAATGGAATCTATGGGAGCTATTTTACAGAGCCTTATCCGGCTAGAGCGACTTTTCAAGTGGCCAAACTGCCTAAAGACGCTTTAGTAGAAATTGAAGCGATAGCCATTAAGTAATTTATTTAAGTAATCTATTAAAGGGACTATCAGCATGAAAAAAGAAGTCGTGGTCATAGGTGGTGGGATTGTAGGGCTTTCTTGTGCGTATTCTATGCATAAGTTAGGGCATAAGGTCTGCGTGATTGAAAAAAGCGATGGTGCAAACGGCACTTCTTTTGGGAATGCCGGGCTTATTTCCGCGTTTAAAAAAGCCCCACTCTCATGCCCTGGTGTGGTGTTAGACACTCTAAAACTCATGCTCAAAAACCAAGCCCCTTTAAAATTCCACTTTGGGCTTAATTTAAAGCTCTATCAATGGATTTTAAAGTTTATGACAAGCGCGAACGCTAAGTCCACGCACCGCACCATGGCGTTGTTTGAACGCTACGGGTGGCTGAGTGTTGATATGTATCATCAAATGCTAGAAGACGGCATGGATTTTTGGTACAAAGAAGATGGGCTTTTAATGATCTACACCTTAAAAGAAAGTTTTGAAAAAAAGATTAAAACTTGCGATAACAGCGGCGCTTATAAGATTTTGAATGTGAAAGAGACCAAAGAATACATGCCTATTGTTAATGACAATATCTGTGGGAGCGTGCTTTTGACCGAAAACGCGCATGTGGATCCGGGCGAAGTGATGCGCTCTTTGCAAGAATATTTACAAAACGCGGGCGTGGAGTTTCTTTATAACGAAGAAGCGATCGATTTTGAGTTTAAAAATAACCTTATTGATGGCGTTATCACGCATAAGGAAAAAATCCAAGCAGAAACAATCATTCTGGCCACCGGGGCTAACCCCACTCTCATTAAAAAAACCAAAAACGATTTTTTAATGATGGGGGCTAAAGGCTATAGCATCACCTTTAAAATGCCTGAAGAATTAAAACCCAAGACTTCTTCCTTATTTGCGGATATTTTCATGGCAATGACCCCACGAAGAGACACCGTTAGGATCACCTCTAAATTAGAATTAAACACCAATAACGCTCTCATTGATAAAGAGCAAATCGCTAACATGAAAAAGAATTTAGCCGCTTTCACGCAGCCTTTTGAAATGAAAGACGCCACAGAATGGTGCGGTTTCAGACCTTTAACCCCTAATGATATTCCTTATTTGGGCTATGACAAACGCTATAAAAACTTAATCCATGCAACAGGACTGGGGTGGCTTGGCATCACTTTTGGTCCGGCCATTGGTAAAATCATCGCCAATTTAAGCCAAGACGGAGCGAATGAAAAAAATGCCGATATTATGCTTTTTTCTGCATTTTTTAGGGATTAAGGAATTTCTTTTTTAAACCCTAGTTTATTGAGGAGTTTTTATGGAAACGATTGATTCGGTGGTGCGTTTATTATCTAATTTTGTGTGGGGGATTCCCATGCAAATTTTATTAGTAGGCACCGGTTTGTTTTTAACTTTTTATCTTAAGGGTTTGCAATTCAGTAAAATCTTTTATGCGATCAAGATCCTTTTTGACAAAGAGTCCCAATCTAAGGGCGATATTTCGCAATTTTCCGCCCTCATGCTTTCTTTAGGAGCGACTGTAGGCATTGGGAGTATCGTAGGCGTAGCGACCGCTATTAGCATTGCAGGGCCAGGAGCGGTGTTTTGGATGTGGGTTACTGGGCTTGTTGGCATGGCGACTAAATATTCTGAGGGGATTTTAGCGGTGAAATACAGGGAAAAAGGGGCGTTTGGATACAACGGAGGGCCTATGTATTACATCAAAAACGGCCTTAACATGCCCAAACTCGCCATGGCGTTTGCGATTTTTACGATTATTGCGAGCATTGGCACCGGTAACATGACGCAATCTAATGCGGTTTCTTCCATTTTAAGCGAACAAGCGAACCTGCCTAATTGGGTTTCAGGCTTATTGCTTACGATTTTAACCGCTGTTATTGTCATAGGGGGGATTAAATCCATTGGTAAATTCACTTCTTACTTAGCTCCTGTTATGGTGCTTTTATATTTGATCGCTATCATTTATATTATTGTTAGCCATTTTGATTTAGCCCTTCAAGCGATCAAACTCATTTTTGAAGAAGCTTTTAACCCTAAACCCGTTGTGGGCGGAGCGAGCGGCGCGTTGGTAGCGACAATGATAAAAACGGGCGTGGCTAGGGGGTTGTATTCTAATGAAGCGGGGTTGGGGAGTTCGGCTATTATTGCTGCGAGCGCTCAAACACACCACCCGGTGCGCCAAGCCCTAGTGTCCATGCTCCAAACCTTTATTGTAACCTTAATAGTGTGTTCGGCGACAGCGAGCGTGATTTTAATGGCTCCAGAATACAACACCTTGCTCCCTAATGGGGAAAAATTAAGCGCTAATTTGCTCACTCTAAAAAGCACGGAGTATTTTCTAGGCTCATTAGGGGCGGTGGTGATTTTTACAACCATGATCTTTTTTGCCTACTCTACGATCATTGGTTGGGCTTATTATGGGGAAAAATGCACGGAATACGCCTTTGGTGAAAAAAAAGTGAAATATTACCGCTTGATCTTTTTAGCGAGTGTGATGGTGGGGGCTATGGCTAAAATTGATTTTGTGTGGAATTTAGCGGATCTTTCTAACGGGCTTATGGCTATCCCTAATTTGATCGCTTTGATTTTATTGCATAAAGTGGTTTATTCTGAAACTCGTTGGTATTTTAGCAAGCATTCTAACAAGTAAAATGACATGTTAAAAAGGGCGAGTTTTGTAGAAGTGGATACCGCTTCTTTAAGGCATAATTTTAGTGCAGTCAAAAGCATTGTCCCTAAAGACGCTTGTGTCATGGCGGTTGTCAAGGCGAACGCTTATGGGGCAGGAGCGATTAAAGCGAGCGAAATTTTCTTACAAGAAGGGGCTAATTATTTAGGGGTAGCGACCTTAGATGAAGCTTTAGAATTGCGTTCTCATTTTTCTAAAACCCCCATTTTGATTTTAGGCTATAGCCCTAACGCTAACGCTTCCATGCTGATTGATAACGATTTGAGCGCTATGGTTTTTAGCCTTGAACAAGCGGAAGTTTTTTCTCAAATGGCTTTAAGATCTCAAAAACGCTTAAAAATTCATCTTAAAATTGATACCGGCATGCACCGCTTGGGTTTAGAGCCTAATTTTAAAAGCATAGAAATCATTAAAAAAATCCGCGCTTTAAAAGGTTTGGAAATAGAGGGGATATTCACGCATTTAAGCAACGCTGACGCTAAGATTAAAACCCATGCTAAAAACCAAATGAAAGCCTTTAACGCTTTTTTAGAGCAGCTTTTGGATCAAAAAATAGAGTTCCAATACCGCCATGCCTACAATTCTGCCGGCATCCTTTCTTTGTGTAACGGGAATGAAAATCGCTTGTTAAACCTCTATCGCCCAGGCATCATGCTCTATGGTTTTTACCCTTCTAATGAAATGAAAGAGTCGTCTCAAACGATATTGAAAAATGTTATCAGTTTAAAAGCGCGAATCGTTCAAATCAAACGAGTCAAAAAAGGCGAATTGATTGGCTATGGCGAGCATTTTTACACCAATGAAGAGACTTTAGTGGGCGTTTTAGCTCTAGGGTATGCGGACGGGTTGGTGCGCGATTTGGGCAATCGCATTCAAGTAGCGATTAATAACCAATTAGCCCCTCTTATTGGTAAGGTGTGCATGGATCAGTGCTTTATCAAACTCAATGATATTGAAGCCAAAGAGGGCGATGAGGTCATCTTGTTTGGGGATAAAAGCGCTAAGGCTAATGACGCAAGCGAAATCGCCACGCTTTTAAACACCATTCCTTATGAAGTCATTAGCACTTTGTCCAAACGCTTGGAGCGTGTTTATATCTAAAATCAAACCATGCAAAATTTTTATTTTGTGTTAGAATGCTTGAAAAAATTCAGGATTAAAATATAAAATGAAAAAAGTTTTATTTTTATTAGTAATAAGCTTTTTTTTGGGTTTTTTGAACGCTTCTAGCCTGTATGAAAAACTTATTAATAAAGAAACGATCAGCGTTGGCACAGAGGGCATTTACCCCCCTTTCACTTACCATAATAAAGAAGGCAAGCTCACCGGCTATGATGTGGAAGTGGCTAGGGAGTTGGCTAAAGAGCTTGGCGTGAAAATCAAATTCCACGAAACTTCATGGGATATTATGCTTACAGGCCTAAAATCGGGGCGTTTTGATATGGTCGCTAACCAGGTGAGTTTGACGACTAAAAAACGCCAAGCGGCTTTTGATAAAAGCTTGCCTTATAGCTATTCAGGCACGATCATGCTCGTTAGGAAAGATGAAAACCGCATTAAGGACATTAAAGACATTAAGGGTTTGAGAGCGGCTAACACTTTAAGCTCCACTTATGGGGAAATCGCTTTTAAATACGACGCTCAAATCGTTTCGGTGGATTCTATGGCGCAAGCCTTGTTGTTAGTGGCGCAAAAACGAGCCGATTTGACCTTAAATAGTTCTTTAGCGATCTTAAACTACCTAAACACCCATAAAAACAGCCCCTTTAAAATCGCATGGGAGTCCAAAGAAAAAGATGGGGGCGCTTCCTTTGTTATTAACAAGCACCAAGAAAAAGCTTTAGAGCTTATCAACCAGGCGATGCAAAGATTGATCAACAAAGGGGTTTTAAAACGCTTAGGCGAACAATTTTTTGGAAAAGATGTCAGCCAGCCATAACCTGTCTTTGTTTTTTGAATCTTTAGATTTAAGCAAGGAGCGTTTGGAATTATTATTAGAAGCTTTCTACCCCATGCTAAAAGCCGCTTTTTCTATTTCTTTGCCTTTAGCGATCATCTCTTTTATTTTGGGCTTATTCATTGCGGTTATGGTGGCCCTCATTAAAATCGCACCCCCTAAACATTTCATTCATAAGGCTTTATTAGCGGGCGTGAATTTCTATGTCTCGCTCATTAGAGGCACGCCTTTATTGGTCCAAATTGTGGTGGTGTTTTATGGTTTGCCCGCCATTGGGGTTTATATGGATCCAATCCCGGCAGGCATTATTGCGTTTTCTTTTAATGTGGGGGCATACGCTTCAGAGACTTTGAGGGCGAGCTTTCTTTCTGTCCCTAAAGATCAATGGGATTCAAGCTTGAGTTTGGGCTTGAATTACTTGCAAACCTTTTGGCATGTCATCTTTTTTCAAGCGCTCAAGGTCGCCACGCCAAGCCTGAGTAACACCTTCATCAGCCTTTTCAAAGAAACTTCTTTAGCTTCTGTGGTAACTATCGCAGAGGTTTTTAGGATCGCGCAACAAAAAGCGAACGCCAGCTATGATTTTTTGCCTATTTATTTGGAAGCCGCTTTGATTTATTGGCTTTTTTGCTTGGTTTTAGAAGTGATCCAAAAGTGCGTGGAAAAAATCTTAAATTAAAGTTAGCTCAATCTAATATTTGATTATAATACAGCCTAAATAATACAAAATAAGGAAATTCTCATGGGTGTGTTTTTAGATAATAGCATTAAAAATGTGGTAGATGGATTGAACATTCGTTATTTTTTGCCTGACATTCAGCGTGAGTATGTGTGGCTCAAAAAAGCCAATGAAAAAAAGATAGAGCAACTTTTTGACTCCATTCTTAGGGGTTATCCTATTGGCTCTTTTTTATTTTGGAAATTACAAAAGGAGGATATAGCCAAGAGCGATGAACAAGATAGCGATAAACTCAATTTCCAACTCTATCAATTCATCACAAATTACGATGAGCGAAAGCCCCACAATGAAAAAATCCGTATTGAACAAATCAAGCGTGATGATTTGTCTATTGTCCTAGATGGCCAACAGCGTTTAACCTCGCTTTACATCGGGCTTAAAGGCACTAGAACGCTTAAGAAAAAAAGGGTTAGATACGATGACCCCAACGCTTATGAGGAGAAGCGTTTGTATTTGAATTTGAAGCGCCGGCCAAACATGGACAATCCAGAAGACAATTACGAATTTGAATTCCATGCCAAAGTGCCTACAAACGATAAAGAGCATTTTTGGTTTAAGGTGGGGGATATTTTAGAGTTGAAAAATGTTTGGAATTATGCGCAAGAACATGGTTTAAAGGGTAATGAATTGGATTTATTAGAAAATCTAAGCAAAGCTTTTCACGACAAACAACTCATTTCATTTTTTGAAGAAACAGAAAAAAATCTTAATAAAGTTTTAAATATCTTTATCCGTGTCAATAGTGGCGGAGTCAAGTTAAGCTATTCTGATTTATTGATGTCTATTTTGACAGTAAGCTTTTCAAGCGATATTAGAGAAAGAATGAATGAGCTAGTGGACGCTTTAAAAGACCAAGGCTTTTCAAACATGGGGCAAGACCAGGTGCTAAAAACTTGCTTGCTTCTAGTTGGTAAAGACACTACTTTTGAATTAAAAAATTTTAATAAAAAGAATATCAAAGAGATTGAAGACAATTGGGAAAAAATCACAGAAAGCATTTATAACGCTGCAAAACTATTAGAAAATTTTGGTTATGCCGGCTATTTGGGTTCAGCTTATATTTTATCCAGTTTAGCCTATTTTTATTTTTTAAATTCAAAAATGAATGAGAACGATAAAGAACAAGCCCTAAAATTTGTCCGCAACGCTCAAATCACGAGTTATTTTAGTAGCTCGACAGATACAAAATTAAGCGCTATTGCTCATAGCATGAAAGAAGCACAAACCTTTGAATCATTCAACCATAATTTAGCCAAACATGAAAAAAATCCTTTAAAAATCACTAACGATATGATAGAAGAGATGGTGAACTATAAATATAGCGATCAAGTCTTTCCTATCTTGCAAATTTTATACCCACACCTGAACTACAAAACCACCACTTTTCATATAGACCATATTTATCCAAAGTCCAAGTTTAATAAGAAAAATAAAAAATTAAATCAAGATTTCTATGGGTGGAGGGATTATTTATTTAATCGCCAGCTTTTAGAAGGTGCAGAGAATATTGCTAAAAAGGATAAAGACCCTGAGGTGTGGCTCAAAGAAGAATATAAAGATAATCAACAAGCCATAGAAGAGTATAAAAAAAGAAATTATATTGACCCTAATTTAAGATTAGAATGGGAAAATATCGAGGAATTTCGTGAAAAAAGAGAAGAAGCTATCATTGAAAAATTAAAGGAAGCGTTATTACCCAAGTCTTAATAGGAGTGTTTTTTTTGGCTGATATAATCGGGTAAAGCGTTTTAATAAAACAAGTAAACAAAATTTAAACTCGTTTAAGTGGTGTTTAATGATAAAAAAGGTAGAATGATTCACTCTTTGAGTGCTAATAAATTTCATTTACTGCTTATTATCTAAAAAAATTCCTTTAAGGTGTAAGGTAGCTATATTAATTTTATCAATCTTAGTTTCAAAATGAAAAATTTAAAATAGGGCGATAGCCTTAGTGAAAGGATGATCAATAAAACATTTAGGCAAAAAAGAGGTGAAAACCTTAGGATTGTCTTCGCTTGGTGGGACTTTAGAATTTTACGATTTTATCATCTTTGTATTTTTTACAAGTATCATTGCCAAACACTTTTTCCCGAACACGCTTAGCCCTATCTGGTCTGAAATCAACACTTATGGGATCTTTGCCGCAGGTTATCTGGCGCGCCCGCTTGGTGGCATAGTGATGGCCCACTTTGGGGATAGATTCGGTCGTAAAAACATGTTCATGCTCTCTATTTTATTAATGGTGATCCCAACCTTTGCGCTAGCTTTAATGCCAACTTTTGATCATTTGGTGGGTTTTGGCGTGGATAGCATGGGACTTACCCCCAAAAACGCTCATTATCTTGGTTACATAGCTCCTGTTTTTTTGGTGTTTGTTAGGATTTGTCAAGGCGTTGCTGTGGGTGGTGAATTGCCTGGCGCTTGGGTTTTTGTCCATGAACATGCCCCGCAAGGGCAAAAAAACACTTATATCGGTTTTTTAACCGCTTCCGTAGTTTCTGGGATTTTGCTTGGGAGTTTGGTTTATATCGGGATTTATATGGTTTTTGACAAGCCTGTTGTTGAAGCTTGGGCTTGGCGGGTTGCTTTTGGGCTTGGAGGGATTTTTGGTATCATTTCTGTGTATTTGAGGCGCTTTTTAGAAGAAACTCCCGTTTTTCAGCAAATGAAGCAAGACGATGCCTTAGTCAAATTCCCGCTTAAAGAGGTGTTTAAAAATTCCCTCTTTGGTATATCAATCTCCATGCTTATCACTTGGGTTTTAACCGCTTGTATTTTGATTTTTATCCTTTTTGTCCCGAATTTTACTCTTACGCATCCCAATTTTAATTTCACTCCGTTTGAAAAAACCTATTTTCAAATTTTAGGGCTTGTTAGTATTGTAAGTTCTATTATTTTCACCGGGTTTTTGGCCGATAAAATCAAACCGCACAAAGTTTGCATGGCTTTTAGTGTGGCCTTTGCCTTTTTTGGCTTTTTGTTTTTTAAAGAATTTTATTCTAACGTGCCAAGTTTAGTCAATACCATAGTTTTATACTTTTTAGCTTGCTTTTGCGCGGGCATTATGAATTTTTGCCCCATTTTTATGAGCGATGTGTTTAGCGCTAGAATCCGTTTTAGTGGGATTTCCTTTGCTTATAACATAGCCTATGCTATAACCGCCGGCTTTACCCCTCAACTTTCAAGCTGGTTAAACGCAAAAGCTATAGCAGCCCCTGAAAGCTTGCAAAGTTATGGTTTAAGCTTTTATATTTTTGTGGTTGCTTTAATCGCTTTTATTGTATCGCTTTTAATGGCGCCAATTTACAATAAATCTAATACCCAACACGAAGTGCCGCCCACAGCATGAAGGATGTGCAAACCTTTGAGTGATTCAATCAAAACTTAGCCGATAGCGTTGGTGGGTTTTGGTGATGATAAAATTTTTTCGTTTTGGATCTCATTTTGTTGTAAAACTCTTAAGGGGGTTGGGGTATAATTCCTCTCTGCAACCTCATTAAAACCCCCTAACCCCTATTTTTATTGGAGTAAGTGGTGATGAAATCCACCAACAAATCTATCCCACCGCCATAGCTCAATTGCTGGACTTTCTCACTGCTCGCTTTAGCGTAATTGTATTTGATGATGCCATAATAAGCCAACCCTATAAAATCATTAAAGTAGTTTTGATAGCCTATTTTAGCGTTAACCCCTAAAATAGGGCTTCTAAAACTTTGCGAAGCGCTTGAAAAACAAAATTTTAAAAACAAGCGTTTGTTTTAGGGTTTATTTAACATTAATTAGGCTGTGTTAATGAAAGTTTGATAGTTTGAATGTCGCTTGGGCGTGTGTCAAATGGATGCACCAATCAAGACAGAATCTTTTCCATAAAAAGAGTGGGGAAAATCAAAGTCTCTTCGCCCAACTCCACCACGCAATCCTCTTCTTTGATGCGCGTAAAACCCAGTTTTTGATAGAGGTTGCATGCTTTGATTTGACTCTTGCTCACATGCAAAGAGATTTTAGTATAGCCTTTAATAAAAGCGTATCGCTCCACGCTCTCATAGAGTTTTTGACCCAACCCTTGGGATTGATAAGCGCTATTTATATGGAATTTACACAGCTCGGCTTCTGTTTGATTGATATGATTAAGCCCACAAATCCCAATGAGCTTTTTATTCTCTCTCATTTCAAAAAATTCCCCGCCATGCTCGTGCAATTTTTGAACGAACCCGCTAATGCTAGGCAAAAGATCCAAGCGTTGGATAAACCCTAAAGGGTTATCAGCGATGCGCTCAGCATAAAATTCTTCTAATTCAGTGGGGTATTTGGGCGAAAAAACTTTGATGGTCATGATTTCCTAACTTCCAAAGATGAAATGATCCCTTAATGAGCGTAATGATAACAATTTTTAGCTTAAAATAATAACGCTTTGTATGATATGATGGATTTAAAACCCTTTTTGATTATCCCACAAGCGGATATGAAGCCTATCGCTCAGCCTGAAACCATGCTTTATGGCTAGGGGGGCTAGGGTTTTTAGATTTTTATCTAGCTCGTTGTTATTTGTGCCTAAGGGCATTAAAAAGATTTCATTATTTTTTAAGGAGAGTTGTTTCAAAAGGCTTTGAATTTCTATAATAGATTGAGCGGCGTTTTGGCTCTCCAATACAAATTTAAAATGCACGCTTTTAGCATTATTTAAGATGTTTTGCAAGGCTTTAAGGTTGATCCGCTTGCTTTCTTCTTCCAAAGAAAAAGAGAGTTTGACGCTTAGGGTGAAATGCAATTCTTTTAAAATAGGGCTAAATTCAAAAAAAATAGAACCATTACTCTCTACACATAAAGGGATTTTTTTATGGTAGAAATGCTCTAAAACGCTCAATAAAATAGGGTTATTGAAATACAAGCTTGGCTCCCCGCCTGTAAGAATGAAATCAAAATCCTTATAATTAGGGGCTAAATTAACTAATCGTTCAATCAAGGGTTTAGGATCATCATAATAATCCCAAGATGTTTGGAATTTAGGATGCACCGCATACAAACTATCGCAACCTGTTAGGATTTCATCATTCAATGAGGTTTTACAATTAAAGCCCTTGCATGAAAGGTTACACCCCCCTAAGCGCAAAAAAAGACTGGGTTTGCCTATCCTTTGGCCTTCACCTTGTAAGGAAAAAAAGCTCTCAACGACCGGGAGTTTCATGGGATTTGGTGTAAGGGTTTAGCGTGGAAAAAGCATTGTTTTTCATCGCTAATGATTTTATTGAAAAAGTCCTTATCATGCCACAAATTTTGAATGCCTTGCGAAAATGAAACGCAATGATTATGCACTAAAGATTTAAAATGAGGGTTTTCTAAATCTTTTAAAAAGCTTTCAGCGTAGCCGTTTTTAGTCTCATGCACGCGCACGCTAGAGACTTTTAACTCCCCTTCATTATTAGAAAAAACGCTTTTTTGTAAAATCCTTGAAAGGTAGTATAAAAACATGAGGGCGTAACTCTCTGCGCTCAAATTAAACGAGCATTTCACGTAACGAACGCAATGATTTTCTATAAAACGCTGAAACTCAGTGCTTTCTTTATCCCAAAAATGATGGGCATGATCAAAGGAGTCTATAAAGGTTTGCATTTCTTGCTGCATCAACCCAAAATCTAACGCCATGTTCGCGTTATCTAAGCGGTTGGTTTCAATAAAGACTTCCACTTCATAATTATGCCCATGGATATTTTGAGCGCATTTTAAAGAAGAGCAATTACGCACCACATGGCTAGCGCAAAATTTATACAATCGCCTGATAACCATTGCTCATTGCCTATAACATGGCTGATAAAGGGGCAGTCTTAAATTATAGTAGTAGCGTTCAGGGCGGTTAAAATCAATGCGCTTGATCGTGCTTTTAATCAAATCCCTATAGAGCATCTGATAGCCGCAAGTCCTCCCGCTCACGCTCCCATCCACATATAAAACCCGTTTTTGCAACACCACATCATACCAATCTAAAATAAAATGCGAATTAGCGCTCATTAAAATTTGCTCGCTAAAGCCATTGATAGCGTAGTAATCCGTAGGGGTTTGAGAGCAATAAAACTGCCCCCCAAGAAAATAACAAGGCTTATTGACTTGATCGATCAGTTGGTAATTGTATTGATAAAACGGCACAGCCGAGATGTTACGGACAATGCGCGCATAGATCACATTTTTTGCTTTATCTAATGGGAATTCCGCTTGCGTGAAGACATTGTAAAAGCCTAATTTTTGCAATTCATAAACGATCACATTGATATAATAAGAAGTCATCGCATCGCTTCTGTCATAAGCCACCACAATAGTGGAATTATAATTGAACAAATAATCCCCTGTAACTTCTGAATAATACCCCATGTGCAGGCGGTGCTGGCATGCATTAAAGAAAAAAAACACCCCAACAATTAGCCCTAAAAAAGCCAAGCGGTGATTTTTACTCACTTTAACATTCCCTCATGCCAAGATTCCAAGCTTTTTAGATCATCATAACTGGTTAAGTCTAAATTTAAAGGCGTGATAGAGGCATGGTTTGAAGCAATAGCGTCAAAATCAGAGAGTCTGTCTTCATTTTCACGCTTTTGCCATTCTAAGGGGTGTAACCCTAGCCAAAAATAGCTTTCATTTTTGGGGTCTGTTCGTTTATGCACTTCTTTTTTATACAGCCTATAGCCCTTAGGGGTGATGCGTTCGCCCTGATATTCTTGTAAGGAGCAATTAGGGACATTCACATTCAGGAGTTTGCGCCCTTTTAAAGGATAGCCGTTTTTGAAAATGTTTTGGACTAAATCCTGGATGATCTTTTGAGCCAAATCAAAACTTAAGGGAGTGTTTTTGTTTTTGTTAGAAAGGATTTGAGAAATCGCAATGGAAGGCACGCCCTGAATCGTGCCTTCAATCGCTCCGGCCACCGTTCCTGAATAAATCGTGTCTTCGCCCATGTTAGAGCCAAGATTGATCCCTGAAATCACCAAATCAAAACAAACATGTTTAAACAACTCATTGATCGCCAGATACACGCAATCGCTCGGCGTGCCATCATCAATCCTGTAATGCCGGCCTTCTTTGCCCTTAATTTTCTCCGCTCTCAAAGGCGCGGTGATAGTGATGCATTGCGAGCATGCGCTTTTTTCATGCTTGGGGGCGACCACATAGATTTCTGCCATGTTTTCTAAAGCTTGTTCTAAAGCTTTAATGCCTTTTGCATGGTAGCCATCATCATTGGTGAGTAGAATTTTTTTCATGTCTTGCCTTTAAATAGAGTGTTCAATAATGCGTTTAAATTTTCTTGCAATAAAGGATAAGCGGGTTTCAACAGATTTAAATCGTTTAAAACCTCTGTTTTTAAAGTTTGGGCGTAACCGCTTGCCTTCTCTAGCCCCAATAAATTCACAAAGCTGTTTTTAGCGCTGTCTAAATGAGTGGTTTTACCGCTTTCTTTTTCATCTTGCGTAACATCTATAATATCATCTAGCACTTGAAAACAAAGACCCGTTTTTAACCCAAAAGCCTGAAGCCATTTAAAAAGCTCTTCATCTTTAATACCGCTTGCAACAAGCCCCATCACCAAGCTCGCACTAATCAATTTAGCGGTTTTATGCTCGTGTAAGAAAGTGAGCTGCTCTAAATTTAAGGGCGTGTTTTCAAAATAGCAATCCAAAGCCTGCCCTAAGATCATGCCTTTAATCCCCCCATTAGCGCTTAAGATTTTGATTAATTCCACAATGATACGGCTTTCTAATAAAGCGTTTGAAAGCAATTCAAAAGAGTAGGTGTTGAGCGCATCGCCGATTAAAACGGCTGTGGTTTCATCGTATTTGGCGTGTAAAGTGGGGTGGTTTCTCCTTAAAGAGGCGTTATCCATGCATGGCAAATCGTCATGGATGAGCGAATAAGTGTGCAAGCATTCAATGCTTAAAGCGATTTTAAAATATTCTGTTTGTTGGTTAGAATAATCTTTTTGACCCACTAAAGAGCAAAGCACGGCTAAAAAAAGCTTGGGGCGGAACCTTTTACCTCCATTAAGCACCATTTCAAAAAAGGCTTTTTCCAAATAAGGGTGGAAGCTTTCAGGGTGTAAATGATGGTTTTTTAAAAAGCTTTCAAAACGCTCGCACTCATTATAATAAAAGGATAAATTAGGGCTATTCATGTATAGAATTATAACCTAAGATTTTAAGAGTTGCATAAATTCAGCTCTGGTTTTAGGGTCTTTTTTGAAGAGGCCTCTTAACACGCTTGTTTTAATGATCGCATTTTGCTTTTGCACCCCTTGCATGCTCATGCACAAATGTTTGGCTTCACAAACCACGATCACACCCCTTGGCTCTATGATTTCATCAAAAGTTTCTGCAATTTGAGTGGTCAGCCTTTCTTGGATTTGTAGGCGTTTGCTATAAATTTCAATGAGTTTAGCGATCGTGCTAATGCCTACAATCTTTTCCTTAGGGATATATCCCACGCTAATATTCCCAAAAAAAGGGAGCAAATGGTGCTCGCAAGTGGAGTAAAATTCAATGTTTTGAGCCACTATCATTTCATCGCAAACGCCCTGAAAATACGCGCTTTTTAAAGCCACTCTAGGGTCTTCTTTATAGCCTTTATACAAGAATTTCCATAATTCTTGAACCCTTTTAGGCGTCTCTTTCAAACCTTCTCGATTCTTGTCTTCGCCGATGTTTTCAAAAAATTGGTTGAAAAAATTTTCCATTTAAATCACACGCTTTCTTAAGGATTGGATACGATTTTTAATGCTAGGGTGGGTGCTAAACATTTCAGCGTTAAAAAGATAGGCCGCTGATCGGGTGCTATTTTTATCTATTTCTTTATAATCGTTGTTGGTGTAATCGTTGGAAATTTTTTGTAAGGCTCTGATCATGGGCTTATTGTCATGCATTAAAAACGCCGCCCCGCTATCGGCCATGTATTCTCGTGTGCGGCTCAAATACATTTGCAAAATAAGCGTTAAAAAAGGCAAAATGATCTGTAAACCCAATAAAATCATTCGGGCTAAATTCGCCCCACTATTCTTGCGATTCCCCATGAAAAAATACACGCTAAAATTAGCCACTAACAGCATGATATTGCTTAAAATCCCCACGCACATGGTCAAGCGGATGTCATTGTGCCGTATGTGGCTGAGCTCATGAGCGATCACGGCTTTCAATTCGTCTCTATCCAATCTTTCTATTAAAGCGCTTGTAAGAGCGATAAGAGAATTAGATTCATCCCACCCGCTCGCAAAAGCGTTCATGTAAGGGGCGTTAATGATATAAAGTTTAGGCTCAAAATGAAGATTAGCCTCTTCTAAAAGCTCTAACAAAAGGCGATGGATTTGATTTTCTTTAGAGCTTAAAACCTTGCTTGGGTCAATGAGCTTGTATTCATCACCGCTTAACATGATAGAGCTAAAATTTTGGATACAAACAAGAATAATGACAAAAGCCGCTAAAAACATGACAATAGTGATCGTAGGAAAAATTTGAAAAGTCATGAGTTTAAAAAGGGCTATGCCTAAATCATTAGCGTTGATTCTAATAGCATCCACCAACAACCCGATAAAAGCAAAAATCGCACAATAAGTGGTTAAAACCGCGTTCGTTTTGAGCCTGTTTTGCGCGATAATCTTTTCAAAATTCGTCATTATTTTCTCCTTTCTCATGCTTGATTTCTTTGAGCAACGCGCTCGCATAACTCCCTTTAGGCAAGTAAAATCCCAATTCAAATTGCGCTTTTTCTTTGATATATTGGGAAGTTACATTTTCTGCAAACACCCAAAAAAACCGCCTGGATCCTAGCGTTTTAGCATGGCTACTTAAAAGGTTATGCTGGAATTCTTTTTCAATTTCTAAACTCAAATTTTTTGCATAAAGAGCCTTTTTGCCGTCTAGTAACCCCGTAGGCGCAGCTTCTTTGTTCAAAAACCTTTCGCTTTCTTTTTCTAATTTTAAAGCGTCAAAAAACTTCCCATAAGGGTAATGGCACATCACATCGCCTTCTAAAATTTTAAAAGGGTGGGCTTGGTTTTTAAGGGCTTTTAGGGCGTTTGAATTAACGCTTAAATTTTTTTGTTTAAAAAATTCTAAATTTTCTTTTAGGCTAAAATCGCTAATGATTTTACTGATTTCTAATCGTTTGCTTAAAAGTGAATTAAACAAATAACTTTGATAGCTTGAAATTAAAAAAGCGTTTAATTTTTGATGGGCGAATTTCGTTTCATTTTGCAAGATTTTTAAACCCTCTTTATGGTTGTCATTGAACTTCCCAAAGCGTTGCGAGCCAAAATAATTAGGCATGCCAAATTGCGCGATTTGTTCTAAAACCTGCTTTGTTTTTTGAGCGTTTAGGGGGGTCATTTTTTTAAAGCGCATAAAAAAGCGATTACCCTTTAAATGCCCTAATTTGATTTTATTATGATGGTAATTCAAAGACAGGATTTTAAGGTTTCTTTCTTGCAAATTATGCGTATTTTTTTCTAATAAAGGGGCGTATTTTTTGGGGAGTGAGATGAATTGAGTCGTCAGCGCGTTTTTATCTTTCAAGCCCGCATAACCCAATTCAGCGATTTTTACCCCTAAAATTTGAGAAAAAATTTGAAGCATTTCTAAAGTGCTTAAACCGCTTTTTCTCACTTGAATAACGGCATGTTCGCCCGTGTTGCTAAATTCATACAAAGGCACTTCATGCACGCAAAAATCCCTAGCGCTAGAATTGAAATGAAAATCAATGCTCGCATGGTTATAGGCGTGCAATAGGGGCATAAAGTTTAAATTCATGCTTTGATCCTTGAATTAAACGCCCTTGAGAGCGAAACGGAGTCAATGTTTTCAAAATTCACTCCAGTAGGCACGCCTTGAGCGATTTTAGTGAAAGTGAGATGGAATCGTTGTAATTTATCTTCAATATAAAGCATTAGAGAATCATTGGCTAAAGTGGGAGGGAAAGCAAAAATGATTTCTTTAATGTTTTCTTCAATCAGGCGTTTTTCTAGGGCGTTAAAATCCACTTCTTCTATAGAATTTAACACATAATAGCGCCCTAAAAAATCCTTTAAGTCTTCTAAAATAAACACGTCTCTTGGGTGTAAAACCATGCAAAGCTGAGAATTTTGCCGGCTCCCATCAGAGCAAATCTCACAAACTTCACTCTCGCTGAGCGCGTTACAAGATGCACATGTTTTAAGGTTTTCTAGGGCGTTTTCTAAAGCGTGCGTGATCTTGAGTGCCAGATAAGGGTTTTCCAAACCCAAATGATACGCCATTTTGAAGGCAGACTTTTTACCCACATTGGGGATTTTTTCTAAACAATCCACTAAATTTAAAAAGTGATTCAAGCTGTTTTTATAAGTATTCATTTTGTTAGTATATCAAACTTAACTTGACTTGAAAGCCACTAAAAGGGCTTTTATTGTTTTTAAAAGGGGGTTTAATTAATATAATATGAAAAAGCGCTTAATGAAGCGTTTAAATAGAAGTGTTATAATGTGCTATCTCAATTTTAAGGAATAACATGCCGTTTATCAATATCAAACTTGTGCCAGAAAATGGAGGACCAACAAACGAGCAAAAACAGCAATTGATTGAAGGGGTTTCAGATTTGATGGTTAAGGTGTTAAACAAAAATAAGGCTTCTGTTGTGGTTATTATAGATGAGGTCGATTCTAATAATTATGGTCTTGGGGGCGAGAGCGTCCATCATTTGAGGCAAAAAAACTGAAGAGTTTTTGAAATTCAAAGGTTGCGATACGCTAAAACATGCAAGGGGGTGCTTATTTCTACCCCCCTAAAAACTATAAACATAACTCACATTAAACACTACAAGGCGTTTGAAAAAGAGGGAAGTGTTTAGCCCTNTCCATTACCAACCTTTCAAAATCTTATTATTGTAGTGTATATAGCCATATTTAACCGCTATTAAACAATTGGTTTGAAAAATTGTGAGGGTCAATCCAATCAGATTTTTCTAATCCATTCCAATAAAACTTGATACAAGTTTTCCTTATACCTTAAACTCACACCCTTTTAAATGGAATAATAGGCAATAACTCGCTAGCTAAACATTCACTCTCTGCTTGAGTGTAAGCCTTTCATTCCTTTTGACCTACCAAATATTAGCATTTCTCTCAATCAAGCCTTGAGAAATTCAATTACACCCTTGTTTAACATCGCAAGCCTAGTAACTTAAAGCTCTTTCTTAGAGATTGGGTTAGATTGATCCTTATCCTTAATTCAAGTGCATGCGCATTCATCTTTGTTATCTTTGAATAAACTCAAGCGTTCTTAATGTAATGCAGAGCGATCTTGAGCGCATTGGTGGCTGCCCCCACTCTTAATTGATCCGCCACGCAAAAGCCGTGCAAAGTTTTCTCATCAAACAAATCCTTTCTCAAGCGCCCTATAAAGACGCTATCCGTGTGGCTCGCTTTTAGGGGCGTGGGGTAGAGATTGTGGCTAGGATCATCGCAAACAACCACGCTAGGGGCGTTTTTTAAAACTTCATAGACTTCTTTAAGATCGAATTCTTTTTCAAAAGCGATACTCAAACTCTCGCTATGGCTCCTCAATACCGGCACGCGCACGCAAGTCGCGCTGATAGGGAAATCCACGCCCATGATTTTATGGGTTTCATGCACCATTTTTAGCTCTTCTTTCGTGTAGCCATTCTCCTTAAAAGTATCAATATGAGCGATCGCATTGAAAGCGATCGGGTAAGGGAAAGCCCCAGCTTGCAAGATTTGGTTTAAATCAATAGCGGGGTCTTTTTCCAAACACTCTAAAGCGGTTTTTAATTCATTTTTTAAACTCTCTATGCCCTTATTCCCTGCCCCACTCACGGCCTGATAGGTGCTAACAATCACGCTTTTTATCTTAAAATGAAGGTGTAAGGGGTTTAAAATCTGCGTCATTTGAATGGTAGAGCAATTAGGGTTAGCGATGATATTTAAAGGAGCGTTAAAAATTTCTTTAGCGTTGATTTCAGGCACGACTAAAGGCACATCTTTATGCAATCTAAAAAAGCTCGTGTTATCAACCACTAAGGCCGTTTTTGAAGCGCTTGTGGCAAATTCTTCGCTCACGCTCCCCCCAGCGCTAAAAAAGGCGATGTCTATTTTTTCTCTTTCAAAAACTTCATGCGTGGTTTCTAAAATCTCATAATCTTTATTGAAAGCTTTGATCTTTTTACCAGCGCTCCTAGCACTAGCGAGCGGGACAAATTTTTTAATCGGGAAAAAAGAATTTTCTAAACCCTTAATCAGCTCTTGGCCTACCGACCCACTGGCCCCAACAATAGCGACATTATAAGTCTTCATCGTTTTCTCCAATGATTTCAAGGGCTTTTAAAAAACTCAAGCAATTCAACTGCATGCCTGAATGCATGTTTTTCAAGCTTAAAGTTTCGCTTTTAAATTCTTCTTCGCCAATAATAACCACAAACTCATGCCCCTTGTGGTTAGCGTAAGAAAAGGGTTTTTTGATTTTTTGAGCTTCTGGATAGACTTCGCTAAAAATCCCACTTTGCCTTAAAGACTCCGCTAATCGGTTGGCGTAAGAAAAATACTCTTCATGCATGCAAGCGATTAAGACTTTAGCTTGGGTGGAACGCTCGTCTAATAATTGCATTTCACTCAAAGCCACAATCAATCTATCAATCCCAATAGAAGCCCCCACTCCTTGTAAATTCTCTTTAGAAAAATTTTTAGTCAAATGATCGTAACGCCCCCCTGAACACACGCTCCCTAAAGACTTCATTTCATTAAGCGTGGTTTCATACACAATCCCCGTATAATACCCTAATCCCCTAGCGATAGAAAAATCAATTTTATACAGGTTTTGAGAAATTTGCAAATCCCCTAGCAGCTGGTATAGCCTTTCTAAATCCTGTATGCCCTTTTTCAGATTTTCATTATAGTCTTTCAAATAAGCAATTTTTTCAAAAAATTCCGCATGGCTTAAATCGTTTTGTTGGATTTGAACCATTTCTAAAAGCTCTTTAATGGTGTTTGAATTCAAATCGCACTCTTTTTTTAATTCTTCTTCAACCCCATTCAAGCCAATTTTTTCTAATTTATCCACAATGCGCAACACTGCATTCACTTGAGAGATCCCAAAATATTCGCATATCCCGTTCAAAATTTTTCTGTGGTTGATAGAAACGCAAAAATCTTCTAAATCCAAGGCTTTTAAAGAAGCGACAATCACTTGAATGATCTCAGCATCACACACCAAGCTCTCGCTCCCTATAAAATCAAAATCGCATTGCGTGAATTCCCTGTAACGCCCTTTTTGCGCCCTTTCGCCCCTAAAGACATTGCCTATGGCGTAGCGTTTGAAGGGCATGCCTAATATTTGGTGGTGCAAAGAAACAAAGCGGGCTAATGGCACGGTCAAATCAAACCTTAAAGCCACATCCCTATCCCCATGGTCTTTAAAACGATAAATTTCTTTTTGAATATCGCTGCTCGCATCAGGTAGTAGCGCTTCAGCGTATTCCAAATGAGGGGTTTCAATCGGCACAAAACCAAAACTTTGAAACACGACTGAAACTTTCGCAAGCAACTGGGCTTTTTGTATCGCATCTTTAGGCAAGCGGTCTTTAAACCCGCTCAACACTTTAGGGGTAATCATTCCATTTCCTTGTATTTGTATGCTAAAATTTTAGCTTAAATTCTTTAAAAAAGGGCTATTGATGAGCGTAAATGCGCCCAAACGCATGCGTATTTTATTGCGTTTGCCTAATTGGTTAGGCGATGGGGTGATGGCAAGCTCGCTTTTTTACACCCTTAAACACCACTACCCTAACGCGCATTTTATCTTAGTGGGCCCAACCATTACTTGCGAACTTTTCAAAAAAGATGAAAAAATAGAAGCCGTTTTTATAGACGACACCAAAAAATCCTTTTTCAGGCTGCTAGCCACTTACAAACTCGCTCAAAAAATAGGGCGTTGCGATATAGCGATCGCATTAAACAACCATTTTTATTCCGCTTTTTTGCTCTATGCGACAAAAACGCCCGTTCGCATCGGTTTTGCTCAATTTTTTCGTTCTTTGTTTCTCAGCCATGCGATAACTGCTGCCCCTAAAGAGTATCATCAAGTGGAAAAGTATTGCTTTTTGTTTTCGCAATTTTTAGAAAAAGAATTGGATCAAAAAAGCGTTTTACCCTTAAAACTAGCCTTTGATCTCCCCACTCACACCCCAAACACCCCTAAAAAAATCGGCTTTAACCCTAGCGCAAGCTATGGGAGCGCTAAAAGATGGCCAGCTTCTTATTACGCTGAAGTTGCGGCTGTTTTGTTAGAAGAAGGGCATGAAATTTATTTTTTTGGGGCTAAAGAAGACACTATCGTTTCTGAAGAAATTTTAAAACTCATCAAAGGCTTGTTAAAAAACCCCTTATTATCCCGTAACGCTTACAATCTGTGCGGGAAAACAAGCATTGAAGAATTGATACAACGCATCGCTGTTTTAGATTTATTCATCACTAACGATAGCGGCCCCATGCATGTGGCTGCTAGCACGCAAACCCCCTTAATCGCTCTTTTTGGCCCCACTGATGAAAAAGAGACTCGCCCCTATAAAGCTCAAAAAACGATTGTGTTGAACCACCATTTAAGCTGTGCGCCTTGCAAGAAACGAGTTTGCCCCTTAAAGAATGAAAAAAACCATTTGTGCATGCGATCTATCACGCCCCTTGAAGTCCTTCAAGCCGCTCGCACTCTTTTAGAAGAGCCTTAAACGCCCTTTATGCACTTTTTAAAAAGCACAGCCATATTGACAAAATTCCAGTATATAAAAGATTTAAACTTTACTTTTGAAAGTGTGAGAAGAGCGATAAATCCCATCAAAGGTTTTAAAAAATGGTAGGAAATTATAGGATAATATCCAAAAAAGCGTTTTTAAAAACGCTTTTTTAGAGTCAAAGCCATTAGGCCACTGAGTTTTTAGG